>NZ_JBWYIS010000006.1:0-166884 GCF_056779945.1 Acinetobacter sp. ANC_7635 | reverse complement strand
ATCAATAGTACCTAAAGGGTACCAATCTTGGCTCATCAATTACTGACAAAAAATTTGCTCAAATAAACTTCGAGAAATTTCTACCAATTATCAATGATAATATATATCGATCAATCAACCAGTAAAAATCCACACAAGTTGTTCTTCATAATCTCTTAATGATCTTCTTAATGCTTCGTCAGCATCAAGCTAGGTCGGCTATATTACCCTTTCTTTTCAGAAAGTCAACTAGCAATGTTAATTTATTTTCTAACTTATTCTCAAAACTTAGATCCAACCTATTCAGCTAAACCCTTGTTTTTCAACAAGTTTTAATCAACATCACCGCCGATGGATGTGCATTCTACAGTATTCCTCCCCCAATGCAACCTCTTTTTTAAAATTTAATTATATTTTCTTAACAAGTGATTATATTTTCTACAAAATCACTCTTTTTTCACGGTTAATTCACATTTTTTGTGCAAATATACTTTAGTAAACTGCTTTCAACTCTCGCTATAATGGCGTTATTCTGTTCGTACTTACTATTTATTTAATAAGACTAATATTCAGCTTTTATTCTAGGATGTTTTTATGCAGTACTCTCAACTTATTTGGGTCAGTATGTTAAGTATTGGTTTAGCAGCACCCGCTTACGCCAAACAACCTGAGATTGCAGGCAATAAAATTGCTGACGATACTGCATTATCAACATCTGATAAGTTGTCTACCTCAAATGATAATAACCAGCCTTTAAACAACGATATTGCTAAGGCTTCACAACCAGCTTTAGAAAATTCAGTTAACACCAATGGATCTATCAAAGATTTAAAAAATTTAAAAATTGATAATTTCAAAGTCAATGCAACAGCAGCATTACCTGAAAATGAAAAAGATCCACTTCAACCTTTAAACAGACAAATCTACGCATTTAATGATGTTGTCGATCAAAATGTCTTGCGCCCCATAGCCGTGCAGTACGCTGATAAAGTTCCAGAACAAGTTAGAGATTCAGTACGTGGCTTCCGAGACAATTTGGGTGAGCCATGGAATGCTGTAAATCAGGTTGCTCAAGGTCGCTTTAAACGTGCCGCACAAACGTTTGGTCGTTTTACATTAAATACAATTACAACGCTTGGTTTCGCTGATCCTGCACGTCGCTTATCTCTCCCAATGGAAGATGAGGATTTTGGAACTACTCTAGGCTATTACGGTGTCCCTTCTGGTCCTTACCTCGTTCTTCCTTTTATGGGACCAAGCACCCTCCGTGATACTGTTGGTCGCGTAGTGGATAGTCAGGCACGCCCTCAAAAATATTTACTCGATGGTCATGATCGCATCTATTATAGTGACTGGGCACTTAGCGCATTAGATACACGTGCTCAACTTTTAGAGATTGAACAAGTCTTGCAAGGTGACAAGTATGCAGCAATGCGTGATGCCTACTTACAACGAAAAAACTATGTTATTGCTGAAAAACGCGGTTTAGAAACGGGTTCTGGACTATTTATTGAAGATGATTTTTCAGATGATGAATCCTTCATGGATGAGTCTATGGAATCCGAATAGAAACCATATGCAAGTTAAAGTCTAAATCTTCTGTTTTTAGACTTTAACTTGGCGTTCGATATAAGTTCGTCTAAGATAGTTTTATAAATAAAGCATTTAGGATTGATTCTTTCATCTATGTATTTCATTCAACCCACTCGTGACATCCATCTTCTAGATAGCGTTCTAGAGGCTCTGCCGAGTTTACAAATGATTCATATAGATGATCTTCATCTTTACGATTCAACCATCATTGCCATTAGTGATGTTAATGATTTTCTGCAATATAAATGGACCCTCCCTACGATCGTGATAGGTCATGCAGATGAGGGACTTCAACTCTCGCAAGCATGGGAACTTGGTGCACTCGCTGGCTGGATTTGGGATCGTCTTCCAAAAGACCTCGCAAAATCGATTGCTAAAATTGAAGCAAAATACAAACGTAATCAGGACAGCCGCGACCTGCCCTCCGCAGCCGAATTACAAAAAAAACTATTACCCAACCCAATCGACCTACTTAATTATAAAGTCGAGACTTTATTTCAACCGTCAGCTTACTTATCTGGTGATTGGTATGATTATTGGAAACTCAGTGATCGTGAAATCTTATTTTATCTCGCTGATGTTTCTGGACATGGTGTAACAAGCTCACTTCTTACCTCTTGGATGGCTGCATTTCACGGTAGATCGAAAACCCCACGAGAACTCCTCAAAAAACTTAATGGCATGCTTTTACAAGAGAACATCGAAAAGCATATTACAATGATTGCAGGCACATTGAATCTAGAGACCCACCAGCTTAAGTGGTCAAGCGCAGGGCATTACCCTCCAGCAATTATCTTTGAACCTAATCAGGATGCTCGCATCCTCAACACCAGCAGCTTTCCCTTAGGTCTTACTGAAGATCTCGAAATTGAAGAGTTTGAATGTACGTTGAATCGTGGAGCTCGTTTTATTATTTGCTCAGATGGTGCACTTGAACCTTTTGATGGTGGATTGAATGAACAATTCACACAATTGGTCTATCACTTGCAAAATCAATCATTCGAAGTTCCTGAACATGTTGCAGATGATATTGCAATACTCAGCTTCCAACGTCTAAATTAAGTTAATAATCAATAGTGTAGCTGTTTATAAATCGATCTACGACTGAAGACTACTTGAGTATCGACTTGCGCTATGTGATAATTTTAGCATCCTTTCTGCAAATGGCATTTATATGTCAACAGGTCATGTTGAATATGCAAGCTTGGATGGTACGCACATTTTCAAACTCATTGGAGAAGTGCGCGCTCAATCTTGTATAAGCCTTGATAAATTATTATCTCGGATTGAACAACAACAAAACGTCGTAGGCGCAATTGTTGATTTAACCCAAACTACATTCATAGACAGTACTGTGCTTGGAATCCTCGCAAAACTTGGATTAAAGCTCAAACAAGTGCATCAAGTTCAAGCTGTTATGTTATCTACTAACCCAGATATCACTACACTTGCGAACAGTATGGGTCTTGGTCAGGTTTTCGTAATTTTAAACTATTGCGGAGATCCGAATGTGTGCACGCGCGCTTTATTGGACGAACACATCACACATAATGCAATGCTTTCAACTGTATTAGATGCTCATCGTACATTAATGAAATTAAATGCTGATAACCAAAATATGTTCGAACCTTTGGTTAAACAATTAGAACAACAACAAGATACCATCGATCACAGCATCTGATATTCTCTTAAGCATACTGAGCGCTTAAGGAGAACCTCATGACAACCTTACTTTCTGTCACCCAAATGAACTCCCAAAATGATATTGAAAATAACTTTCAAGTCATTGAATCATTGTTAGCAAAAAGTAAGAATCAAGGGGCCTCCTTGATCGTTTTCCCGGAGAATTTCGTTTGTTTTGCGGCAGGCAAACAGCGTGAGACTGCTGAACGATTTGAAGAAATACAATCTCGTTTAGAACAACTTGCTCATCAATATCAAATGTGGATTGTTGCTGGGACACTCCCCTGTCCTTTTCGCCCAGACGGCACCATTGTGCCAGATGGTCGTGTCAGAACAACCAGTCTTTGTATTAGCCCTGAAAAGACAGAAGCACGTTATGACAAGATTCATTTATTCGATGTTCAAGTCGGTGATGCGGTAGGTGGATATCAAGAATCTAAGTTTTTTGAACCAGGTGATCAAACCGTCATTGCTAAAACTCCATTTGGCAATATTGGTTTAATGGTCTGCTATGACCTTCGTTTTCCTGAACTTGCTTTAAAGCTGCGCGCACAAGGCGCAAATATTTTAACAGCACCTTCTGCTTTTACTTACACGACAGGTCAAATGCACTGGCAATTACTTTTACAAGCTCGTGCCATGGATAGTCAATGCCAAGTTTTAGGCTCAGCTCAACAAGGGTGGCACGGTGAAAAAAGACAAACCTGGGGTCACTCTGGTGCTGCGAATTCTCGTGGTCAATTGTTAGATATCATCTCTGAAGAAGGTGCTCAAATGATTACAGTTCCGTTTGACATCGATGAACAGAAAAAAATTAGAGAATCGATGCCATTAATTCAGCATCGTAAACTTATTCAGCTTTAACCTGCTCACACATAAAAAATTGAATACCAAGCTTTACAAAATTACCGCTTATCATTCCTTTTAAATCAGAGAGTATAGATATTCACCTATACTCTATCTGGAAGGAATCATGTCATTAGAAAAAGTTGTTTATACCGCACATGCAAAAGCTACTGGTGGGCGTGATGGTCGTGCTACATCATCAGATCAAATTTTAGATGTTCGGCTCGGTGTACCAAAAGAAATGGGTGGTCCCGGTGGTGGAACAAATCCAGAGCAATTATTTGCTGCTGGTTATTCTGCATGTTTCTTAGGTGCGATGAAATTTGTTGCCAACCGCGATAAATTGAAAATCACACCAGATGCTTATATTGAAGGTGAAGTGAGTATTGGTCCTATTCCAACTGGTTTTGGAATAGCAGCCACTTTAAATATTCATCTGGAAGGCTTGGATAAAGAGCAAGCTCAAAAGCTAGTAGATGCTGCTCATATCGTTTGTCCATATTCAAATGCAACACGTGGCAATATTGATGTGACCTTGAATGTGATTTTTTGATCCAGTTGTTTCAATCCTAAAAATCACGCTGATATGCATATTGCATCTCAGCTTTTTTAGCGTTGTAGGTTAAGTTCATGTTAGAACCCATTTAAAATCAGTTGTTTAACCATATAAAAGAAGCCCTTTCATCTCCGATTGGGCTCTTTTGTTGAATCCTCAGCTTTCGGGCTTAATTTCAAATCAGCGCTTCTTCGTTTTATCGAGAATTATTAAATAATCTCTGAATCACTCCGCCGCTTCGTTTGTTACTCGAAGTACTTCCTCTAATGTACTCTTACCTTCAAGCACCTTTCGTAATCCATCATCACGTATCGAACCTGACTGCTGGCGAGCATAGTTTTCAACTTCAAACTCTGCAGCATTCCCGTGAATCAGACGGCGCATTCCATCATCAACAGGGACGATTTCATAAATGGCGGTACGACCACTAAAACCTGTATGCGCACAATGTTCACACCCCTCTGGTTGAGGCAGATTGAGCGCAATACCATCATGGACATTCTTAAAAATTTCTTTTTCAAAGTCATCCGCGGCACGCCAACTATGACAATGCGAACACAAAGTACGAACCAATCGTTGCGCAATCACACCAATTAAAGAACTCGACAGAAGAAATGGCTCAATTCCCATGTCTTTTAAACGCGTCACTGCACCAATCGCAGTATTGGTATGCAACGTCGACAATACCAAGTGACCCGTCAAAGATGCTTGCACAGCAATTTCTGCAGTTTCTAAATCTCGAATTTCCCCCACCATCACCACATCGGGATCTTGACGAAGCATCGCTTTCAATGCACGCGCAAATGTCATATCCACTTTAGTGTTAACCTGAGTTTGTCCAATACCTTCAAGTTGATATTCAATTGGATCTTCCGCGGTCAAAATATTCTTAGATCCATCATTTAAATCCGAGAGTGCAGCATAAAGTGTCGTCGTTTTACCAGAACCTGTCGGTCCGGTCACGAGAATGATACCGTGAGGACGATGCACTAATTGGGTTAATCGCTCGTAATCATCTTTCATCAGACCCAAATGGGTCATATTTAAACGACCTGCTTGCTTGTCTAAAAGACGCATTACTACGCGCTCACCATGTGAAGAGGGTAAAGTCGAAACACGGACATCCACCTCACGACCAGCCAGTCGTAAAGAGATACGACCATCCTGAGGAATTCGCTTTTCAGCAATATCAAGTTTTGCCATTACTTTAATACGTGAAACTAACAATGGGGCAAGTTCACGACGTGGTTGCACGATTTCTCGAAGTTGCCCATCAACACGTAAACGAACCGATAACTTTTTTTCAAAAGCTTCAATATGTATATCTGATGCACTCACTCGAATGGCTTCGGACAATAATGCGTTAATCAATCTAACAATCGGAGCATCGTCTTCCTGATCCATCAGATCTTCTGCTTCAGGTACTTGATCGGCTAAACTTAACAAGTCAGGATGATCTTCTAAACCAGCAGCCACTTGCTGAGACTCGCCTGTCTCGCCAGCATAACTTGAACTGAGTAACTGACTAAAATCTTGTTCAGTCGCCAATTGATATTGGGCTGTACGCCCCACGTAACGGCGTGCTTCTTGCAAAGCAACCAAAGCTGTATCTTGACGACGGACAATAAAAACTTGATCCCCTTCATAACGCAACAAAACGCCATGCTTTTTTGCAAAACTATACGGTATTTGTATTTGTTTAAGTACTTGCATAAGGGATGATAATCATGATTAAAATTACCTCGAGTGTACTCTAAGCATTTGACAGCGTGAAGACAGTTTTTTAATGAATTTATTTAAGGATATTCCCTATTGTCTCTAGATCAGAAACTTGAGCAAAACCCTTCAACTTTAAGGTGGTGGGGTGAGCAGCATTTTGAACTCAATCAAGTGCGTGCTTGGCAATTTGGTTCATTGCTCTTTCGACTCACTCGTGGCTTACAAGAATGGCGCATGGAGTACTACCGTCCTCAAATTCAATACGACTACGAACAAAAGTGGCAGGAAATGGATGACCCCCATTTTTCATTTCCTCGTCCAGTACATGTTGAACGTTATATGTTCAGGGAAACTCACCCTAAAATTCAATTGATACCACGTCTTGCAGATCGATCTGTGGTGATCCGTCCTGTAGACCCAATTTACATTCCAGCTGGTCAACGTGGCACGCTTTATATTAGTACCCCTCTGTGGCTTTCAGGTTATGTCGAAAGTCAAAAGACCCCATTATTCGATATACCGGTCATTATGCCTAAAGATACATGGTTCGGTCCTGATCAACGCAGTGGTGAAATGTGTTACGCCACTTCAGTCGATGGTCGCACAGAACTCAAACAACTTCGTCCACGTGCATTTCGTGCGGTCACTCCAATTGACTTTCACAATGTCAGTGGACATCAACTCCGTTTCGATCGAATGAATGTACCTGTTCCTGCCCTGCCTTTGTTTTATAGTGAAAGTACAGAGCGATTATGGACGTCACAAATTAAAGTCATTCACGAAGGGATGGATCGACCAGCACGTATTCGTATTGAAAATCGCACCCCACCATTGGCAGGTGATGTAATTTATGTCAATCCAGCACGTGCCCCAGGTAGTACTTTATTTAACATGTTTGATTCATTCTTCTAAGGGGGGCATATGGCAGATAGTCTTACCGGCACCATTGCTGATAGCCTCAAAAGTATATTTACCAATATCAATACGGATCGCTTAACTGAAATTATTATTGCGATTGTGCTTTGCTTTATTGGATTCCTTTTTGCTCGAGTCGTTTCCAATACTTTTGTTAGAACGATCGGCGCCAAATTTAATGCTCATCAGCGTTTGGTATGGCGGCGCGGTATTTTTTATTTTATTTTCCTCATCTTTGTGATGGCGAGTTTAAAAGAAGCAGGTTTTAAATTAAGTGTATTTCTAGGTGCTGCTGGTATCTTGACCGTAGCGCTGGGTTTTGCCTCCCAAACCTCTGCGACGAACTTGATTAGCGGTTTATTCTTGATTGGTGAAGGTTCTTTTGAAATTGGTGACACCATTCAAATTACGTTAATTCGTGGACATACCATCGAAGGCGAAGTGATCTCCATTGATTTACTGTCTGTGAAATTACTGACTCAAGATAATGTCTATGTCCGTTTACCTAATGAGCAATTAATTCGTGCTCCCGTACACAACCTTTCTAAATTCCCGATACGGCGCATCCCCATTACACTTGCAATCAACTTTCATGAAGACATCATTAAAGTACGAGAAGTTTTATTAAAAGTGGCAAACAGCTATCCTTTAGTGTTAGCAGATCCCAAACCTGCTGTAACGGTAACCGCATTCCGTGAATCTTCAATCGAATTGTTATTCGCCATTTGGTGCCAACAGGAAAACTTTTTAAAAGTGCGTGATGAAATGCAAGAGAGGATTCGAAACGGTTTTGTTGATCACCATATTGAAATTCCTGTACCTAAAATGGGTTTTGTTGATCGCCCTCCACAACCCTCGTTAACAGATGAGGAAATAGACCAATACGCCAATGCTAAGGAAATCAAAAGAGAGCCTAAATTATAATGAATTAAGGTTAATGCTTGATCTCAGGATCAAGCATTAGTCTCTTCTACTCGTTTTTGCTCTGGCGCTGGAGCGATGTACGCAATAATCAACATTAATCCTCCCGCGCCTAAAAATGATAAAACTCGACTTAGAGTGCCGATATGGGATAAATCTAACAACACCAACTTAAAAGTCACGATCGCCAAAATACTTGCACCAAACATCCATACCACTCGATTATGGATGATAGCGGCATATTTCATCACAATGAATGCCATGACCACCCACAATAATGTCAACGCCAATTGCACTGCAGAATCTTGCCAAATGATCCACTGGTTATAAGGTGTAGCAAAATAAAAATGTAAGGCTCTAAGAAGTACATAACTACTTACCCATAGCACAGCGAGTAAGATCAAGAATGCGCCAAGTGTTCGCTCTAGCCCCATTCTGATTTGACTGCGAAGCACCTGAATAAGCACCCACAAACCAGTCAGACTGACGAAATCAATAGGGTTTAAGATTGGGATAAAATATTTCCAAAAGGGTTCTACCACCCAAATTTGTGAGCTGACAATCCAGCACAACAATAAAATGAGGCTAGTCTTAGTTAACCAAAGCTTATTCAAGTCTTTTGTTTTAGAAACACTATAGCCATAAAGTATCAAAGGTAAAAGAACAGCTCCCATCATAGGTGACATTGAAACTACACCCACACTGGCACAAGCTAAAGAAGCGAGTCCACCAAAGGCGATCCATTCATTTTCGTACTGAGCATTTGAAATTGGTTTTAACCACAGATAGCTCAGGCCCAAGCAAACCAAGATAAACAAGCCTTGCTCACCAAATGACTGCCAGACGATGACTCCTTGAGTGTATTGATCGATCAGCATAATAGCTGCGAACACTACAATAGGAATCAGCCCCAACCATTTTGGTAATAACCATGACCATGAGACTACTTGGCGCGGTTGTAAGACTAAATTAGCAGCAAAATAAATCGCAATTGTGAATGCAAGTGTGTAGATTAATCTCATCGGTTCACTAAAACTTTCCACACCTTGATAAAGCAGTAAAAGACTCGCAAAAAAAGAAAAAATAGACAGGAAAATTTTATCTGACAGTGTCAGCTGTTTTTGATAACGCATGACAACATTGGAGACCACAATCGCAAGGATATAACTTAGACCTAGTAACCATGGGATGATATTTGGAATTGATGCTAACTCGATCAAATAGTATACATACGAAAATAATCCAACTGTTAACAACGCATAACCTAATGTTCGCCCTACCCTAAACTCACGATGCAAACCCCACATTAAAATAAGCAGTCCTTCAAAAATCCACCCGATCACACTCCATACTTGTGGGATAAAGATCGGCGGGACAAAACTTAGAAAAATAAAACCTAACATTAAATAATTTTGTTTAATCGCCGTATCAAATTTCGCATGCTGCACAACTTTAAAAATCGCAAAGTGAGTCAATGCAAAACCCAAACACAAGGCAATTTGAACCGATGTTTGATCTAAATACATGAGATGTAAAAATGCATATGCGACCAAGGGACTGACATACATCAATGCGGAGTCAATAATACGCTGACCTAAATGAGCTTGATTTTGATGTGTAGCGAGCTGGTTAAATCTGAAACCCAACCAAATAAATACACTCGCATGTGCAATAACTAGACAGGATAAAACGAATCTCTCTGCAACACCGCCATTCAAAAAGGCATAACCACCACCGATAACAATAATGAGCAGCAACGCTATTTGAGTGAGTATTTTCCATGGATGTAATGTACAAATTACACCTACAACACAATTGACCGCTAGATAATAAGACAGTAATTGAGCTGAGGAAAAATCTGCATGAGGTAATGTGAACGGTGCAATATAAGCAACCAAAACTCCCATCAGGGAAAGCTCCACTGACCGCTGTTTTAAAATCAGCATGACCAACGACAGCATGCTCAAGCTGTAAAGCGTAATCGTATTAATGAGATTTAACAGATTATACTGATAAGCAAATAGAATACTTAATAACAATCCCGCAAAACCCAGTCCTTGTAAAGCAAGACCAAAGCCGCGGTTTTTTTTCTGTATATGATAACCAAAGGCAACACATATGACGGCGATGACAGCAACAGCCAAAAGTTTGATTGAAAGACTTAAGGTCCAATGTTCAACCATATATCTCAATAATAAGACGACCCCAATCACTAGGACGGTAATCGCAACTTTGAGAACAGGATTCCCATGAAAGATCCATCGTCTGATTTGCATCCAAAAACCCAAATCATGCTGCTGATTTGTCTGGATTCCCTCTGAATCTTGTAAAATACTTGTGGTGCTGGTCTGATCGTCTCGATCTAGTTTTATTAGCTTTTCCTGCAAAGCACCGATTTGAATTAATCGTCCCTCAAGTTGGCGCAACCAGTTTAGAAAAAAATAAATCCAGAGTGTTAAACCTAATCCAACCAACCATGTCCAATCGAACAAGCTGCCAATTAGTGCAAGAAATGACGAAATATATAAGGGCAATCGTGATGTATTCTGCTTCGAATAATGAGTCTGTTGCTCAATGTTGGTAAGCGGTTTTTCAACATGATGGGCATATTGCATAACACTTATGATCAATGCAGCAACACATAAAAACGTAATGATCGGCAACGCTAGAACCCAAGCACTGATCGCTACTATGATGAGTAGCATCAACCAAATCATTTTTATTTCACTATGTTGCTTCAGCATACACATCATTCCTTTTTAACTAGATTGATGATACCTCAGCAAGAATTGGCATTTTGCGTTTTTCATCGCATATTCTGTACACTTGATTGCAAATCTTGTATCAGCGCAACTGCTGAAAATCACGTACAATAAAAAAGTTAATTGGATTAGGAACGTTTCAATGCCACCATTTGTCTTGGTCGATGGGTCATATTTTTTATTTCGTGCTTATCACGCACTACCACCGCTAACGACGTCAACAGGTTTACAAACCAACGCAATTCGCGGAGCTATTTCTGCTATCCAAAAATTAATGCGTCGTGTTCAACCTACACACATGGCTGTCATTTTTGACACACCTGAACCAACTTTCCGTCATCAACTTTCCCCAATATATAAAGGGGATCGACCGAGCATGCCTGACGAACTCGCTCAACAAATTCCGTATTTACATAATTTAATTCGTGCTTTAGGTATCCCACTCCATGCCATACCTGGTGCGGAAGCCGATGATATCATCGGTACGCTGGCAAAACGTGCAGAAAAAGAAGGCTATCAAGTCTTGATTTCCACAGGCGATAAAGACATGGCTCAATTGGTCACGGACAAAGTGACACTTGAAGACAGTTTTAAAGACAAGCCCATGGATGTGAATGGCGTTTTTGAAAAGTTTGGTGTTTGGCCGAACCAAATTATTGATTATTTAACCCTCATGGGAGATGCCTCTGACGGCATCATGGGCGTTCCTGGTATCGGGGCAAAGACTGCGGCTAAACTGCTGAATGAATATGGTTCAATAGGCGGAATTCTTGAAAATGTCGATAAAATTAAAGGCAAAGTAGGCCAAAATATTAAAGACAATGCAGATGGTATTGCGCTAGATCATCAGCTAGCAAGTATTGTTTGTGACTTAGACATGAATCTGACCTACGATGATCTTAAACTCCGAGATCCAAATGTTGCAGAGTTACGTCAGCTTTACACCGAACTTGAGTTTAGAAATCAACTTCAGTCTCTAGATCATCCCAACAATCCAAATAGTGCTGCGTATAAACAATCAAGTCAAGTTATCGCAAAACCGAGTACTGCAACATCGAAAATCGAAGACCAAGCGGTTCAAACTAGTGTAGATGATCAGCTTGGCAAGGCAACTTACCATACCGTTTTAACACCAGCGGATTGGGAAAAACTCTTTCAAAGATTGACTACTGAGAAACGCTTTGCTTTCGATACTGAAACCACAAGTTTAGATTATCGTGTTGCAGAGATGGTAGGCTTCTCTGTGGCATTTGATGCCCAAGATGCATATTACGTTCCGCTTGCTCACGATTATGAAGGTGCTCCAGAGCAATTGGATCGCGACGCTATTCTTGCGCAAATCAAACCAATTTTAGAAAATGCTGAGATTGAGAAGATTGGTCATCATTTAAAATATGATGCTCATATTCTCGAAAATCATGGAATTCATTTACAAGGCTGGTACTTTGACACCATGCTTGCCTCGTACGTGCTCAATGCTGTGGCGACGCGCCATGGTATGGATGACGTTGCGCGCGTTTATCTTAGCCACTTAACCACCACTTACGAACAAGTGGCGGGCAAAGGTGCTAAACAAAAAACCTTTAATCAAATTGAAATCGAAACAGCAGCTCATTATGCCGCTGAAGATGCCCATGTAACCTATCGTTTGTATGAGGTATTGGAGCGTAAGCTTAAAGAAATCCCAGAGCTTCTCAATATTCTTCATCAAATCGAAATGCCGACAGCTGCAGTTCTGACGACGATGGAAGAAAATGGAATTCAGCTCGATTTGAGTTTCCTCGATCAATTGGGTCAAGAATTTTCTAATACAATTCTAGAGTTAGAAAATCAGATTATCGAAATCGCTGGTCAACCTTTTAATGTCAGCTCACCTAAGCAGGTGGGTGATATTCTTTTTGATAAGTTAGGTTTAAAAGGTGGTAAGAAAACTTCAACAGGTCAATACAGTACTAGCGAAAGCATTCTTGAGAAAATTGATCACCCGATCGCTGCACTTATTTTAGAATATCGTGGCTTGTCTAAATTAAAAAGTACCTATACTGACGGTTTAATCAAACAAGCCAATAACGAAAGTCATCGTGTTCATACCAGCTACCATCAAGCTTTAACCGCAACTGGACGATTATCTTCTACTGATCCTAATCTTCAGAATATTCCAATTCGCGAAGAGATCGGTCGTCAAATCCGAAAAGCTTTTGTTGCACCTGAAGGTCGGGTTTTACTTGCTGCCGATTACTCACAAATTGAACTACGTCTTATGGCACATTTTTCACAAGATGAGGCTTTAGTTGACGCGTTTAATCACGGCCAAGATGTTCATCGCCGTACTGCAGCAGAAGTATTAAATATTGCTTTGGATGATGTAACCAATGATCAACGTCGCCAAGCCAAGGCCGTCAACTTTGGATTACTTTATGGCATGTCTGAGTTTGGTTTAACACGTCAATTGGGATTCACACGCGAAGAGTCTCAAAATTACATTAAACAATATTTCCATCGCTATCCTGGCATTTATGAATATATGCAACGCACACGACAAGTCGCATTAGAACAAGGCTTTGTTGAAACCATTACAGGGCGACGCTTATACACACCAGATATCGATGCGCGCAATATGATGATTCGAAAGGCAGCTGAACGCGCTGCAATTAATGCGCCTCTTCAAGGTTCTGCTGCGGAGATTATAAAAATGGCAATGATCGAAGTAGATAAAATTTTACCTAAAGATCAGGCCAAATTATTATTGCAAGTTCACGATGAATTATTGTTTGAGGTAGATGAAGCGATCGCTGACGAGATCGCTATTAAAATCGCAGATGCAATGCAAGGCGTTGTTCAACTCTCTGTGCCACTTGTTGTTGAAGTCGGCAAAGGGAAAAACTGGGGCGAAGCGCACTAATTTCTAAGATTCTTAGATTGTAAAAAAGGACTCAAATGAGTCCTTTTTTATGAGATTGTTTAAATCCGCAATTTAGATTTAACCAATTGATTTCAACATGATTTCAGCAATATAAAGTGTAAAAAATGCAAGGATAGGAGAAAGATCAATCATCCCTAAATTTGGCATTACTTTACGGAATGGTGCCAACATCGGTTCAGCTAATTCTTGAATCACTTCAATATATGGTGAACGTGTTTGTGAAAACATCAAAATCCAACTACATATAATGTAAGCAAACAGCAAATATTTAAGAATTGAAATTAATGCCTGCAACATTGAAAGTACTGTTGAACCAATAAAGTACAATGCATCGCCTGTTGGTAAGGAATTTAAATATTTATAGCCAAATACCTTAAGAAAATACAACAACACGATCAGCACTAAAGCTGCTAGATTTACACGCCCCTGTGCCACAGTTGGCAAGATTCGCCCAAACACATCTACAATTTTAGTTGCTTTCACTGTCGATAGCACAACAGGGTTATATGGACTGACTGCCGCCAATTGCATTAAAAAACGGAAAAATACCAATAAAATCGCAACATTAATGATAATGTCAAAAAATAGCGCAGAGTTCGCACCCATACTTCAATTTTCCTAAAATTTAATTATTTAGAACTATCACTTAATTCCTGAGCGAGCTCCTGACTGCGTTTTTTTGCAGCCGCAAGAGCAGCTTGAATATTCTGTGAAATTTGCGCTCGATCAAAAACTTCCAAGGCCGCTTGAGTTGTACCATTTGGTGATGTCACATTTCTACGCAGTTCAGATGGCGTATTAGAACTGGTGATCGCCATTTGTGCAGCACCGAGAGCTGTTTGTAGCGTTAATGCTGTTGCAGTTTTCTCATCCAAGCCTAAATTTTTCCCAGCACGAATCATACTTTCCATCATATAGAAAAAGTACGCTGGACCTGACCCCGATACCGCAGTTACTGCATCAATTTGCTCTTCTGAGTTTACCCAAAGTGTTAAGCCTGTTGCAGCTAAAATCTGACTTGCCAATTCACGCTTTGCTTGGTCAACAACGTCATGAGCATATAAACCATGGGCACCTGTTTGAACCAATGCAGGTGTATTAGGCATGACACGAACGATAAACTCCGTCCCCGTTAATGCAGCAATCGTTGCAATTTCAGCTCCTGCTACAATCGAAACAATTAACTTATTCTCAAATTTATCTTTTAACGGTTTAAGAACTTGTGCCAGTACTTGTGGTTTCACCGCCAGAACAACAACATCAGCATTTTGGATCGCGTCTTCATTATTGTCTGTAACTTGAATTTCTTTTTCTTTTAATAACTCTCTCACACGTTCTACAGGATCGGAAACTGTAATACGCGTTGTTGGTAAACCACGACTAATCAACCCTCCAATTAGGGCTTGAGCCATATTACCACCACCAATGAAACAAATATTACAGTTTAACGCAACACTCATGAACGACTCTCAACCTTGATTTTATAGCGATGAAACTAACTTTGGCTGCCAACCACCGACTTCACAATACTCTGATTCAGCCAGCCAAAACCCTTTTGGCGTGAAAACACCAAGCATAACATTATCTAAGCTTAAAATTTGAATAGTATGACGCTTCCATGGAAAAATTTGTGCCTCTTGAATTGCTTTTTTTAATGGCCATTTCCCCACACGTCCATGCAAATGGACTTTTTCCCCACCTTGACGATAATGCAATGTCAAAGGCTGATTTAAAAGTTCTGTACGCAGACCATACTCTTCCTGATGTTGGCAGATCTTAAATTGACCCGAAGCTAAATTTACAACTTGCTGGATTTCAAATTTTATTTCTGAATCAGTTGTATTCGATTCTGCTAAGTATTCATCCTTAGCAACTCGATATAAGATGTTTTGGAAACGAACATAATATTGTCCATTCCAATGCAATGCTGCTTGTGCATCAGGTTTCGCCAAAATAACTTCTTCAGTCAACCGCTCTACCATCTCAAATGCAGGACGGTATTGATCCTTACCTTTCATCCAATTGGATAAAAGTTGTCTTCTTCTTGCTAAACTTAATTGATTGAGTTGTCGTAAATCTAGATGATCATCATCGCCACAGAACGCCAAATCTTGCTGTAAAACCTCTTGCAAAATTTCATCCGCATCTTGCATCAGCACACTAGTTCTCACAATCGCCTGTTGCATTTTAGGGAATCGGCTTTGCAAAATATTCCAAAGCTCATGACGGCACCAAGCTCGATCATAATGCGTATCAAAATTGGTCGGGTCATCCACGTAGGGCAATTTGAGTTGTTCTACCCATTGGCAAATCTGCTCACGACTTAGATTCAATAATGGTCGCCAAATAATGATGTCTTCACGTGAATCTAATAATTTCATCGCGGACAACCCCTGTATTCCAGCACCAGAGAACAAACGTAATAATACGGTCTCAGCTTGATCCTGCTGATGATGTGCCAGTACTAAAATATCTGTGTCGGATAAATGATGTTTAAAAGCTTGATAGCGTGCTGCTCGAGCTTGCTGTTCCAAATTCCCCTCAGCAACTTGAACTGTCTCGAGAACCACAGGGATGTGCGCTGCTATACAAAATTGATGGACGAATTCAGCCCATTCCTGATTTGCAGATTGCAACTGGTGGTTAATATTAATCGCACGGATTTTTTGGGGAATTAATTGAGACATGATATACAGCAACAGCATGGAATCCATGCCGCCACTGCATCCCACTAAGAACGTGTGTTCATCACCAAATTTGGCAATTTGTTTTAAGAAGCTAGACCTGAATTGTCGCTGCCAAACTTCATTAAACGTTGGTAACGTGCTTCGCATCTTGCATTTGCATCCATTGGAACAAGCTCATCAAGTGCAGCTTGTAACACATGTTTTAATTTATCCATGACTACGTCTGGCTGAAGATGAGCACCCTCACCTTCATCTACAACATACTCAACAATACCAAGTTCTTTCAGTTTATCCGCAGTGAGTGCAAGTGCTTCACTCGCTTGCTCAGCTTTTTCAGCAGTTTTCCAAAGAATTGAGGCACAACCTTCAGGTGAAATCACAGAGTAAATACTGTGAGAGAGCATAATCACACGATCTGCAACGCCAATGCCTAATGCGCCGCCAGAACCACCCTCGCCTAGAACAGTCGCGATGACAGGTACTTTTAAACTTGAGAGCTGAGCTAGGCTCGTAGCAATTGCTTCTGCTTGTCCACGCTCTTCAGCACCAACACCAGGGTATGCACCCATGGTGTCAATAAATGTGAAAACTGGAAGATTAAAGCGTTCAGCCATATCAAGTAAACGCTGAGACTTGCGATAGCCTTCTGGATTACTCATCCCAAAATTATGCTGTAACTTTTCACGTGTACTACGACCACGATGTTGACCAACCACCATCACAGCCTGACCATTAAAACGCGCTAAACCGCCAACCATTGCACCATCATCACCATATAAACGGTCACCATGAAGTGCATCAAATTCTGTAAAAATTTCGCTCACATAATCTAAAAATTGTGGGCGATCTGGATGACGCGCAATTTGAACCGTTTTCCATGCTTTAGATTGAGCAGCTTTATTTTTCATAAGTCGATGAATATCCCTAAATTAACTATAACGTAGTTAACTAATAAAATTCGTTTATCAGCTTTTGTTAGCCAATAAATTGTTCCGACTGAATATTCAAAACGATATCCCAATGTTTAAATTGCACCTGCTCATCATGCAGCTCTGCAACCAACAAAGGCCATTGTTTTGCATCACCAGAAACTTTCAGTTGCCATTGTTGCTCATCTAATATCTTTAATTCAATGGCAGGAAGCATCTCATCGCTTCGGCTGTGATTCAGCAAAATTGCGAGACGAAGGAGCAAACATAGATAGACAAGTTTAATTCCACCGACTTTCGTCACATCATTTTTTGCTTCAGCACGCAATTTACGGCGATGATGAGCGACCAAATGTGACAAATGATTTTGATCAATTTGTGAAAAACCAGCAATGTCAGAATGCTGAAGCAAATATGCGCCATGACGATGATAACCACTATGACTAATCGCTAAACCTATTTCATGAAGATAAGCAGCTCGACGTAGCAAATCACTATCGTCATTATTTAGACCAAGCGTTCCTGCCACGCTATCAAATAATTGTTGAGCCGTTTCAACAACACGTTCTGCTTGTTTTTGATCAGCACCATAACGCCCCATCAAGGCTTGTACGCTACGATCTCGAATATCTTCATGCTGGAAACGCCCGAGTAAATCATACATTACACCTTCTCGTAAGGCGCCATCTGAATAGACCAGTTTATCAACTTGAAGAACTTCAAATACAGCGTATAAAATCGCAATACCCGCAGGTAGGACTGCACGACGATCTTCCTTAAGACCTTCAAATTCCATGTCTGAAATATGTTTGTATTTGAGTAATTTATCTTTAAGTTTTTCCAAGCCTTCACGCGTCAAGTTTTCCTGATCATCGCTCCAGCCCATATTTACCGCAATTTGACGACAGGCTTTAATGGTTCCACTTGAACCAACAACAGTATCCCATCCTGCCGCACGATAAGTTGTCGCGATACCCGAGATTTCTTTGCGTGCAGCAGTCACCGCACGATCGAAAGCTTTTGGATTAATATCGCCGTCTGCAAAATAGGCCTTCGTAAATGCAACACATCCCATTTGCACGGATTCAGTATGAATCGGCTCAAACTCTTCACCAATGATTAACTCAGTCGAGCCACCACCAATATCAATCACCAAACGGCGACCGCTGTTCGCCATAGTATGTGATACACCTAAATAAATTAAACGTGCTTCTTCACGACCAGCAATAATTTCAATAGGTTTAGGCAGAATTTCAGCTGCTTTTTGAATGAATTCATGCCCATTTTTAGCTTGGCGCAACGCATTGGTGGCGACAATTCTTAAGCGATTGGATTGGACTGAACTTAGGCGCCCTACAAATCGAGCTAAGCATGCTAAACCACGTTGTTGAGCAGCTTCTGTCAAATTTTTATTTTCATCTAAACCTGCGGCCAATTGGACCTTTTCAGACATCGATGCGACTTTTTTTACCTCACCATGATCAACTCGAGCAATCGCCAAGTGGAAGCTGTTTGAGCCCATATCAATGGCTGCAAGGAGTTCTTCATCAATCAAAAAATCAGACATTGTTGCGCTAAGTTCAACCAGAATTGTGCCTAGATTAATTCACATAACTGTAATTTAAAAGCCATTTATTTAGTCAATTTAACGACTATTTAAAAAATCATCATATATGACAATTGTGTTACACCGATCATGGAAATCGTGAGCATCAATTAGACATTTACAGAATTTAGTCCGAAAATAAACCCTATCCCCTACTTTGTTAAAGTGGTCTATGTAATACTTATATACATAGATAGACCGTTTTCAAAAAATTATTCGGAGCAAATTCCATGTCTGCTAATATTGTTAATACAACTGATGCTAATTTTGAAGCTGACGTTTTAAATTCTGACACGCCAGTTCTTGTTGATTTTTGGGCAGGCTGGTGTGCGCCATGTAAAGCTATTGCTCCTGTACTTGAAGTTTTAGCAACTGAATACGAAGGTAAGGTTAAAATCGTAAAAGTTGACGTAACTTCATGCGAACAAACTGCTGTAAATTACAATATTCGTAATATCCCAGCTTTATTGATGTTCAAAAATGGTGAAGTTGTTGCTCAACAAGTTGGTGCAGCTCCTAAATCTAAACTTGCAGCTTTTATTGAAGAAAATATCTAATTCTTTCAATTTTAATTGCCTTGAAAGCGTCAAATTTTTGGCGCTTTTTTTGACGGTAAAATTGACAAAGAGCCATATCTCACTTATATTGCATGATCAAGAAACACTTGGACAATTTCTCCTCGTTTCTTACAATACACAAAACATAAGATCGCCGCTCGGCTAAAGAAATTGTTTACACATTTCTCCTCGAAAGAACTTACTAGATTCTGAGTTTGTTATTGTGCAAATCAATTGCTGCTCTTTTCTTGCACTGCGGATGTCTTTTGCTTCTATTCTATCTGTGTTCCACACTTCCTTTTTATTCAATCGACCATTTATGAACTTAACTGAACTCAAGAAAAAACCGATAGGCGAACTCATCAAAATTGCTGAGTTCATGGGCCTTGAAGGAATGGCACGTAACCGTAAGCAAGACATTATTTTTGCCATTTTGAAACGCCATGCTATGAATGGTGAAGAAATTTTCGGCGATGGTGTTCTTGAAATTCTGTCTGATGGTTTCGGTTTTTTACGTTCTGCAGCAGGGTCTTACCTTGCGGGTCCAGATGACATTTATGTCAGCCCTTCTCAAATTCGCCGCTTCAATTTGCGCACTGGGGATACGATTACAGGTACGATTCGTCCACCAAAAGAAGGCGAACGTTATTTTGCACTTTTAAAAGTGAATCAAATTAACTACGACACGCCAGAAAACTCTCGCAATAAGATTCTTTTCGAAAACTTAACGCCTTTATTCCCAACTGAACAATTAGTGATGGAGTTAGGAAATGGTTCGACTGAAGATTTAACTGCGCGTGTTGTCGATTTAGTTGCTCCAATTGGTAAAGGTCAACGTTCAATAATTGTTGCACCACCTAAAGCTGGTAAGACAATGTTAATCCAAAACATTGCTCAATCTATTGTTCGTAATAATCCTGAATGCTTCCTAATCGTTCTTCTCATTGATGAGCGCCCAGAAGAAGTAACAGAAATGGAACGTACCGTTCGTGGTGAAGTTGTTGCTTCAACATTTGATGAATCACCTGCACGTCACGTTCAAGTCGCTGAAATGGTGATTGAAAAAGCGAAACGTTTGGTAGAACACAAAAAAGACGTTGTTATTTTGCTTGACTCAATTACACGTTTAGCACGTGCATATAACACGGTTATTCCATCATCAGGTAAAGTTTTAACTGGTGGTGTTGATGCCCACGCTTTAGAACGTCCAAAACGTTTTTTCGGTGCTGCACGTAATATCGAAGAAGGTGGTTCACTTACGATCATTTCTACTGCTTTGATTGAAACTGGCAGTAAAATGGATGAAGTAATTTACGAAGAATTCAAAGGTACAGGTAACCAAGAAATTACGCTTGATCGCCGTATTGCTGAGAAACGTGTATTCCCTGCGATGAATATCAAGAAATCTGGTACACGTCGTGAAGAACGCCTCATGGATGAAGATAAACTTCGTAAGGTTTGGATTTTACGTAAGCTTCTCCATCCTATGGATGAACTTGCTGCGATGGAATTCTTACTTGATCGCATGAAGGAAACCAAGACCAATGATGATTTCTTCGATCAAATGAAACGCAAAGCTGCCAACTAATACGCAAAAGGCCATCATTTACTGATGGCCTTTTATTTGGGTTGACACCATTTACATAAATACACAATACCGACTTTTGAATGTAACTTTTCTTGCAAGTATGTGATTTTTATCATCTTGTATTTTAATTCCCTTTATTTTTTAAGTATTTACTTAGTATTTATCCAATTCAAAATGCAAAAATGATTGTAATTTTCTGTTAAAAATAGGGTCAAATTTCTCATTTTTTAAGCATTTTTTCATTTCGCCTAGTAGTAATTCAAAATACTCAGTGATAGCATGTCGGCATACCAGTTAGGCTGCTCCATGCGTTATTAACCTTACTAACGTTAGGAATAATAAAAGCACACAACAGACTAACCGGGTTTTTTGTCTCAATTTATTTTAATGAGAGTGATGCCATGTTATTCAAAAAAATTGCTATTGCTGCTGCCGTTGCTACTACTTTAGCTTTCGTTGGTTGTGCTAAAAAAACTGAAGAAGCTGCTGCTGATGCAAACGCTGCTGCATCTGAAGCTGTAGAAGCTGCTTCTGAAGCTGTTGTAGCTGCTGACGCTGCTGCTGTTGAAGCTTCTTCTGAAGTTGCTGCTCAAGCTGACGCTGCTGCTGCTGAAGCTACTGATGCTGCTGCTGAAGCTACTGACGCTGCTGCTGACGCTACTGCTGCTGCTTCTGCTGCTCAATAATCTAAAGTTTAGATTATTCGAAAAAAAGAGAACCTTTGGTTCTCTTTTTTATGCGTTGAATTTTATGAATACGCATAAAGTTAAGAGCATAAAAAAACCTGAGCTGAGCTCAGGTTTTTTTAATGTTATTTGATCAAGCGATTAATCAACTTGCTCTGTCCCTACACGCTGTCTAAACTTTTGACCAGCACGGAAGGTCACTACACGGCGTGCAGAAATAGGAATCTCCTCACCTGTTTTTGGATTACGCCCTGGACGCTGACGCTTGTCACGCAGTTCGAAATTACCAAAACCCGATAATTTGACATGTTCACCTGCAATTAATGCCTGGCTAATTTCATCAAAAAACAACTCAACCATTTGTTTAGCTTCACGACGATTTAAACTCGTCAGCTCACTCAAATGATCAGCCATTTCTGCTTTTGTTAATGCTGTCATGAGGCCCTCAATGTCGCTTGGTAAGTGTTTTCTAACACTTGTAAAATATTATCCATACCAGATTTAATTTCAGCATCCTCAAGCGTGCGACTCGGATGCTGCCATAAAAGTGCAAACGCCAATGAACGTTTACCCTCTTCTACACCTTGACCCGTATACACATCGAATAACCAAGAAGAATCAAGTAACTCTCCTCCAGTTTTTTCGATAAGTTGCTGAATTTCACTAACATTAATCTTATCACTAATTAAAACTGCAATATCACGTCTCACTGAAGGAAATCGTGATAATTCTGTAAAATTAGATACATAAGTTTGCAAAACAGACGATTGATCGAGTTCTGCTACCCATGTCGTTGCGAGATCAAGCTCATCTTCAAGCGATGGATGTAAACGACCAATATAACCAATCGATTGTCCGTCCACTAAAATTTCAGCAGATTGACCTGGATGTAACCATGAACGCTCTGAACGCACATATTCTACTTGAACTCGCCCAGCCGCCAATACAGCCTCAATTTCACCTTTAAAATCGAAGAAATCCATTGGCTGAGGTTTAGCATGCCAAGATTCCTGATTCTTCGCACCTGTTGCCACAATCGCAAGTGTAGGTATTTGCTTAAGATCATGAATACTGGTGGCTTCTTGATAATCAAAACGTAAGCCAAGCTCAAAGAAGCGTACGCGACTTTGTTGACGATTAACGTTGTATTGGACACAAGGAATTAAGCTTGAAAGTAAAGTCGAACGCATTACCGCCAAATCACTTGAAATTGGATTTGCCAATGCCAAAGGATTTACACTTGGATTTAACTGTTTTTCAAGTTTTAGATCAGCAAAACTAAAGCTGATTGCCTCTTGATAACCAAGAGCAACCAAAGTTTGACGTAATTGTGCAACTTCAAATTGATCTTGGTATTTTGCAAGTTTCACATCAATCACAGGCAAGCTGATTTGAATGTTGTCATAACCATGAATACGCGCAACCTCTTCAATTAAGTCTTGGTAGATTGCCATATCATAACGATGTGATGGCGGTACGACAGACCATTGACCTTGTGCTTTAATTGCTACCTGACAACCTAGACGTGTTAACGCATCAGTAATAAAGTCAGAGTCAACTTTATAACCAAGAAGTTGATCAACTTGCGCCTGCTCAAGCTCGATTGCTTCTCGTGTTGGTAATACTGCTGGATTTTCTGCTACCGTAATTGGACCAAATTCACCACCTGCAAGCTCAGAAATCAACTGAGATGCACGGTGCATTGCGATCATTGGAAGTTCGAAATCTACTCCACGCTCATAGCGCTGAGACGCATCTGTATGTAAACCGAAGCTACGCGCACGACCTGCGATATGAAGCGGTGCAAAGAATGCTGATTCAAGGAAGATTTCAGTCGTTGCGTCTGTCACCGATGAAGACAAGCCACCCATGATGCCCGCAATTGCTAATGCTTTTTCGTCATCTGCAATCACCATCACGTTGTCTTGCATTTCAACTTCTTGCTCATTCAAGAGAACAAGTTTTTCACCTGCAGTTGCTTGACGAACGTGTACCGCACCTTGAACTTTACCACCATCAAATGCGTGAAGCGGTTGACCCAACTCCATTAATACATAGTTGGTAATATCAACCAAGATACTGTGCTGACGGATACCAGAACGAGCCAGTGCACGCTCCATCCATTCAGGAGTTGGCGCTTTGGTGTTGACGTTTTTGATCACACGACCTAAGTAACGTGGGCAACCTTCAGTAGATACAACGACCTTCTTTTCATCAGCAATCGTTGCAGCCACTTCTTTAATTTCAGGCGCAGTCACGGGAACTTGGTTAATCACACCAATTTCACGTGCAATCCCACGAATACTGAAACAGTCACCACGGTTTGGTGTGATACTAATATCAATCACGTTGTCATCAAGGTCTAGATATTCACGTACGTTTACACCGACTGGCGCGTCCGCGGGAAGCTCGAGTAGACCGTCGATTTTATCTTCTAAATCAATTTCAGATGCACCGCACAGCATACCCTGTGATTCAACACCACGAAGCTTACCTTTTTTGATTTTAAAATCACCTGGCAATACTGCACCGATGGTTGCTACGGGTGCTTTCATTCCTGCACGTACATTAGGTGCACCACAGACGATTTGTAATGGTTCACCCACACCAATGTTGACAGTCGTTACACGTAAACGATCTGCATCTGGGTGCTGTTCTACCGTAAGTACTTCACCTACAACCACACCTGTAAATGGTTTTGCAGCAGGAGATAAATCATCTACCTCAAGGCCAAGCATGGTCAGTTGGTCAGATAAAGTATCGCTATCGATGGCTGGGTTAACCCATGTGCGTAGCCAATTTTCGCTAATTTTCATTGATATAAAACCTGTAATTCAAATCTCTAGAATCCTCCCTCTAACCCCCTTTGCTAAGGGAGAGAACCCCAAATGATTCTGTGGAGTTCCTCAAGTTAGGAGAGGATTTAATAAAAAGTTTTAAGCAAACTGGCGTAAGAAACGCACATCATTTTGGTAGAACATACGCAAGTCGTTTATGCCATAACGAAGCATTGCAAAACGTTCAACACCTAAACCAAATGCAAAGCCTTTGTACTTGTCTGGATCAATACCCGCTGAACGAAGAACATTTGGATGTACCATGCCACAACCTAATACTTCTAACCATTTTCCTCGCTCATCCATGATGTCGACTTCAGCACTTGGTTCTGTGAATGGGAAGTAAGATGGGCGGAAACGTACTTTCAAGTCTTTTTCAAAGAACTCATTCAGCAAATTAACCAATAATCCTTTTAACTCAGCAAAGCTCGTATTTTCTGCAACGTACAAACCTTCAATCTGGTGGAACATCGGAGAATGTGTTTGGTCTGAGTCACAGCGATACACACGACCTGGACATACAATACGAATTGGTGGTTGCTGTGTTTCCATCGTTCGAATCTGTACACCAGAGGTATGCGTACGAAGCAAATGGTTTACATCGAAGTAAAAGGTATCGTGCATTGCACGCGCAGGGTGATGACCAGGAATATTTAATGCCTCAAAGTTGTGATAGTCATCTTCAACCTCTGGACCAGTCGCAACAGAAAAACCTGCTTTCGTGAAGAATTGACAAATACGCTCTTGTACTTGGGTCACTGGGTGGATACTGCCCACCTGTTGACCACGACCAGGCAACGTGATGTCGATCTGTTCACTTGCTAATTTTTGTTCTAGTGCAGCTTTTTGTAATGCAGTTTGACGCTCAGTTAATGCGCCATTAATCGCTTCTCGAACTGAATGAATCTGCGCACCAAAAACCTTACGCTCTTCCGGATCCATTTTACCCAGTGCTTTCGATTGTTCAGCAAGCTGGCTTTTCTTACCCGTAAATTGCACTCGAACCTGATCGAGTGTTGCAAGGTCTTGAGCTGCTGCAATGGCAGCGAGCGCTTCAGTGGTCAGGGCTTCCAGTGACATAGTAACTCTCAAAGCAACAAATATAAAAAATAATATAACTGCGCATTCTAACAGCTTTTATAGCTCCGTATGAAGATCAGCAAGTGTTAAAATTGGATGTGGAATTAAATTGGAAATTACATTTATAAAAAGTTTAAGATATGCGCAATGATCATTGAGAAGATATGTCATGGCATTAGATCAAATTTGGAAACAACAGCTCACACTCGTGACTTACGGCAATGAGTTTTTAAGTCAGGATTTAAGTTTTCAACACTGGAAAAATCATGCGATTTTTAATCAGCACCATTTCCTTTTTCGAGATTTAAATACGCAACACTTATTGGCACAACATTTCCAAGTTTGGTTAGAAAGCTTAAAACGTCAGGGTGTCACACGCTTAAGCCTACATAACTCAAGTTTATTAATCGATGAAAAAAATCCCAATCCAAATGTTGAGCTTTTACCATATCCCCATTTCATTGTCAGTCATCACCGCAATGTAAAAACAGCATGGATCTGTGGTAAAGAACTTGCCGAATGGTATAGTTCTGAACAAGACTTCGACATACCAAACAACCAAACACTCCCTGCACGAATTGAAACATTTTGGCGTTTTGATCTATCCACCCAACATATCAAACGTGTTGAGGCAGATCTTCAAGCACCTAATTGGAATGATATTCACGACTACACAGAGAATGAGCTGTTCGATCGCGCATTAGCACAAGGGGTGGAATCCGTTAAACGTGGCGCAATCTTTTATGGTACTGACGATCAATCACCCTCCAACGCTGGAGCTGCCTTACCATTACTGCCACAAGATTATGCAGCACCTTATGCCAATGAAACCTTAGTGCGTTTCATGCATCTAGAACAACATTTAAAGATTCAAAAACGAAAGCTTTTGGAGCAAGATCATCAAGAATCTCTTGAGGAAGAAAAACAACTGAAGGTATTTCAACAAAAGTTAGATGACCTGAGTGCAAAATTCATTACTAAAGTAGCAAATCACTATAAAACTGCTCATTTAAAAAGCCCCGAAATTCACTCCCCTTTGGATGAAGCCTTAACACATACTCAACATGGAAAACGCTTTTTCAACAATGATTCCAGTTCTCACCAACCCACACCTAAAACAGGTAAATCAAATGTGTTTGCCCTCATTTTAGTCACTGCAATAATCTGTTTCTGCGCTTACTATTTTGGACTGTGATGTTTTAAAAATTCATCTAATTGTTCAGTTTTATGAAAATGTAGCCACTTTATATGATGATATTGAGTGGCATTCATCATCTGCAAATATTTAAGTCTATTTTTCCCATGTGTTTGGACTACCCACAATATTATTGAGTCTTTACTTAACAATTTCGCCCAATGTTCTCTATTGTTAGAATTTTTCCATATTTTCTTTTGGCTAATCACACGGTATAGCGACCTCTTAATCACACGATAAAGATTTACGCGTAGTGAAAAATCCAACCACATCACAGTGTCGATCTCACTTAAGATTAAATTTTGAATCAGAGAATAATTACCATCAATCACGAAGCCCTTATTCATAGACCTAACACGATTTATAAATTTTTCTTGAAATTCTATTGAAGATGACTCAGTCCAGTTATCCAACCAAAAGAGATTATCAAGTTCAATATGATCGACTTGCAGTTGAGCAGCCAACTTACGTGCAAAGGTTGTTTTCCCAGATGCTGCTGTACCGACGACCATAATTTTATTCATACTAATCTCTTGGCTTTATTTGATCGTAAACAATGAAAATAAAAAAGACCGCTAAAAAGCGGTCTTTTTCTCATCTACGATGATTAAGCAGCTAATGCGCCTTTAGCTTTTTCAGCTAAAGCAGCAAATGCAACTGCGTCATGCATAGCGATGTCAGCAAGTACGCGACGGTCGATGATCACTTGAGCTTTTTTCAAGCCATCGATCATACGGCTGTACGACAAACCATTTTGACGTGCACCAGCATTGATACGCGCAATCCATAAAGCACGGAATTGACGTTTCTTTTGACGACGGTCACGGTAAGCATATTGACCTGCTTTGATTACCGCTTGGAACGCTACGCGGTAAACGCGTGAACGAGCACCATAGTAACCTTTAGCGCGAGCAAGAATTTTTTTGTGACGGCGATGAGCCTGTACACCACGTTTTACACGAGCCATTTATAATCTCCTTAGATGTACGGGCACATACGACGAACTGAAGCAACGTCACTTACGTGAACCATTACACAGCCGCGCAATTGACGAATACGCTTAGCAGATTTTTTGGTCAAAATGTGGCGTTTGAACGCTTGTTTACGCTTAAAACCGTTAGCAGTCGCTTTGAAGCGTTTTGCTGCACCACGGCGAGTTTTCATCTTAGGCATAACAACCTCTTTTGAACACCTGTTCGGCTCGTTTGCACCATTACAATACGACCTGCAGGTAAGGGAGCGAGTATTCTATAGCATCTTTGCGCAAAACAAAAGCACCGTTAATCTTGATTCAGACAAATTAATCTTGATGAGTTTTACTCTACGAAAATTTAGAACAAACCAAGATACACCCAGTAGATAAATAGATATCGACCTGTTTTCGCTATACCCACCACGAAGATAAATTTCCAGAATTTTTCTTTCAAGATTCCTGCAATTAAGGTGATTGGATCACCAATGATAGGCACCCAACTTAAAAGAAGTGACCATGTACCATACTGCTGATAAGCCCGTTGAGCACGAATCATTTGATCTGACTTAAATGGAAACCACTTTTTGGTTTTAAACTGCTCTATTTTTAAGCCCAACCACCAATTAACGCATGAACCCATCACATTCGCTACACTTGCAACAAAAATAAGCATCCACGGCGAAAATTGTTTTAAAGCAAATGACCCCAACAATACTGCTTCGGACTGTAAGGGCAATAAAGTGGCGGCTCCAAAGGCACTTAAGAACAATAAAATCAGATTCATTAACTGGACTTGTTCGCCGCTAAAAGTTTCTGCGTTTTGCGATATTCTTTTATCGACCACGCAATTGCCAACACTACTATGATGACACGTAGCACCGTATATTTACTCGTAATTGCTGGAATCACCTGTTTTAATTGATCCCTAGAATCTGGTTCGATTGCTGCAATGATATTTTGCACATGAAATATTTCGACGATATAAGAAGCAACACAGAGTAAAATACCAGCAATAATTGCCCAGTATACTTTTGAATTAGATTCAACAATTTTGCTAAAATTTAAAAAAAAATCCTTCATGGCAGTTCTCCATAAAAAAACCACCAAATGGTGGTTTAGATATGTAAAGTTTATCACACTTAAATCCGTGATCTACTTTAGTAGTGCAAGCGCCTTTTGTACCGCTGGTCTCTGTTGGATACGTTGAATATAAGCTTCCACCTCAGCAAACTCTGCTAAATGAATACTTTGCCACTCGTGCCGCATCAACCAAGGGAAAATTGCCATATCCGCAATAGAGTACTCACCTGCCACATAGTCTTGCCCAACTAACTGCTTATTGAGCACCCCATATAATCTTTTGGTTTCTGTAATGTAGCGCTCGATCGCATAAGGGATTTTCTCTTTAGCAAATTTAGCGAAATGATGATTTTGACCTAACATCGGTCCTAGACCACCCATTTGCCACATCAACCACTGCTCAACCTGAATCCTCGCGATTTCGTGCTGAGGATAGAATTGTCCCGTTTTACGTCCTAAATATTGCAGTATTGCACCAGATTCGAAAATCGAAATTGCTTGATTATTTGGTCCATTTTGATCAACTATCGCAGGAATTTTATTATTAGGAGAAATCGCAAGAAAGTCAGCTTGGAACTGATCATTTTCTAAGATATTGATTGGATAGATTTGATAATCTAAAGCCATTTCTTCGAGTGCAATTGTTATTTTTAATCCGTTGGGTGTTCCCCAATAATATAAATCGATCATTACAGTTCAGGCTCCATATGCCCTTTGTTGATTGATTTATCCACCATAAATCATTTCAAACCAAACAACAAGGATAGAAATTTTTTATTTATAAATTATAAAAAATCAATTATTTATAAAATAATTTTAAATTTTTTTTGAATTTATTATTGAAAAATTTCGGTCTGAACCTATATAAAAAATTGCCAGATTAATGATGATCATCTGGTTCTGTTGATGATAGTCATGACAGAACAACATTCTTATTTTTATGACTTTGCTGACCTCAGGAGGTTTTAATCATGAGTAACTTAAATCTTCATCCATTGTTTCGTCGTAGTATTGGTTTTGATCGTTTAAACGATTTTATTGATTACGCAATGCAAAGTGATGCTCCAAACTACCCACCTTATAACATTGAAAAAAAAGGTGAGAACAGATATCGCATCGTGGTCGCTACTGCAGGATTTAGTCAAGATGAGTTAAATATCAGTCTTGAAAATCAACTTCTCTCAATCACAGGAAAACCGGAAGCTATTCAATCTGAACAAACCGAATATCTTCATAAAGGAATTGCGCGTCGTTCATTTAAATTATCGCTTCGCTTAGATGAACATATTGAAGTTCAACAAGCAGATTATGAAAATGGCTTATTAGTGATCGACTTAGAGCGTATCATTCCAGAAGAGAAATTACCTCGACAAATTCCAATTGGCAAAAAACTTCTGTTAGAAAATACAGAGTCTACTGAAAAAACAGTTCATCTCGAATAAAGCATCGAACTTAATGAGTCACAAAAAAAGCCGATGCAAAAGTATCGGCTTTTTTTATAGATCAAATCTACAGGTACTTTGAGCAACGAATTTCCTGATGTGCTGATGTGCAATATAAAAAATCCTTTTTGGGTCATCTTTCAAGACAGTAAACACTCTAAACCTATTCAGTTTTACCATCCATCTAGAATTTTCTATGCATAAGTACGAGTTTACCTGTCGAAATAATTACATTTTCTACTCAAGCCACAAAATGATTCGAGAAGTTTAAAATATACGTTTATTAGACTTCACTAAAGTACTGCCTGATGGAAATATTCAACTGATGATTTATACCCCAACTACAGTCGTTCCTCTCTTTACCAACTCAGGATGTACCTATATCCCTTCAATCAACATATAAAAAAGCCCTGCATGTGCAGGGCTTTTTCTCTAAATCGGTTTTACTTTTTCTTTTTAGGACCAAGTAACATACCCATTTGACGGCCTTCCATTTTTGGTGCTTGTTCCACTACACCGATTTCAGCCACATCAGCTTCAATCTTTTGTAATTGAGCAAGACCCAATTGTTGGTGAGCCATCTCACGACCACGGAAACGTAGAGTAATTTTAACTTTGTTGCCTTCTTCAAGGAATTTCAGAATAGCACGCAACTTAACATTGTAATCACCAACGTCTGTACCAGGACGCAACTTGATCTCTTTAACCTGAACTTGATGCTGCTTTTTCTTAGCATCTTTTTGCTTTTGCTTCAGATCAAATAAATGCTTGTTGTAATCCATGATTTTACAAACAGGCGGCTCTGCATTCGCAACGATCTCAACGAGGTCAAGATCAACTTCTTCTGCAGCACGCAACGCTTCAGCAAGTGAAACGATGCCTTTTTGTTCTCCGTCAGCGCCAACGAGACGTACTTCTTTCGCACGAATCTCATCATTTAATGCAGGACGATTGCTTTTAGCACCTTGTTGTTGGTTACGGTCAGGCTGTTTAATCTTTCTTACTCCACAATATACCGGCCGCGTTCGGCTACGGCTACTTTCACTAAGTCAACGAATGCATCGATAGACATAGTACCTAAATTTGTTCCAGAGCGGGTACGTACATTCACTGTACCTTCCTCTACTTCTCGATCCCCAAGCACCAATAGGTATGGAATACGCTCTAAAGTACGCTCACGAATCTTAAAGCCGATTTTCTCATTTCTCAAGTCTGAAATCGCTCGAATGCCATTTTCTTGCAATTTAGCGACGACTGACTGACAAGCATCTGCTTGAGAATCGGTAATATTCATCACACATGCTTGAATTGGTGCCAACCATGGTGGCATAAATCCAGCGTAGTGTTCAATAAGTATACCAATAAAACGTTCAAAACTGCCAAGAATTGCACGATGAAGCATCACAGGATGATCACGATCGTTGTCTTCAGTGACATAAGATGCATCTAAACGTAATGGCAAGTTAAAATCGCATTGGATTGTACCGCACTGCCAGATACGACCTAAACAATCTTTCAAAGAAAATTCAATTTTAGGACCGTAGAACGCACCCTCACCAGGTTGTAAATCCCAAGCGAGACCTGCTGCATCCAGTGCGTCAGCTAAAGATTTTTCAGCAACATCCCAAAGCTTATCATCCCCTACACGCTTTTCTGGACGTGTTGAGAGTTTCATTTGCACTTCTTCAAAACCGAAATCTTTATAAACATCTAAAGTCAGTTTAATAAAGTCAGCAACTTCTTGACCAATTTGCTCAGTTGTACAGAAAATGTGTGCGTCATCTTGGGTGAAACCACGAACACGCATAATCCCGTGTAATGAACCCGATGGTTCGTTACGGTGACATGAACCAAATTCAGCAAGACGAATTGGTAAATCACGGTAAGATTTTAAACCTTGGTTAAACACTTGAACATGACATGGGCAGTTCATTGGTTTAACGGCATAGTTACGGTTTTCAGAATGTGTAGTAAACATGTTTTCTGCATAGTTTGCAGCATGTCCTGATTTTTCCCACAGACTAAAATCGACCACCTGAGGTGTGCGAATCTCTTGATAACCATTGTCCTGCTGAACTTTACGCATGTATTGTTCTAAAACTTGATAGATCGTCCAGCCATTTGGATGCCAGAACACCATGCCTGGTGCTTCTTCTTGCATGTGGAACAGATCAAGCGCTTTACCAATTTTACGGTGGTCACGCTTTTCAGCTTCTTCAATACGCTTGATATAAGCAGCCAACTGCTTCTTATCCGCCCAAGCCGTACCATAAATACGTTGAAGCTGTTCGTTTTTCGCATCACCACGCCAGTAAGCACCTGACATCTTCGTCAACTTAAATGACTTTAAGAATTTAGTGTTTGGTACGTGTGGACCACGACACATATCCACATATTCTTGATGATAGTAAAGACCCATTTGAGTCTCATCTGGCATATCTTCGATGAGGCGTAATTTATAATCTTCACCACGCTCAGTGAATACTTTGATCACTTCATCACGAGGTGTCATCTTTTTAATGACATCATAATCTTGATCGATGAGCTTTTTCATACGCTCTTCGATGGCAGCCATATCATCTGGTGTAAATGGTTTTTCACTGTAGATATCGTAATAGAAACCATCTTCAATGACAGGTCCAATCACCATCTTTGCTTCGGGGAAAAGCTGCTTCACTGCGTGACCAACTAAATGGGCACAAGAGTGACGAATAATTTCAATACCTTCATCATCTTTAGGCGTAATGATCTGCAACGTGGCATCATCAGTGATTAAGTCACATGCATCAACTAGATGGCCGTTTACACGACCTGCAACCGTATTTTTTGCAAGACCTGGACCGATGCTTTGAGCAACTTCCATGACAGAGACAGCTTGATCAAATTGTTTTTGATCGCCGTTTGGCAAAGTAATAATTGGCATAAAAAATCCTTAAGGAGTGATGCCCCGTACAATGGAGCATGTCACCGCGAGATTATGATCGAGGCGAACCTCAAAAGATAAAAACGGTGGATAAATAAAATCGCTAGAGATTTTACACGTGTCACGTTGTTTAATAAACCGTTAATCGAGCATTAGGCGATAGCAGTTTTAATTGTGACAAAAATAGTTAAAATATATTCCCAATTTAATATTTAAACCAATATTATCCCAATTATAGAAAAATAATCTTTTATACTTTCTATTAGATGATCAACATACTTTTAAACAAATAAATATAACCCACTGAAATCATTAGGCAGGTCATATGAAATCTCACCCACTAATTGCTTGGTCTACACTCCAGCCGCTTAAACCCGCATATGCTTTAGCAGCCAATGTGGATCTTGTTGTTCTTCGTCTTGAAGATCATGATGAAGAAAAAGTCGTAGTCATGTATGGTCGTTGTCAGCATCGCGGAGCACTCATGTCCGATGCCCATATTCAAGGCGACAAAATTGTATGTGGCCTTCACGGCTCTCATTACATCTATAAAACTGGCATTAACCCGAGATATCTCAATAAAAATCTGCAAAAATTTAAAGCTTGGATTCATGATGATCATGTCTATGTTGACTTAGAAGAAATCGAAGCTTGGGAAAAAAGAAATCCACAGCAATTCAACCGTGATCGTTATCAAGGACTCTACGCAGATTCTCAGCCTGCTCCTGAAGAGCCACACAATAGATTCATCTTAGAATTAGCTCGAAATGGTCTAAAAAATTTCGGTCATCATGGTCCTACCGCAGCCATGGGTGTGCCTTTTGACAAACTTCCAAAATGGGAAGATATTCAACTGGTCACAGCTCAACTTTGGAAAGTTCCTCTACTGGATGATGCCCCCGTTGCAAGCGAAGTGATTATTGGACCAAATGCAAAAAAACCATTGAGACTCAATATTCCATTATTTGTTTCCGACATGAGTTTTGGAGCTTTATCGCAAGAAGCAAAAACTGCACTGGCAATGGGTGCGGAAATGGCAGGTACTGGCATCTGTTCTGGTGAAGGTGGAATGTTAGATGATGAACAAGCCTCGAATTCACGATATTTTTACGAGTTGGCCTCTGGTCGTTTTGGCTATGACATTGAAAAAGTAAAAAAATGCCAAGCTTTTCACTTTAAAGGTGGACAGGCAGCAAAAACAGGAACAGGTGGACATCTACCCGGGCATAAAGTGGTCGGAAAAATTGCAGAAGTACGTGGTTTAGAAGAAGGACAATCCGCGATTTCTCCCGCAACCTTTCCGGATTGGACTGAACTTTCACAGTACAAGGAGTTTGCAAACTATATACGCGAGCAGACAGGTGGCATTCCGATTGGCTTTAAACTGTCTGCACAGCATATCGAAAAAGACATTGATGCTGCGATTGCGATAGGTGTGGACTACATTATTTTAGATGGTCGTGGTGGTGGTACAGGTGCAGCACCAACATTATTCCGTGACAATATTTCAGTGCCGACCATTCCTGCTTTAGCACGGGCACGTCGTCATTTAGATCGTTTAGGACGTCGTGACATTAGTTTGGTCATTACAGGTGGCTTACGTGTCCCTGCTGATTTTATTAAAGCCTTAGCGCTGGGTGCAGATGCCATTGCCGTGTCTAACTCTGCCATGCAGGCAATTGGTTGTTTGGGAATGCGCGCGTGTAATACAAATGAATGCTCTGTCGGTATTGCAACACAAAAAGATCATTTGCGTCGAAGACTCGAAATAGAAAAATCAGCACAGCAACTCGCCAACTTCTTCAATGCTTCAGTCGAGTTGATGCAAGTAATGGCGCGTGCTTGTGGGCATGACCATTTAAGTAAATTTAATTTGGATGACTTAACCACTTGGAAAAAAGAAATCAGTGAATTAACGGGCATCCATTACGGCGGCGTCCAATAAATTTCAAACCAATGCTAAAAAGGGATGATTAACTTCATCCCTTTTTTTCTTTTAATCACTACTCTCTAAAATTTTCCCAAGGTTCAAATCTACTCGTTTCCAAATCAGATGAATTCCACTCATTTTCTTTTCGATAAAGGTACGTGCGATTGAACTGCGGGATGACCACCTCACTCTGGCTCGGTCGAATAAATACATAGTCATCAGGATGGATATCAATTTTACGATCGACACAAATCATTTCCTGGTTGGTGCTTCGTCCATACAATAAATGAGGATGAGATTTTGCTGGATAAACATATTGACCCATCCAATAGCCACCGTAGATAAAAACCGCTTGATGCTTCTGAAAGAATTTTATTTTTTTAAATGAAGGTATCCCTGGCAATGAGACTTCGTCTAATACTTTCAGTACGGGACTCGCAATATATAAAGCGGGTTTAAGCAAAGAAAGATGTTCAGAATCAAAATCGCTGGGCTTTAGCAACATTGAGCCAAATGACAGATCATTACACACACTATGTTTCACGTGAAAACTAAAGGTTGGACTTCCTCCTCCGTTAAAACACAGCTGAGCATGATTTAAATCTGGGAATTGGTGTTTTAAGATGTGCTGATAATTTTGATAAATATGTTGAGACTCAGCATAAGCTGTTTCTGGACGCTTCACCATCTTAGGTAGTTTAGTAACATGCGCATCGTAGCCCATTAAACCACTCAAATTTAGCGTTTTTTGATGCTGCTGAATATAATTGAGCATTTGTATAAATTCAGCAGAATTTTGAACGCCTCCACGATGTAATCCCACATCAATTTCAAGATTGATATTGAAGCTAAATCCCAGTTGATCAGCCAAGGCTTGATATTGTTGCAAACGAGCAAAGGAATCAATTAACCAATGTATCTTGCATTTGATTGGCGTGTGATGGTTTTGATAAAACCTTTCTACTGCACGAATTGGCATCGGCTTGCCAAAGAGTAAATCAGCTTGATCAAAATGATTGAACATCAATTGTAAGTGATCAATATGAAATACCATAAAGTGTTGGGTGTCTAAATCGAAACTTAGCTTTTTTAACAAAGGCAAACAAGCCAAAGATTTAACGACTAACCGCGGTTTTAAGTGCTTTGCCGAAGCTAGCTGCTGTTTTACATAAGCAATATTAAAGTTTAATGCATCGTCATCGATCAAGAGCATAGGTTGACCTAAACCATGTGCCCGCAAATCATCATTCATTTGATTAAAAAAACTATTCATCTCTCATCCTTGTTGCCCAAGTAATAGTTTTTCAAGATAGGGATTGAGAAACTTTCGATGGGGATCGAGCGCTTCTCTGATTTGCATAAATTCATTCCATTTCGGATAAAGAGCTCGCATCTCTTGGTGAGACAGTTGATGCATCTTAGCCCAGTGTGGACGGCCTCGATTTTTTTGAAAAATCGGCTCAATAAGATCAAATACTTTTTGAGGTGACTGCTTATAATATTGATGGATTGAAATCGAAATACTGTCTTGCTGATAGAAAGGACTTAGCCAAATATCGTCCCCTTTGACCACGCGGAATTCGATAGGGAAAAAAGAATTTATTTGATATTTTCTAAACGTTGCAATCACTTCTTTGATGCATTGAATACCATTCTCAATTGGAATTTGATATTCCATTTCATTGAATTTGGTATTCCGAGGTGTTGCAAAAATATCACCCGACCAATCAATGAATTCTGTTGGCTTCACAAAAACACCGACTAATTTTTGAAGATATTTCGTCAAAAAAGGGGCTTTTTTAGAAATTTCACAACACCATGTTAAAAGTTGATCCTCAGATGGCCAAGAAGTTTCTCTTGGCTTCACCTCACCCTCTATAACATCAAGTGTTTTAAAAATTAACTGATCTGTAAAAGGGAAAATAAAATACTCCAAATGCCGATGTTGGTGCATCAATTGGAGAAATTGATCAAGGCTTTCTTCTACAGGGGCTAAATGAATTTTCTCTTTCAATTTATATCTAGGGCGGTTTTGCATGGTTATTTTCGTTAATATCCCGAGCGATCCCAACGATACTCTACCTGCCTGAAAAATTTCAGGGTTCTCCGTCTTTGAGCATTGGATTAAATCCCCATTTGCCTGTAATAGCTCAAAATCTTCTACATAGCCTGAAATAGAATATAGCGCTGCACCTGTCCCGTGTGTTCCTGTAGATACAGCACCAGCTAAACTTTGTTGATCAATATCACCCTGATTCATAAGCGACTGCTCATAAGGCGCAAGATGCTGGCCTAAATTGAATAGTCGAGTACCTGCCCATAACGTCGCTTGGCATTTAGCCTGATCAGCATTTAAGACACTTGAAAATCGGTCTAAAGAAATAATAGACGCATCCGTTTTTACCAACGGAGTAAATGAGTGCCCTGCACCAACCACACGAACTTTAGGATGTTGAATCACAATATCCTGTAATTCATGTAATTGGTCTGGATATAAGATATGTTGCGGGTTTGAGTGGCAATATCCCGACCAGTTAGACCAATAATGATGTGTCAGATTACTCATGTTGCCAACTCCTTTTGTGCAACGGCGGTTTGAACATTTCCCCGATTGGTTCTTTTCTCTAATTCTTTTTGAGGTACTGCTTTAGGTACGCAATTTGATAATTGACGTTGTTCAGGTGGCAAACAAATCTGTTTAGCCAAATGTTTAAAATAGGTTTGAAAAGCTGCCAAAGTCCATTGACCAAATAAAGTGTGTCCACCTTCATAGGCTTGTTCTTGATATTCTTCGAATGTCGTGACATAGCCCATATAGTCATTACAATAAGATGCAAACCAAATTTTTGCGTTAGGAAATGTCGGTAATACACTTTTCTGAATGGTATTTAATACGCGCTTACCTGAAGTTGTTGTAAACTCTCCGGGAACACATACCAAAAAAAGTTGACCGATTCGAATGAGCTGAATTGGCACAATATGTGGCACTAAATCGCTTTCTTGAATTGCGCCGGCGTGAACTTGAGCATTCATTTCAGCAATGAGTGGATCTAAAACACCAGGAAGTGAACCTAATTTTTTTCCTAATATCCGATGCTGACCCGATTCAAAAATAATATTTTTGGGTCCTTGAGCATGATAAAGCTTCTGATAATAAGCACTTTCCACTGGATCTTTTGAATTCAATTTACTTCGTTTGAATTGTTTTGAAAGTAAATTCATAGCCATGATCAATGGCTTTGCAGCACCCACACCATCGACTGGTGTGCCCGCAATAAATGCTGTCCCATGACAAGCTTGGCTTGTTATCGCATTGCTATATCCACCTGAAAACTCTGGATCAGCCACAGTATTTGCCATATCCACATACTCGAGTACTGCATCCAAATCTTGATATTGGATGTTTTGATTCTGTTTCTGAAGTAAAGCGGCTAAAGCATACTCACTCTGTATACGACCATTGTTTCTCGCATAGATGTATTCTGCTTCTCCTTTTATCTTTTTTCTGATCTTAGTCTGATTCTTTCCATGGAAGTGTGGTGACACATCGCCTGCTGTTGCTTGCGCAAATATACAAACTGGTCCATCCACCCCAGCAGCACTTAAGGTCTCTTCCGAAAGTGTTGCGGCATAGCCTTTATTATCACCATCATGAGCGTCTAATTGATTGCCCAAACATGTCGCATGCACACCAAACAGTGACAACAGAGAATGAAGCTTTTCCCCACGATAAAAGCCAAGGACTTGCATTTGTCGATTGATTGCTTTGTAAGTTTCAGATTCATCGACGAATGCAGTATCGAGATTTCGATTATACGCTTTTATCGAGCGATTCCATGCCACAGGGACTTGCTCAGGAATGTCAATTGTCGCTAATCGAATCTCTGTAAAATCGCGATTGGATAATGCCTGTTGAATACTGGATTGCACAGCATCCACAACTGCATCAAGGTGCTCAGGCACAAATCCTGGTGTCGGCATATTATAAAGAGCTTCATAACCACAACCGCCTGGACCTGAATGGGTATGCGTTGCCATTAGAACCAAACGATGCGGATCGAAACAATCCCTCAACGTTTCATTCAAGCGTTGGATTACATTGATTCGAATTGCTGAAGTAATACAGCCAAAATCTAGACAACATAATATCAATGGGGCATCTTGATCTTTTTGAATGGTCACTGTTCTCGCATACAGCGCAGTTCTTTTTTTATAGGCACGGTGATGCCACATCCCATAGCCAAACATGGCATAGCCTTTGGGTTCGATGTTAATTTCATCTTTCCCCCACCCAACAATATACATATGCAAAATCCTTTTGCTTTTATTATTCGATTTTGAAACTTAAAATCTGTTTAAAATTTACCCTATTTCTCGATCAATTACATTATTCAGCACAAATAAATATCACCAACTTCACGAATAAATCGCAATAAAATGAAGTTAAAAAATATGAAATTTCGCCTAATTGACAAAATGTCACGTTTGCTCGACTAAAGGATAAATGTATTCCGTTTATTTTTTGCTTATCTTTTACTCAGGATTATAAAAATGAAGATGGATACTAAAATGAATTTAAGTCCGTATGACGAACTACCTAGAACGCCAGCAAATTTTGTTGCCCTTTCTCCACTCAGATATTTAGAGCGTGCGGCCTATATCTACCCTCAGCAAGATGCAATTATTCATGGTACACGCCGGATTAGCTGGAAAGAAAAGTACAAACGTTGCCGTCAATTTGCCGATCAGCTGCAAAAGCTTGGTATTCAAAAAAATGATACTGTGTCGGTATTACTTCCAAATATTCCAGCCATGATCGAAGCGCATTTTGCAGTGCCTATGGCAGGCGCTGTACTCAATACATTAAATACGCGCCTAGATGCAAAAACACTCGCATTTATGCTTGAACATGCTGAATCAAAAGTACTTTTAGTTGACCCTGAATTCTCAGAATTAGCACAGGAAGCTTTAGCACAAGTTCCTCAGGACATTTATGTTATCGATGTTGCAGATACTGAATATGAATTCAATGAACAAGCGCCCCGTATTGGAAAAATTGAGTATGAATCTTGGCTTTCACAAGGTAATCCTGAGTTTGAGTGGCAATTACCACAGGATGAATGGGATGCCATCAGCTTAAACTACACCTCAGGCACAACTGGGAATCCAAAAGGTGTGGTCTATCATCATCGTGGGGCTTATATTAATGCAGCGAGTAATATCATTGCTTGTGGTATGACACCCCGTGCCACCTATTTATGGACTTTGCCTCTGTTCCATTGTAATGGATGGTGTTTCGCTTGGACCATGGCCGCCAACGGTGGCACAAATGTTTGTCTTCGAAAAGTAGATCCAGCACAGATCTATCAATTGATCGCGGATCATCAAGTCGATTACTTCTGCGGTGCACCAATTGTATTGTCCATGTTGATCAACACACCAAAAGAGCAACAACGCGAAATTAATCATCGAGTCGAAGTGATGGTTGCTGGTGCAGCGCCACCAGCTGCCATTATTGAAGGTATGCGAAATCTAGGAATCAATGTTACCCACGTCTATGGTCTCACTGAAACCTATGGACCATCAGCACTATGTGCTTCACAAGCAGGCTGGAGTGATTTAAGCATCCAAGAACAAGCTCAACTACATTCACGCCAAGGTGTACCTTATCCACTTCAAGATGGGATGAAAGTATTGGATCCTGAAACAATGCTGCCTGTACCGAATGATGGTCAGACCATGGGGGAAATTATGTTCCGTGGCAACATTGTCATGAAAGGGTACTTGAAGAATCCTGAAGCCACCGCTGAAGCATTTGCTGGTGGATGGTTCCATACTGGCGATCTTGCCGTATGCCAGCCTGATGGTTATGCCAAAATCACAGATCGCTCGAAAAATGTGATTATTTCTGGTGGTGAAAATATTTCTTCACTTGAAGTGGAAGAAGTACTTTATCAACACCCTGCCGTGCTGACAGCTGCAGTTGTTGCAAAACCTGATCCACGTTGGCAAGAAGTTCCATGCGCATTTATTGAATTGAAGCAAGGGCAACAAGCTACACCTGAAGAAATCATTGAATACTGCAAACAACATCTTGCTCGATTCAAGGTACCTAAAGACGTAGTGATTACTGAAATCCCTAAAACTTCAACAGGTAAACTGCAAAAGTTTGTGTTGCGAGATTGGGCAAAAGATCGTGCTGCACTCTAAATATTAAGCATCTAAGAAATAAAAAAGGTCTGAAACATCAGACCTTTTTTTTGACCATTAACGATCAGAGATAAGTGCAACTTGCTGAACGTAATTCAGCAAATTTAACTTAGATTGTGCAACAGCATCCTCACCTAAGTTTTTTTGAATATCACGTTCAATACGAAGTAAATGCTGACGTATTGCATGATGCTCTGCAGCATTGTAAGTCTTCATAAATTCTTTAATAACAGGCTCACCTTGTGCAATCATACGATCGACCCAGCGGTGCAATTGTGCTGTCTTTTTCGCCCCTTGTTGAGGTGTCAAATAAGATAAGATCATGCTCTCGTCTTCATTGCGTAATAATTTACCAATACGCAAAAATTGACGACGACGAGCCTCACCTGATGTTATCAATTGAACATCCAATAAAGCTTCAATTAAGCGCTCTTCCACAGGAAGGCTTTCAATCTTTTTTTTGGGTAACTCAGCAAGTTGAGCCCCTAAAGCAGCCATACGTTGTACAGCTTTCTTTTGTTCAGTTTTACTTGCACGTCCTTCTAAAGACTCAAAATCATCTTCAGTAAAACGTTGCGATCGACGTGCCACGATTATTCAGCCTCGTAAAATTTTGCTGCGAATAATGCTTGAACTTCAGACAAAGCTTTCTCTTCATCTGCCCCTTCAATCACTAGTCTTAATGTAGTTCCTTTGCCTGCACCGAGCATGAGCAAAGACATAATATTTTTGGCATCGACTAATTTATCGCCCTTACCAATTTTAATCGAACTTCGAAATTTGGTAGTGACCTCAATGAGCTTGCCTGACGCACGCGCATGTAATCCTAATTTGTTAATTACGTCAACAGTTGTGTCAATCATGACCAGTGCTTCATTTCTCTATGCAAGACCTGAATAGACCATTGTGCCTCAAGCGCCTTTTTGAGTCTATCCACAATAAATACAGAGCGGTGCTGACCACCTGTACATCCAATCGAAACCGTAATGTAATGGCGATGCCCTTCTGCAAAGGCAGGCAACCACTTCTCTAAAAATTGCTTTAAATCCTCAAACATCATATTCACTTGGTCAAATGATGTCAGGAATTTTTCAATGGGCTCATCTAAACCCGAATATTTTCTAAGCTCTAAATCCCAATGTGGATTGGGTAAATGCCGCACATCAAAAATAAAATCAGCATCCAACGGAATACCATGCTTATATCCAAAAGACTGTAAAATAACAATTAAGTTATCTACCTGCCCTAAGCGGGATAATAATGTATCTTTAAGATCATGGACACTTTTATCTGATGTATCAATCTGTACAGTTGCTCTTAATTGAATCGGCAACAGTAATTGTTTCTCTTCCTGAATGCACTCATTCAGACTTTTAAAACGATTCGCCAGTGGATGAGGTCGACGCGAGGCACTAAAACGAGCAATTAACTCTTGATCTTTGGTGGTGAGATAAATCACCTCGACCTCACCATGTTTTTCCAGTTGCTGATAAACTTGCTCAAATTCTTGCAAATCAGCGCGTGTACTCCGAACATCAACCCCTAAAGCCAATTGTTCTAAATTATTTTCTTGATCTAACTTTCCAACGATCTCAGGAAGTAATGCTAGCGGCAAATTATCGATACAGTAATAACCTAAATCTTCGAGAACCTGCAATGCAGATGACTTCCCTGAACCGGATTGTCCTGTAACAATAAGAATTCGCTTCATGCACCACACCTGACGATCATCATCGAGTTTAATCCTGTTTTAATGACTGATTTGTAAATTGTCGATCAAGCGTGTCGAGCCAATTTTCGCAGCAACAAATAACACAATATCTTGGTCAAATTGCTCAACTGCCTGCAACATTGGATTACGTGCTTCAACATAATCCACGACAAAGCCAGCATTACTTAAAGTTGATTTTATCTCAGCAAGAACCTCTGTAAGCGCTTGACCTTGTTTTAAATTTGTTTCAGCAGTTTTTAAAGATTGATAAATCACTGGTGCAATTTGACGATGTTCAGCCGAAAGATAACCATTACGTGAACTTAATGCCAAACCATCTTCAGCACGTGCAATTGGCACACCAATAATTTCAATCGGCATGTTCAAGTCACGTACCATTGTCTTAATCACAGCCAACTGCTGGTAGTCTTTTTGACCAAAGAATGCAAAATGTGGTTGTACGATATTAAATAACTTCGTTACCACTACCGCAACACCATCAAAGTGCCCCGGACGTTGAGCACCACATAAATCATTGGTGATTTGACCGACACTAATGTTAGTTAAGCGAGGTTGACTGCCATACATTTGCTCAACTGAAGGTGCAAAAATAATGTCACAACCCTCTTCAGCCAACAACTGACTATCTTGATCAAGTGTGCGTGGGTAACTGTCATAATCTTCATTTGGGCCAAATTGAATCGGATTCACAAAAATACTGACCACAACCACATCACATAATTTACGTGCTTCACGTACTAAATTTAAGTGACCTTGATGTAGATTCCCCATGGTCGGGACAAAACCAATAGTCTTTCGTGCTTGACGAGCAGCATGAAGTGATGCGGTTAAACCATGGATTGTTGTTTCAGTTTTCATGATTAAAGCTCAACTTGGAACGTATGTTCTTTAGCAGGGAAAGATTGATCTAGTACAGCAGCATGATACGATTTGATTGCATCAAGAATGGCTGTTTCACCAGACTGTTCTTTCATAAAATTACGTACAAAACGTGCAACACGACCGAAGTTTAATCCCAGCATATCTTGAACAACCAGAACTTGCCCATCGGTTTGTGCCCCAGCACCAATACCAATCACAGGTACATGCGGAAATAGTTCTGTAATTTCTTGACCCAATTGTGCAGGTACACACTCTAGCAATAACACTGCAGCCCCAGCCTCAACAACGGCTTTACAATCAGCAATCAGTTGATCCGCAGCTTCACGCGTTTTGGCTTGTAATTTATAGCCACCAAATACATGAACGGATTGTGGCGTTAATCCAAGATGGATACACACTGGAATACCATTGCGAGTCAACACTTCTACCGTTTCAGCAAGCCAAGCACCACCTTCAAGCTTGACCATTTGTGCACCAGCTTGCATCACTTTTTTCGAGTTTACTAATGCATCATTGAGTATGGCATAACTCATAAAAGGAAGATCAGTTAAGATGAAAGCATGGTTATTTCCACGACGTACAACTGAGGTGTGATAGACCATATCTTCCACATTTACAGGCAACGTTGAATCATGGCCTTGAATAGTCATCCCAAGCGAATCACCAATTAAAATGGTATCTATTTCAGCAATTTCCATTGCCTTCGCCATACTGGCGTCATAACAAGTCAGACATGAAAATTTTCGACCTTGCTGTTTGAATTGTCTTAAATCGCTCAGACTGATCATAAGATGTCCTCTAACACAGTTCCTTAGAACATTTTAAAGTTTAAATATTGATCCAAGATGAATCTGCTAAAACATCCAATTGGCTGTGTTTTGCAATATTCGTTTCTCGAATTTTCTGTCCATGAATTTCTAATTCGACATCCAGATCTAATAACGGCAGTATGACAAAATCTCGCTCAAATATCCCGATATGCGGAACAGTTAAGCGATCATTTTGAATCGTTTGATCACCATATAACAATAGATCTAAATCGAGTGTGCGTTCACCCCAACGACGTAAACGCACCCGCCCTGCTTCATTTTCTATTTTTTGTAATTCATCCAATAATTCAAGCGCCGTTAGACTCGTATCTAAACGAACGACCGCATTGTGGTAATGTGGTTGGTCTTGAGGACCCATAGGTGGACTATGATAAAGCCTTGATGCTTTCACCATACCCAGCATTGCCAGTTTCGTATAGGCTTCTGCCATCAACTGCTGAGAATCACCTAAATTACTTCCCAGTCCAATATATGTTCGTACTGTCATTGGATAGGACCAAACACCACTGTATTTAAATCACGTTTGACACGTTTACGCTTCAAAATAGGATGATCAGCTGCAATACCATTATCCAAAGCGATACTCGCATTTTGCTCTGTTCTTCGCTCATTCGCTGAAGCGGCCTTACGACTGCGGCGGCTACGTGACTCCGTTTCTTTAACTAGCGGTTCAATCTGCTGAGGCTTTGTTTCCGCAACATCTTCGGTCACGGCAACTTTACGTCGTGATTTAGTCCGTTGACGATTGTACTGCGCAATCACACGCTCTTTTTCGTCCAAAGACATCAACTGATAAGCATCCCACCATTGACCCATGCCATTGGTCGTCTGATCTCCAGACTTTTCACGCAGCAACATAAAGTCAAAACCTGCTCTAAAACGAGCATGACCTGAGAGTGCTTCAATTTGCTGAGGTTTTGGGTTCAACAAACGAGTTTGCATTTCCCAAACTTCACGAATAAATGTTTCTGCAAAACGCGGGATAATCGTGCGTGTCGCTTGGCGCTTCAGCACATCTAAGCCAGCTTGAGCACGTGCTTCAGCTGCCACAACACCTTTGTGCATATAAAAATCACAACGCTCAAGGAATGGTTTCCACAACAATACCGCATAGAAAAATGCAGGGTTGATCGTTTTACCAATTTGAATTCGCTGATCTGTATTTTTCGCTGCACGTTCAATAAATGCATCAATATGAGGAGGAATATCTGCAAATAATTGCTTCCAGATTCCAAACTCAATCAACATCGGGAGCACACGATTCAAATGCCCCATTGTGAATAACTTTTGAGATTCATCATATAAACGATGCGGTGATACATCACGTAAAAGCAAGGTTGCCTCAGGTGTAAATACATCTAAAATTGCAGGATCAATTTTAAAGTTAAGTTTCGCAGCAAATCTCAGTGTTCGTAACATACGAACTGGATCTTCTTCAAAACGTAACTTTGGATCCCCCAATAAACGCAATGTTTTTGTTTTTATATCATCAATAGCGTTACAGAAATCAAGAACGATACCCTTACGCGGTTGGTAATACATCGCATTGATTGAGAAATCTCGACGAGCAAAATCTTCTTCAATTGAGCCCCAATTATTATCTCTTAGAATCATCCCTGCAGCAGAAGTCACTGCTTTTTTAGGAGGAGCTCGGAAAGTGGCCACTTCAATTAATTCACGACCAGAATAGACATGAGCCAACTCAAAACGACGACCAATAATTCGGCAACGACGACCAAATACTTCTTTAATTTGTGAAGGTGTCGCATTGGTTACAGCATCGAAATCTTTAGGCGCAAGTCCAAGCATCAAATCACGGACACCACCACCGACGATATAAGCTTCATAGCCGGCTTTAGTTAAAGAATCAATAACATCTAAAATGGAAGAAGGTAATTGTGCAGTGGATAAACCGCACTTTGACGCGTGCAAAGTTTGCAAAAGACGCTGTCTCCTACGTCAGAACGTAAAATCATAATTGTGCTAATCATAGCTCTAACACAATCAAAGGGCAATTTTATTCTCCAAGATTCACCGTCAAAATTGATTAAATTTCAACACCCCTTAGTGCCATTTGATCTCTATAAAAATGTGTTAGAGGGCTAACTGGTTGCGATTCTTTTCGATAAACTTTGGACCTATTCCTTTGACATTTTGAAGTTCATCTACTGACTTAAAACTGCCATGCTTTTGCCGATACTCAATAATTGCAGCAGCTTTCTTCTCACCCACTCCTTTAATCATTTGTAGTTCAACCATTGAAGCCGTATTAAGACGAACTTTAGTTGATTGCCCGACACCACCAGCTGCTTGCTTTGATGATGTATTTACGGCTGGTCGAGATAAATAATGGTTCTCACTTTGCCGGTTAAGTCGTTGATCATGAGCTTCTTGCTCTGCTTTCCATTTTAAGTAAGATTGATCAAACTGTTGTGCATATGCCGAACTGATTAAACTCACACATGCAGTAAATATCAGAAGAAGAAAAGAAATGATGCTATTCATGTTGAACCTGAATTTTATTGTTATGTTGCTTTAGATACACTTTTGCCTGATCCCACAATTGGTCCATTTCTTTGAGACTCATATTTTCAATGGGCGTATTTCTATTTTTTGCCTGCAACTCAATGTATGAAAAACGTTGTTTAAATTTGTGGATGGTTCCAAGTAGAGCCATCTCACTTGAAATGCCGATTTTACGTCCAACATTGATTAAAGAAAATAAACAATCTCCAAACTCTTCTTGTATTTCGTCGGAATTTTGATGGTTGAGGGCTTCTCTTAATTCAGATAACTCTTCATCTAACTTTTCATACGCTTGCTCAACATTTTCGAAATCAAATCCAATCTGAGCTACATTTTTTTGAATTTGCTCGGCTTGATCTAAGGCAGGACCCGCTTTAATTTCATCTAAACGTGATTTAGTTTTGTCTTTTTTCTCTTCAGCCTTAATTTTTTGCCAAAGTTCACTCACCTGCTGTTCATTCAGTTGTTCAAACTGAGCCGATTGAAAGACATGAGGATGTCTTCGAATCAACTTGTCGCACAGTGTTTCCACCACATCATGAAAATTAAATGCTCCTTGCTCACTATACATTTGCGATTGAAATACAACTTGCAGCAGAAGATCTCCCAATTCCTCTTTTACATGCGCTGTATTTTGTGATCGAACTGCTTCTTCTACCTCATAAGCCTCTTCAATCGCATAGCGAGTCAAGCTTTCAGGCGTTTGTTTTTGATCCCATGGACATTTCGCACGAAGCTCTTGCATGATATTTAAAAGTTTTTCCATGAAAGTTGATCTCTAGTGAATGATGAGTTTAAAGATATTGTTGATTCAATGAACAATCTTATGCTCAACTAGGAACATAAAATGATGTAAAACAACAAGGATTTTCGATGACATCTAGCATTTTTATCAGTGGCGCGGCTCAAGGGATTGGCGCAGCTACCGCAAAACTATTCTATCAGCAAGGTTATAAAGTCGGTATTTATGACATCAATCTCGAACAAGCTGAACAATTGGCTCGATCTTTAGGGCCAAATGCTAAAGCGGGTTTGCTAGATGTTTCCCAATACGACCAATGGCAAAGTGCTTTAACTGAGTTCAACGAATGGGCTGGTGAAATAAATATATTATTAAATAATGCTGGCATCTTATATTCAGGGGCATTCGAAAATACAGATATCTCATCGCATCATCGAACATTTAATATCAATGTTAACGGCGTTCTCAATGGCTGTCATGCTGCGCTCCCTTTCTTAAAACAGGCCTCCCACGCACGTATCATCAATATGTCCTCTGCTTCTGCTATCTATGGTCAAGCTGATTTAGTGTCCTATTCAGCAAGTAAATTTGCTGTTCGCGGCATTACAGAAGGTCTTGATGTTGAATGGCAAAAATATGGAATACGCGTATTAGACATCATGCCATTATTTGTTCAGACTGCCATGGTAAAAGGCATGGATGCGGGTACGATTCAAAATATAGGAGTCAGTCTCAGCGCCCAAGACGTTGCTCAGGAAATTTACCGTGTCGCACGTTTAAAAAACCATCACTTAACCGTGACTCACCATACTGTTGGCATCAAAACTGAACTGATGTATCACCTGTCAAGATTCAGTCCTCAATTGATCAATAGAGTGACAAATTTAATATTAAGTAAAAAGAAATGACAAATTAGTCACATTTGTGTAATATTCTCTCGCCCCAACAGGGGCATTTATAACAATGCGTTACAAATGAGAATATATAATGAAAAAAATTTTAACTTTAGCTATCGCTACTGCTTTAACAACGACTCTTGCTCAAGCTTCGGGTGAACTACCAACGAAACAACACTCAACTGCTGAACTCAAGGCAATGGATTGTGCAACACTAGCTGTTGAAAAAGCCAATGCTAAGCGTAACTTAGAAAATGCTGATAAAAATATTGCAGCTGCTGCAACCCAAACGCCAGCTAAATCATTGAGCAAATGGGCGGGTATGGCAGGTAATGCATTATCTACTTTCGGTGGCAACTCAGAAAAAGCAACAAAAATGGGGCAAGTTGCAAACTCTGTAGCGGGTGAAAGCGATACTTCTGATGCTGCAAATATTCCATTACAGCAACAGATCAAAGCTGCATCGCAAGCAAACATCGATAATATTGGAATCTATCAAGGTTCTAAAAAATGCAAAATCTGATTTAACTCTATTTGAGTGATCAGTCATAAAAAAGCCTGCTAAAGCAGGCTTTTTTTTAATTTCCTTGAACCAAACGTCTTGCGCTAATGATGCCTGGTTGCTGTTCCAATCGAGCCAACAAGCGAGACAATTGAGCCAAACCTTTGACCTCAATCAATAGTTTCATATTGGCAATACCATCCGCTTCCGAAATAGTATTCACTTGGCGAATATTAATCTGATCTGAAAAAATCACTTGGGTTAGATCCTTCAGCAGTCCTCGACGATCATAAGCCTCAACCACAATTTGGACACTCTGTCCTCTTGTCGGTTGCATTTCCCAATCTGCTTCAACAGCGCGTTCAGGTTCTTGGCTGATCATACGCACATAATCCGGACAAGCCACCTTATGAATACTCACGCCACGATTGAGTGTGATATATCCAGCAATCGACTCACCATGAACAGGCTGACAACATTGTGCAATATGTAGTTCAACATTATCCAAACCGTCAATCAGAATCCCATGCGCTGATAATGTATGACTCGCCCGTGGATTTAATGCTGGCTTCAGCACTAACTCAGGCTCATCTTGATCCAAGTGCATATGACGATTGACTTGATTAATCAATGCATGAAGACTGATATCTCCACTCACCAAGGATACAAGAATGTCCTCACCTGTTTTAACGTTAAAGTGAGCACAATAATCACTCAAATCAATACTTTTTGGGTGAATTGCAAGACGTGATAATTCCTTGGTGAGAATCTCTCGACCGACTTCTAAGTTCTTACTACGGTCTTGCTGTCTGAACCAATGGCGCAACTTGTCTCTTGCACGTGCTGTCTTGATATAACCTAAAGAGTTCACCAACCAATCACGATTTGGCTCACGATCTTTCTTGGTCAGAATCTCGACTTGTTCACCTGTTTTTAATGTATAAGTCAGTGGCACATAACGTTGGTTCACACGTGCTGCATAACACTTATTACCAACCTCAGTATGCACATGATATGCAAAATCTAAAACGGTTGAATTACGCGGTAATTCTTTAATGTCACCATCACGACTAAAAACATAAATTTTTTCAAAATCTTCAAAATCTTGAAGCTGATTGAAATTTTCAGTTTCGTCTTCATTCGGATGCGCACCTGCTTCATTTCGTTCTTGATAATGTTCAAGCACGGAACGTAAAGAGTGCAAACGATGATTAAATGAATAATCTGTAGTTTTCGCACCTTCTTTATAATTGAAATGAGAACAAACGCCTAACTCAGCTTCTTCATGCATTTCAGTGGTTCTGATTTGTATCTCTAAAGATTTATTTTCAGCAATCACTGCAGTATGTAAAGAACGGTAGCCATTGGCTTTTGGGTTAGTGATGTAATCATCAAACTGATGGGGAATATGACGCCAGATTTGATGTACGATCCCCAAAGCGTGATAACACTCAGATACATTCTGAACCAGTACACGAACAGCTCGAATGTCATATAGCTGATCGAAACTTAAGTTCTTACTTTTCATTTTTCGATAAATCGAATAAATGTGTTTCACACGACCTGAGATTTCAGCCTCAATGCCATGCTTCAATAACTCACTTTTCAGCTTATCGACCACGAATTGAATATATTGTTCGCGCTCTAAGCGTTTTTCATTGAGTAAAGATGCAATTTCTTTATAGCGCTCTGGTGCTAAATAACGGAACGCAAGATCTTCAAGTTCCCATTTTAACTGCGCGATACCAAGACGATGCGCCAAGGGCGAGTAAATGGTCAAAATTTCTCGTGCGACACGCTCTTGACGCTCTTTTGGAGAGTTTGCCAACTCACGCAAAGCCAGCGTACGCTCAGCCAACTTGATTAATACAACGCGAACATCCTCTGTTACTGAGATCAACATCTTGTAAATCCCAGTTAAATGTTCACGCTGATTATTATTGAAGTGATCTTCTAAACGTTTATTTTTTTCGATCAGCTCTGACAACTTACCCATTGCCAAAGTGCCTTTCACCAAATTGTAGACACTTTCACCAAAGCTTTTACGAATCTCCTCAAGCGACGTCATGCCCTCACGCACACTACGATAAAGCATCGCTGCTGACAAAGTATCTTCATCAACATGTAGGTGAGCCAAAATATCTGCCATACCTAAGCCAGTCGCGAAGGTATTGGTTTTATGATGGTGATCAGAAGTCAGTTCTTTTTTTAAAACACTAAGAGCGACTTCTTCTAATTTTTTAAGTTCTGCACCGTCTAAAATAATCCGCGCACGGTCTAGCCAAGTTGCTAAACCAAGTTGCGCTTCAGCGGCATGTTCTACAGTCGTTTCCTCAGACAACTCAGTCAGTCGTCCAGGTAACTGCTCACGTACTGTGACCATACCCTTCTCCTTTTTTAAATCTAATCTTCATTTTATTAAATCAACACTTAGCACTAGCTTTTTTCAAATAAAGCAATAGATTCAACATGGCCTGTATGACTGAACATATCCATCACACCAGCTTTCTTCAACTGATAACCATGTTGTACTAAAATCCCTGTATCACGTGCTAATGTAGCAGGATTACAGGAAACATAGACGATTTTTTTTGCACCAAAATTTGGCACATAGTGCATAATTTCTTCAGCTCCAGCGCGTGGTGGGTCTATTAAGAGTGCATCGAACCCTTGATTTGCCCAAGAATGTTGCGAAAAATCTTGCGTTAAATCCTGAGCATAAAATTTTACGTTTGTGATGCCGTTTTTCAGTGCATTTTCTGTCCCACGCATCACCATTTCCTCACTTCCCTCCACCGCGACGACCTCACCCCGTGTTACAGAACGTGCAAGTGGCAATGAGAAATTCCCTAGACCACAGAATAAATCAAGAACACGCTCATTTCCGCTCAGGTCAAGCAATTCACATGCCAGCTTCACCATTTGTGGATTAATGGTGGGGTTAACCTGAGTAAAGTCAGTCGGTTTAAAACCAAACGTCACGTTAAAATCCGGTAGTGAGTAATGTAATCGCTCAGATAGGTCACCATCCGCACGATGAACACTACTTACACCAGCTGGTTGCAAATAAAGCTGCCATGATCTTTCTAACGCAAATTCACGCAGTTGGTTGACATCATTTTGCAGTAATTTGTTGGTATGACGTATCAAAAGTGCAACCTCTTGATCTCCTTTCGCCAATTCGATATGACCTATATCTGCTTTTGCTTTTAGATTTTCAAGGAGTACCTTGAGGTGAGGTAACGCAGCATCTAGCTCTGCATCTAAAATTTTGCAGGTTTTAATTTCTGTAAGCTGATTAGATTGAACCTCACGAAAACCCATGACTAGTTTATTTTTTTTAGCAATGTAGCGAACGCCAATACGCGCCTTGTGACGATAATCTTCACGTGTCGAACGCAATGGTTCTAGCCACGACTCTGGAAGAGCACCTGCAAAGTGGGTGAGATGCGACTCTAAAACTGATTGTTTTAAACGAATTTGTTCATCTAATTTTATGTGCTGCATATTACAGCCTCCACATTTTCCAAAATGTGGACAAACTGGCTGTGTACGAATTGGACTCGGCGCCCCAATCAACTGCACACAATCAGCTTCTTCTAATTTTTTTGCCTGATGGGTAATTTGAGCTTCTACTGTTTCTCCTGGCAGTGCAAAACGAATAAAAATCTTTTTACCCAATTTGTCTTGAGGATGTTCCTGTCCTTGAAAATGTGCGATCCCTCGCCCTTCATGTGAAAGTCTCTCAACTGTAAATGTATAACGAGGAAGTTGAGATGAGCGATGTGCGGCACGTTGTTTCAAAGAGATAACCTAATGTTGAGTTGATTTAAAATCCGAAGCGGTGAAGTCAGTTTTTTCAGCAGATTCTTGCCAAATACGCAAAAATTCTGTTTGCTGGGGTTGACCTTGAAGATAATGAATCGTCGCTTGAATCCACAGACGATGATCTTCAGGCAAAATCTGTCCTTTTAACAATACATAGCGCAGATAGACTAACCATGTGTTTAAAACATCCCCTTCACAATAACTGGTTAATTCTATCCAATTATTGTTACGAACATATTCAGGGATAAAATAACCTGGTGTTCCGCGCTTACCCGGGTAACCGAGCATATAGGCGACATCATCCAGTTTTTGGAAGTGACGCGCATTAAACATTGCCATAAAATCCATCAAATCAATATGACGATGATGGTAACGATTCTGGTAGTTATTATAGCGCTTTTGCGTATCAATTTCGCCTTGATCAAACAGACTTGGCGCAGACAACCCATGATACATTGCTCTATACATAATAACAGGCAGATCAAATTGGGAGCCATTCCAACTGACTAAAGTCGGATTACGTTTATCAAAAATTGATAGAAATTTTTGTAAAATTTCAGGTTCTGAATAATGTTCACGACTGAATGAAAATAATTTCATTCCTGCCTTTTCATCAATCCATAGTCCTGAAATACAGACAATTTCATGTAAAGCAAGTCGCTGAAAGTCAGTGCCCGCTTCTTGACGTCTTAACTTACTCAGCGCTTGTTCAATACTATCTTCTGGTAAATCTAAGCCATATAGATGCGCTCCTGATTTAAGATCGGTCAATGTTTCAATATCAAACACTAAAACAGGTAAGCGCATATAGATTTACTCGAATTTATTGTTCATCTTCTACAGAGAATAACCCCGTAGAGAGATAACGATCACCACGATCACACACGATACATGCAATCACAGCACTAGGATGTTGTTCAGCGATTTTTATTGATGCCCAAACTGCACCACCAGAAGAAGTACCAGCACTAATTCCTTCCTTACGTGCCAATTGTCGAGCCATTTTTTCAGCTTCAACTTGTGGAATATCCATAATTTGATCAACACGAGAAGCATCAAAAATCGTCGGTAAATATTCTTGAGGCCAACGGCGAATACCTGCAATATTCGACCCTTCAGATGGCTGTAGACCAATAATTTGAATATTTGGATTTTGTTCTTTGAGGTATTTTGAAATCCCCATGATGGTTCCCGTTGTTCCCATCGAACTTACAAAATGCGTAATTTTACCGCCAGTTTGTTGCCAAATTTCTGGACCAGTTGTCAAATAGTGTGCTTGGACATTGTCTGGATTACCAAATTGATTGAGTACTAAACCTAGACCATCTTTTTCCATTTGCAATGCGATATCACGAGCTTCTTCCATATTCTCGGATTCAATAAGCTCAGCACCATACGCACGCATTGCATCTTTGCGCTCTTGACTAGAGCTTGCAGGCATAATCAATTTCATTTTATAGCCACGCATTGCCGCAACCATGGCTAATGCAATACCTGTGTTACCGCTAGTCGCTTCGATCAGCGTATCACCTGGCTTAATGTCACCACGTTTTTCAGCTTGCATGATCATGTTATATGCTGGGCGATCTTTGACAGAGCCCGCTGGATTATTACCTTCCAGTTTTGCCAATACAGTCGCTTGAGTATGACTTGCCAGACGCTGTAACCTAACCAATGGGGTTTTACCCACATAGTGGTCTAATAAAAAATCGTCTGATTGAAAATCTACTTGTGTATTACTCATTATTTGCACCTATATTGAGGTGCAGGTATTGTATGAAAAAAAGTATCTCACTGCATCAATTTCAAAGGCTTTTTAATGAGGGTGATTAAAGCACCATCATTTTTTTAAAGCGTGCTAATATTCCTAACATGGGGAATGAGTCACTCTGCACATGTCGAATTTGAATAAAAAAATCTTCAATCGCTTAAAACTAAACCATGCTTATGGGCAATTGATTGCCCTTATTTTTGTCCCCATTGCAGTACTGGCAAGCGTCGGCTCTGCACTGGTGCTCACAGAAACCTCCAATTCTGCAAAATCAGAACAACGCTTTGCCGCAAATGCAATTTTAAGTCGTTATAAATACACGACAGAAAACCTACTTATTGCGCTAGAAAACAATCCCTCACAAGCGCAACAAGACCGCGCTAAAAGCATCTTACAAAAGATGTTTAATGAAAAATATTTACTCAGTGTCGCAGTCCTAGACCAACAACAAAAACCATATTTTGGGTTAGGCTATCGCAATGAAAAACCTTGGCCTAGCTTCCCGACCAATGTACAAACATTTGGTCCGATTAAAGATCAACATAATCATATTTATGGCTTAGCATTAAATACGCCTGATCAAAGTAAAAAATGGCTTGTTATCGAGCTAGATAATCAACCTCTAGCCATTTCTCAATATCGTGTTTTCATTGTACTGATCACGACGGGTTTGTTGACACTTTTACTCTTATTACTGTGCTTGAACTTTTATTCACGACGTTGGATTGCGCCTATGTACGAAATACGTATGCAATTACAGCGACTCAATGCAGACACACTCGACCAACACATGGTCATCAATAGTACTGGCGAGTTAAGGTTACTCCAACGTGATATTGCGAATGTCGTGAAGCGTCTACATTTCAGCTTTTTAGAGCTGAAGGAACATACCGAGCAGACCGAAGACGATTTAAGACGTACGCTTGATACACTTGAAGTGCAAAATATTACTTATAAACAAGCACGCGATCAGGCCATCTCATCCAATCAGGCAAAATCTGTTTTTCTTGCCAATATCAGTCATGAATTGCGTACCCCGCTGAATAGTATCGATGGTTTTATTCACTTGTTATTGCGCCAAGAGAATCTCAGCAATGATCAAAGCCTGTATTTGCAAACGATTCGCAAATCCTCTGCACATCTTTTAGCACTGATCAATGATGTCTTAGACTTTTCAAAAATTGATGCCGGTAAACTTGAATTAGAAACCGCATCATTTGATTTAGAAGAAGCGATCTTCGATGTTATGGACATGTTGTCGCCATTAGCCGCCCAAAAAAATATCGACATGGCCTTCTACTATGCCGATAACATTCCAAAGTATGTGATTGGCGATGCTTTACGTTGTAAACAGATTTTGACTAACCTGATTTCAAATGCCATCAAATTCACTCCTGATGGTGAAATTATTGTACGTGTTCGCATGGAGCATGACGATCTAGAACATTGCCTATTGCATTTCAGTGTTCAAGATAGTGGTATTGGATTAAGTGGTACAGATCGTAAACGGTTATTTGAATCATTTTCTCAAGGCGATGCTTCCGTTACTCGTCAATTTGGTGGCACAGGTTTAGGGTTAGCAATCTCAAAACAATTGGTTAATCTGATGCATGGCCAAATTGGCTTTGAAGATAACCAAGAACGCGCCCCAACTGAAAAGGGTTCAACATTCTGGTTTACTGCGAAATTTGCGGTTGATGAATATGAAATTATTCATCCGCAATTCCATGACATGCGTGTCATCTCCTATTTAGCCCACCCTGCAACTGCGAATGTTTTACGTCATTATTTAGAAAATTATGGTGTTGAACACACAGAAGCTCAATCCATTCTAGATTTATTCAGCCGTCTAAACGGTTTGACACATCAACCTGAAAATACGTGGTTGATTGTAGATCACAGTGGTGATCCAGAGGCTTTATTAAAAGAGATTCGCGGACGTTATCAAGGTCACTTAGCCGTATATGGCTATCAGATGGCGCTCGACCTCAACATGTTGAATGAATACAAAGCGAGGCCACTGTATCAACCTCTGAGCCGCTCATCATTAATTCAGCTCTTGGAAAATCAGCCAATATTTGAAGTTGAACCTCATGATAACTTTAAAGCCCTTAATTTACATGTACTTGCAGTAGACGATCATCTACCAAACTTAATCGTTTTAGAAGCTTTGCTCGGCGAAATTAATGTTCAAACAACTAAAGCGCAAAGTGGACAAGAGGCACTACAAATTTTACAACAACAGATTCAAAATGATGAAAAGCCGTTTGATCTGATATTTATGGACATTCAAATGCCAGTGATGTCTGGCATCGATACGACTCGTGCGATCAGATCGTTAGAATCCACCATCGAGGGACGTCACACACCAATCATTGCACTCACAGCACATGCTTTAGCAGATGAGAAACAAAAGTTGCTTAAAGTTGGCATGGATGACTATGTCACCAAACCAATCCAAATGGATCAGATTATTCAAATTCTGACCCATTGGAGCAGTGATAAGTTTATTCATCCAATTAAATCCCAAGAAAAAACTTTACGTATCGAAACCTTAGATCATCAGGTTTTAGATTGGAAACAGTGCGTTCAATTGGCAGCGAATAAAGAAGACTTAGCACAAGATTTATTGAAGATGCTGGTGGACAGCTTCCCGAATGAACTTGCTGAAATAGAACAACTCATCGAACTTGAAGATTATCCGCAGCTCGAACATGTATTACACCGTTTGTATGGGGCAACACGCTACGTCGGCACTCCGAATTTACAAAGCATCACAGGTGAATTTGAACAGTTCGTTTCAACGCTGCGTAAAGAGCGTAGAAAAGCAGATGAGCAATTTATTGAAAATGTGATGAAACGACTGGATGAATTAAAACATGCGATTGGACAAGTAAAAGAAGCAGCCGAGTCTATTTTGAATCATTAATAGACGATCAACGCACTGTATTAGGCAATACGTGATGACTCTACTGTCACGACAGTCTATTTTGGACATGTTATGCTTAAAACAAGGAACAATAAACTCGAGTCACAATAATGGCTTTAATACGTGTAGAAAAAAATAATGGAATTGCGACGGTTTTTCTGAATCGTCCCGACAAACGTAACGCGATGAGCTTTCAACTTTTGAAAGAGTTGGTGCAAGTCGCAAAAAAAATTAAATCTGATCGTACTATCCGCTGTGTGATTCTCACTGGTGAAGCCAACGTATTTAGTGCAGGTATTGATTTAACAGACCTGAATAATCCACAAAATCGTGCTTATGCCGCATGGGAACTCATTAAGCCTGGTCAAAGTCTATTTCAAAAAGCTTTTTTAATCTGGCAAGAACTCCCTGTTCCAGTCATTGCAGCTATTGAAGGGTATTGCTTCGGTGCAGGTATGCAATTGGCTTTAGCGGCTGATATTCGAATTGCTCACCCCAACACCCAAATGTCGATTATGGAAACCCGTTGGGGCTTAGTTCCAGATATGGGGTTAACACGCTCAATCAAAGGTATTATTGGAGTCGACCTAGCCAAAGAATTATCATTAACAGCACGTGTATTTGATGGTCAATATGCCAAAGAAATTGGATTGATCACACATGTTGATAACGCGCCGATGCAAAAAGCTCAACAGCTTGCCGACGAAATGTTGCAGCGCTCACCTGATGCCTTAGCTGCAGTAAAACAAGTCTTAGATGCGATGGAACACGCACCCAAAAAATCACTTCGTCTTGAGAAAATTTGGCAACTCAAATTACTCCTTGGCAAAAACAGTCAAATTGCGCGTAAAAAAGATAAAAATCCAGATTTGGAATTTCTACCACGTCAATTCAAATAAATTGGTTTTCAAACTTAGATCAGGGATTAGCTTCAATAATGATTAACGGTCAAACTAAAATCGCATTCTTAGGTATGGGTTTAATGGGTAGCAGAATGGCGACTCGATTGATACAGGCTGGGTTTTACACTGCTGTCTGGAACCGAAGCCCCAACGCATGTGAGCCGTTAATCCAGCTTGGGGCACATCCCCTTCAACTCTCTGAGATAGCACAATTTGATCTGATCCTAACTTGTTTAGCCGATGACAATGCGGTAGAGGCTGTTTTTTCTCAAATTGAATCACTGATTCAACCCGAGCAGATTATTGTGGACTTCTCGAGTCTATCTGTGGATAAAACTAAAAATCTTGCACAACGTGCAACTGCTAAATCAGCGCATTGGATAGATTCTCCTGTGTCAGGTGGAACAGCTGGTGCTGAAAATGGCAGTTTAGTTATTTTTGCTGGCGGACCATCGAGCATCATCGAATCTTTACAACCAATCTATCAAGTTCTTTCACAACGTGTAACCTGTATGGGTGGAACTGGAACAGGACAAGCCACCAAAATTTGTAATCAACTCATCGTTGCTGCAAATAGCACACTCATCGCAGAAGCTGTTGCTTTAGCAGATCAGGCGGGTGTTGATACTCAACTGCTTGCACCTGCCTTAGCAGGTGGATTCGCCGACTCTAAACCTTTTCAAATTTTAACACCACGTATGGCAACGCATGAGTTTGAGCCTGTGCAATGGAAAGTTCAGACGCTGTCTAAAGATTTAAATAATGCCTTGAGTTTGGCTCGACAATTTGACCTTAATATTCCTGTCGCTCAACAAGCCTTAGAACAATTGAAAGCGCATCAATCCAATGGCTTTTCTGAATCAGACCTTGCCTCAGTCATTCTGCAAGTTGAACAAAACAATAAATAGGTCGCATTCAATATGAAGCTCGCTGTTAATTTATCGATGATCTTTACAGAAGTTCCACTCATTGAACGCTTTGCGCTGGCTGCTGAATATGGGTTCCAACATGTAGAAATTCAATTTCCATATGAGCTGAGTATTGAGCAAATTCAGCATGAACTTAATGAAAATCAACTTAGCTTGTGTCTCATCAACGTTCCTGCCGGAGATTTAATGCAAGGCGGATGCGGATTAGCAAGTATCCCAAGTAAAACTGATGAATTTAAACAAGCTGTTGACTTAGCGATTGAATATGCATGCTCACTCAATATACCTCGAGTGAATATTTTGGCTGGCAAGCAACCAGATAATGTTGAATATCAGGTCTGCTATGAAACCTTAGTCTCAAATCTTAAATTTGTCAGCGAGATCTTCACAGCGCATGGGATTCAACCCGTTTTTGAGATGATTAATGGCTTTGATATGCCCAACTTCATGATTCAAACAATGCATCAAGCCAAAGAGTTACTGAAAGACGTCAATCATCCAGCTCTAAAAATGCAATTCGATTGCTATCACATGGCTAGAATGCAAGAAGACCTGATTCTGTCACTCAAAGAAAATATGCAACACATTGGGCATATCCAATTTGCAGATGTACCAGGTCGCCATGAACCACTCACAGGGATAATTGACTATCCCGCTATTTTTGAATGCATTGCAAATAGCATGTATGAAGGATTTGTCGCAGCCGAATATCGCCCCCAATCTCATTCAACAGATTCTTTCGAATGGAAAAATAAACTTCTTTAATATCATCATATTGTGGTATAAAATTTGTTCAAAGTTTGAATTTTCAAGCAGAAAGCGCTATAGTGAAAGATGAGTTATAGTCAGGAAAATACACTTCTCATGAATTTAGAACCATCGCCCGGCGCTTCTAATTCTCACGAACTCTCTTTGAATTCTCCAAAACAAGACGTTCAAGCTTGCTTAAAAGTTGTTCAAGAAGCATTGCTTGACGTTAAAGCAAAAGAAATCACAACGATTGATGTTAGCGAAGTGAGCAATGTTGCAGATGCAATTGTCATTGCTTCAGGTACTTCTACACGTCACGTGAAAGCGCTTGCAAACAACGTCGCTGATGAAGCACGTAAAGCAGGTTTTCGCCCTATCGGTATTGAAGGCGAAAGCGATGCAGAATGGATCCTTGTTGATCTTGGCACTGTTGTAGTACATCTGATGTTACCTACAGCACGTAAGTTTTATGATCTAGAAAACTTATGGCGTAATGCTTCAACTACAGATTCTGTAGCATAAACATATTAAAGCGACCTTCTTGGTCGCTTTTTTATACTGTGCATTTTAAATTTATAACAATAAAGCCAACAAAAAAGAACTCACTAATTTGGTTTACCTTAATATGACCATGATAAAAGCCACAAGAACAGATCACGATGCATTAGTAGAAACATTAATGCAATCCTTTTGGAACGAAGAGTTTTGCAACTGGGCGATCCAAGCTGAAAAACTGAGTTTCCAACAAAAACATGAAAAACTAGAGCAATTCTTTAGTATTCAATTGAAAGATATCGCTCAACCATATGATGAAGTCTATACCAATCCCGATCGCTCAGTTGCTGCACTTTGGATTCCGCCAAATCAGTGGGATTTAAACCTCATTCAGCAGGTTAAACTACTCCCTCAATTAACGAAGATTATCGGTTTAAGACAACTGGTGAAATTTATTCACATCATTAATCTGGTGCAGAAACATCATCCCAGTGAGGCGCATTATTATTTACAACTCATAGGTGTAAGTCCTGACCACCAAGGACAAGGCTTAGCCAGCAAAGTCTTAACACCTATTCTCACCAAGAGCGATCAACACGGTATCCCATGTTATTTAGAAACTGCAACACCAAGCAATGTTGGACTCTATTGTCATTATGGATTTGAAGTGATCTTTCACCTTCGGGATCTGCCCTACGATGCACCTGAAATTTGGGGAATGTGGCGAAAACCTACACATGAAAAATAAAAAAACCACCCGAAGGTGGTTTTTTTAAAACAGTCTATAAATTAGTGACCTGTACCATTAATGGCTTTCGTCATATCTTCAACAACTTTCTTCGCATCACCAAAGATCATCATTGTTTTGTCGTTATAGAACAAGTCATTATCAAGACCCGCATAACCTGTCGCCATAGAGCGCTTGATCACCATAATGGTACGAGCTTTATGTGCTTCAAGAATAGGCATACCATAAATTGGCGAGTTTGGATCATCTTTCGCTGCAGGGTTAACGACGTCATTCGCACCGATGACCAACACCACATCTGTTGCTGGGAAGTCTGAGTTAATCTCATCCATCTCTAAGATGTCTTCGTACGGAACATCTGCTTCAGCTAAAAGGACGTTCATGTGACCAGGCATACGACCTGCCACTGGGTGAATCGCAAAACGTACAGTTACACCTTGCTCTTTCAATAAATTTGCAAGCTCTTTCACCGCATTTTGAGCACGACCTTGCGCCATACCATAACCCGGTACAATTACAACACTGTCTGCATTTGACATTAAGAAACCAGCATCGTCAGCAGAACCAGAACGGTAGTTGCGTTGAACTGCTGCACCAGCTGCTGCTGTCGGTGCTGCAGCACCACCCATTGCACCACCAAACAATACGTTGATGATTGAACGGTTCATTGCTTTACACATAATATAAGACAGAATTGCACCTGACGAACCTACAAGCGAACCTGCAACAATTAACATGTTGTTTTCAAGCGTAAAACCAATCCCTGCTGCCGCCCATCCAGAGAATGAGTTAAGCAAAGACACCACAACTGGCATATCACCACCACCAACAGGCGCAATCCATATCCAACCAAAGGCTAAAGCAAGTGCTGTCATTGCCCAGAACGAGGTCATGTTACCCGTCAAGAAGAAGTGAATCCCTGCTGCTAGCATAGCAATAAAAATCAAAGCTTGAACAGGTTTAACCCATGCACCTGAAATCGTTTTTGCCCATTTCTTTGCCGCCAATTTACCATAAGCAAATACCGATGCAGTGAATGTAATGGCACCAACGAAACATCCTACGAATAATTCGAATAAATGTACGCGACTCATTTCATGGAAGTTCACACCATTTGCAGCCAGTAAGTCTGGCCCAAGCTCGACGAGCTTGTTGTTGTGAATAATTGCAGCGATCGCAATCAACACTGCAGCAAGACCCACGAGTGAGTGCATGAGAGCAACTGTTTCTGGCATTTGTGTCATAGGCACTGTACGAGCTCGAGCAATACCAACAATCGCACCCAATACCATTGCACCGACAATCATCCATACCACAGGATTATCAGCAACAAAGAAAGTTGTTAACACGGCGATTGCCATTGCAATCATACCGTAACGGTTACCTGCAATTGCTGTCTTAGGACCAGACAAGCCACGCAAAGTTAAGATAAAAAGAACGGCACCGATTAGGTAAAACCAATCCGCATACTCACGAATAAATTCCATGTATTAACCCTCTTTTTTCTTTTGCTTTGGCTTAAACATTTCAAGCATACGAGCGGTTACAGCGAAGCCACCGAAAATATTAATGCTTGCTAAGAAAACAGCGATCGCACCTAATACACTCACCACATTGATGGTTTGAAAATCAACAGCCCCCTCAACACCCATAACAGGTAAACCAACAGTTTGGATCATCGCACCGACAATAATAATTGAAGACAATGCATTCGTTACGGCCATCAGCGGCGTGTGAAGCGCAGGTGTCACTCCCCAAACAACGTAATAACCTACGAAGATTGCGAGGACAAAAATTGTAATAGTTTCAACCATGATCAGTCTCCTTAACCACGCTTCAACAGCACTTGACCACCATGAGTGACAAGCAATGCTTTTTGGATTTCATCTTCTTGATTAATGCTGTAGTTTTTATCTTGATCAAAAAGCGTTTCAACAAAGTTATAAACGTTACGTGCATATAGCGCTGAAGCTTCTGTAGAAACGGTCGCTGGAATATTTGGAATACCCAAAATTTTCACGCCATTATCAGTCACAACAGTTTCACCGCATTTTGAGCCTTCAACGTTACCGCCAGTTTCAACTGCCATATCGAGGATGACTGAACCTGGTTTCATTTTGGCAACTGTTTCAGCTTTAATTAAGCGCGGTGCATCACGACCTGGTAAAAGCGCCGTCGTGATCACGATGTCAGCATTCGATACCGCTTTGTCTACAATTGCAGCTTGGTCTTTAATATATTGTTCACCAGGCATCCAACCATAACCATTTTTTGCAGCTTCATCGGCACGCGCTTGCTCTTCTGCTGACATTGGTACGTCTAACCATTTACCGCCTAAAGATTCAACTTGATCTTTGGCTGTTGGACGTAGGTCTGTCGCTTCAACAATAGCACCTAAACGTTTGGCTGTTGCAATCGCTTGTAAGCCTGCTACACCAACACCCATAATGACTACACGAGCTGGTTTAACCGTACCCGCCGCTGTCATTAACATTGGGAACATACGTTGGTACTCTGCCGCCGCAAGAAGCACAGATTTATAACCTGCCAAGTTTGCTTGTGATGACAACACGTCCATATTTTGGGCACGAGATAACGTACGTGGTAATAACTCAAGTGCAAATGCAGACACTTGCTGAGCAGCGAATTGATCAAGTTCCGTATTACGGTACGGATCAAACATCGCAACCACTGTGGTGTTTGGGGCTAATTTTTGTATTTCTTCGCCTTTAGGTGCGCGAACTTTTAAAACCAATTGACTGCCGGTATAAGCATCATCAACAATTTTTGCACCAACCTGTTCATAGGCACTATCAATATATGCAGCTTTAACACCTGCATTACGTTGGATAACGACACTGTGACCAGCACCAATTAACTTCTTTACTGTTTCTGGTGTCGCAGCTACACGACTTTCACCAACTACAGTTTCGGTAGGGATTCCGATCTGCATGAGCATTCCTCAAGCTAATTTTTCTTAAAGTAGATATCGCATTCCTGCGATATACCCCTGGATGTATTCATGTGAATTTTTTGGATTCTAATTGAACTTTTTTAAATTACCACCCAATATTTATTTAATAAATACCCTCATTTTGAACTCATGATTCACAATCATCACAAAATTTCATGGTATTTGATCTATCATTTTCATAAAAAATAGTTCCAGATTCGTTCAATTTTCGATCCATTTTTTAACAAAAAAGAAACTTTTTTCTAATTTATCGTCAGTATAGGGAGCTTGACTTTATTAAGCTTTGATCATTCTGACATTTTTTAGCTTTCTTTTTATCCCTTTTGATTGTGTTAAAGCGCCGTGCATGTCACATTTTTAGTTGCTTCTTTCATTCTCATAAATCTCAATTTGCCGAATTGACAAAAAATCAGACTAATCGATTCAAATTCTCACGACATTCTTAAAAATTATAAATAAGACAAAATTTAGATAAATCTTGGTTTTAAAATTGAGCTTAAATTTTGGCTGAACATGAAATACAAGCTGACTGATTCTTGAAAAGAATGCTTACAAACCGTGCAAAAAAAATTTGAAATATTTTTTTGATGTATTTTTTGGGTTGATAGACCACTGTTTTTTTCATATTACGCACCACAATGATGCATTTAAACAAAAAATCAAAACGCCTTATGTCGCTAGGTAGGTGATTTAGCGAAAATTAGAGATTGAATTTTAGAGCTTACAATGAAGATTGGCTTATACTTCCATTACTTAAAAATTGATTTTTAACATTTATGGTACTTAAGCTGACTCCCACTCAGTTAGGGAGTTTATGTGCGCTGTTGGCAGCATTCTTGTTTAGTAGTAAAGCGATCTTAATCAAACAAGCTTATGCAGTTTCTGAAGATGTTGATGCAACATTGCTGGTTGCCTTAAGGATGCTCAGTGCCTTACCCGTTTTTCTTTTTATTTGTTGGTTGAACCGACACCGTAATCGCGGATTTTCAGCGCAGGATTGGGCCCTACTCCTCGTTGCTGGTTTGATTGGATATTATTTTTCAAGTTGGCTCGATTTTATGAGTCTGATGTACATCAGTGCCTCTTTGGAGCGTATTATCCTATTTCTATATCCCACCATGACAGTAATTGCATCAAGTGTAATTTTCAAACATCCTCTTTCAATGAAGACTATTTTTGCGATTGGACTAAGTTATGGCGGCACGCTTATAGTGATGCTCCAAGAACAAAGCAATGTGCCTCATGAAAGTAATTTTTGGCTAGGTGTGAGTTTAGTTTTCGCAAGCGCGATTTGCTTTGCGAGTTATCTATTGATGACTCCAAAATTAATCCAAAAATTTGGATCGTGGAATTTTACGGGCTTAGCAATGTCTATCGCCTGCTTAGGGACGATTCTTCACTACTTTATTGCTCAGCCAAGTCCTATATCCAATATCCTTCAACAACCCATAGAAATAATCGGATATGGTGTTGCATTAGGTATTGGGGTAACGGTGATTCCAACTATTCTCATTGCGCAAAGTATTGCTCGTTTAGGTGCTTCTCAAACAGCCATGATTGGTTCACTTGGTCCAATTCTGACCATTATATTGGCAACTATCTTTTTAGGGGAATCAATGAATATGATTCAATGGTTTGGTTGTGCGCTGAATATATTGGGTGTGATGATGATTACGCTTTCCAAAACTAAACTGAAATAAAGACAACATTAACCTCACAGTTCAAATTTCAAAATAATGCTTCACGATGAAACTTAGTCTTCATAGTGAATTTCTATTTTCCCTTGATCATCGTCAAATTTAATGTCGAGTGGAACAAAGTGGGAACCCGACGATGTAGACCCCATTTGATCATTTTCATTTCTTAGTGGGCATTCAGTTAAAGATAAGCACCCACAACCAATGCACCAATCCAGTTGTTGACGAAGTTGAAGCATATTTAAGATTTTTTGATCTAAAATTTTTTGCCATGCACTCGATAATGCGGTCCAATCTGATTTAGTCGCGGTTTTATTCTTAGGGAGTATGTTAAATGCTTGCTTCACTTCAGAGAGTGAAATCCCAACCTGCTGTGCCACTTTGATGATAGCAATCCTTCTCAGCATATATCGAGGATATCGCCGTTGATTTCCTTCCGTCCGCACACTCCAAATAAGAGCTTTGTCTTCATAAAATCTGAGTGCTGCGACCGATACACCACTTCGAGCAGCTAACGCGCCTATACTGAGCCACTGTTGTAATTTTTGTTCTTCCATGCTCTTGACCTCAAGTTAAGTTGAGCTTTCATAATTCTTTTCTAAGCTTAATCCAGAGAAGATAGAATGACAAAACCAAATAAGCCACCATTTAGTTTAACCACTAAAAATCCACCTCAGCTTTATTCCCCAAGGCAATTTGGATATAGCCACATCTGTGAGGTCAAACACTTCAACACAGTCGTTCATATATCAGGTCAAGGTGGTGAAAATGCCGAAGGACATTATTCCACTGATTATTCAGAACAACTCAACCAAGTCTTCGAAAATCTCAAAATCGCTCTCAGCTATGCACATATCGACTTTTATAACATTGCTGTTCTAAGCGTATTGATTGTCAATTTTGACCAACAAAAACATCACCTGTTAAATCTGAAAATGAATACAATATGGAAAGATCAAAATTTCCCAGCATGCACACTAATCCCTGTGTCTCGCTTGGCATTAGACGCCATGCAAATTGAAATCGAAGCCACAGCTTACTGCTCCTCATCCACTGAGCCATTTATTCATGTATAACGATCTTGACGATTTAAATAAAAAAGACATCACGAATGACACTGCTTTACTTTGGTTGATGGCCATTGCTTGTGGTATTTGTGCAGGCGCTAATTATTATTCGCAGCCCTTAATTCACTCTGTTCAACTTTACTTTAATGCCCCTGCAACAGATGTGGCATTAACTGTCACTTTGGCTCAAGTCTCTTATGCTGTCGGACTACTTTTTATCGTACCACTTGGTGATATTCTTAATAAAACGAAATTAATCCCATTTTTAATGTTCTTTGCAGCAGTGGGATTATTTATTTGTGCTTTTTCGCTCAACCTTTATATGTTATGGGCTGGCACAATTATCACTGGGCTTTTCTCGGTTGCAGCACAAATTTTGATTCCGTTTGCCACGATGGCGGTTCGACCAGAACGAACAGGCGAAGTCGTCGGGTTACTGATGAGCGGATTATTGGTAGGCATTTTAATTTCGACCAGTTTAGCTGGTTTGTTATCCAACTTATTTAATTGGCAGCTCATTTATATCGTCAGTGGAATTTTGATGTTAATGGTCGCTGTGGTACTTAATATTCGTCTGCCTTATATTCCTAGCTCTAAAATTAGTTATTTTGCTGTGTTTAAATCCATGGGGCTGCTACTCAAAGAAGAGCCTCGTTTAATTTATCGCTCTATCATTGGTGCCTTTGCATTTGCAACGATGAGCATCCTCTTCTCGACCATTTCTATTTTACTTAAATCCTCTTTTTCTCTTGAAGATGTCATGGTGGGTTTAGTCACTTTGGTTGGCGTATTTGGCGCCTTGTCCACCAAGAAAATTGGTAAGATCGCCGACCGTGGTTACGTCAAACAAATCACTTGGTTTGGCATTTTAATCCTAGGTAGCGCATGGATATTCCTTTATTTAGGTGCATTCTATTTAAGTTGCTATATCATCGGTTTTGGACTGATGAATCTCGGTCTAGCATTGGTGCATAGTAGCAACCAGAATGTGATTTTTAATTTAAGACCGGATGCTAAATCTCGTGTAAATTCACTTTATATGACCAGCTATTTTATTGGTGGCGCAAGTGGTTCCGCGCTAGGAATTTATGCTTGGGATCATGGTGGATGGGCAATGGCGTGTATCGTAGGATTAATCTTGGTCAGTTGTACAGCACTATTCACGCTAGTGGATCAACGTTATCATCGAACCCAACTAAGCTAACTCATAAAATATGCATGTTAAGCCTCTATAAATGGAGGCTTTTTCAATAATTTAGCCTCTGCAGTCATCATTCAGTCCTCTAAAGCTGTGTATCTCTTGTGCGTAATCACACACACTGTTCACTATCATTATAAAAAATATTCGTGAACAAGAATGAAAGCAGTTGTATGTCATCAAAATGAATTAACACTTGAAGATGTCAGCCATCTAACACCATCACAAGGACAAACTTTATTAGAAGTTGTGCGATGTGGTATTTGTGGCAGTGATTTACATATGCAACATAGTTGTGACCACATGCATGAACTTACGGCTAAAGTGGGTCTAAAAGGTGTTGCAAAGTCAACAGACCGTTTTGTCATGGGGCATGAATTTTGCGGTCGTGTTCTAGATTATGGTCCTAAAACTAGAAAAAAATTTAAAACAGATACCTTAGTTTGTGCGATGCCACTATTGAAAGTTGATCAGTGGGGTTATCAAGCGACTGGTCTTTCCCCTCAAGCTTCTGGTGGTTATGCCGAACAAATATTGGTGCAATCTCAACTCATGTTTGCGGTGCCAAATGGATTACATCCCGATCTTGCAGCAATGACCGAGCCAATGGCGGTTGCTTTACATGCAGTACGTCGGAGCAGAATAAAGAAATCAGAACCCGCAATTGTTATTGGTTGTGGTCCAGTAGGCTTAGGTGTCATTTTAATGCTCAAAGCGATTGGTGTGAAAAAAATTATTGCCAGTGACTTCTCACCAAATCGCCGTCGGCTGGCTCAACTTTGTGGTGCAGATGTCGTCATTGATCCTAAACAATCCTCGCCTTTTGAGAGTTGGAAAGAATACGGTTTATTGGGTGATGCTTCTGAAGCAATTAACTATGGAATCGGTATTTTCGAAAAGATACAGTCTATGCATATTCCATGGTGGCATGCGTGGCGTGTGGCTGACAAATTAGGTGCTTTACCCAAACGTCCTGTGATTTTTGAATGTGTCGGGATGCCAGGCATCCTTCAACAGATTATTAACGGTGCGCCATTATTTTCTAAAATTATCGGTGTGGGTGTATGTATGCAATCCGACAGCATCGAACCCGCTTTGGCTTTAAACAAAGAAATCGAAATCCAGTTTGTGATTGGTTATACGCCACTTGAGTTCAGAGATGCGCTCCATATGATCGCTGAAGGTCAAATTGATTGTTCTCCTCTGATAACGGGCGTTGTAGGTCTTGCAGGAGTCAAAGATGCTTTTCAGGCCTTAGGTGATCCTGAACAACACGCTAAAATTTTGGTCGACCCCAAAAAGACCGGATCTGATATCAGTGCACTTTAGATAATCTTTAGGTTCTATACGACATAAGTGCGATTTTTTTACTATGGGGCTCAAACTTGATCAGAGTCCTTATTTATCCTGCGTGATACTCAATCGAACTTTAAAATTTTAATTTCATCTATGAATAGATCTTAAACAAGGAAGTTTTATGTCAAATTTAAATCACATGCCTTTCAATGTTGAAGCAAGTTGTTCTTGTGGCGCAAATACTTTTCGCTTTTCTCATGCACCCATCGCACATTTTATTTGTCACTGCCAAGTTTGCCAAGAATATACAGGTAAGGCATTTTCAGATGTTTTAGTATTCTTGAAACAAGATGTTTATGATTTAAATATTAAACAGACTACTTTTAAACGTTTGAAGTCACCACCCAATATCCGTCGTGGGATATGCAAACAATGTCAGTCCCCTTCTATTGAATTTGGAATATTAGATCAGTTGGTATTTATTCCTAAATGGAACTTAAAAGACTTCTCGCAAGTTCCCCCTGAAAATATGCATATTTTTTACCATCGTCGTGTGCAAGATGTAGCTGATGATTTGCCAAAAAATAATGGTTTTATCCAGAGTCAAACTCAAGCAGCTAAGTTTATTCTTGAAGGGTTAGCTAATAGAATTCTAAAATAAAATCATCAATAAAATATGACTTCACTTGAACACTTTTTAAACCAATGATTGAAAAATTTAAATTATATCTCTTTCATAAATCAAAAAAAGATCTATCCTTTGCTGATTATTTGTACCGAATAATTTTAAATATTCATACATAATTTGCGAATGAAATACATCGACTCAAAGAAGCTTTCTGAAACACAGTTTAAGCGATATACAGGCATCTCATGGTCAACCTTTGATTTAATGGCGGAACAGCTAAAAATGCTTGTACCTGCTAAAGGTAGACCATCTAAGTTAAGTGTAGAAGATCAAATCCTGCTGTGCTTAAGTTATTGGCGTGAATATCGAACATTGTTTCATGTCGCAACCAGTTATGGTGTGTCAGAGCCTACTGCTTCAAGAATCGTCCGCCACGTAGAGGATTGCCTGATCAAGTCCAATCTATTTAATTTACCCAAGAGTTTGCCTGAAGGCGAAGGTATCGACTGGAATGTGGTGATCGTTGATGCCACAGAAACCCCAATACAAAGACCTAAAAAAACAGAAGAAAAGCTATAGTGGTAAGAAGAAAGCTCATACTTTCAAAGTACAAGCCATTATCCATTATAGAACACAGCAAGTTCTGAGTTTATGCACGAGTTGTGGTGCTGTACATGATTTCGAGCTTTTCAAACGCAACTTGAATCAGATTCCTAAAGGTGCTTTTATTCTTGCAGAGAAAGGTTATCAAGGGATTTATACGGTGTATCCAAATAGTCTATTGCCATTAAAAGCAAAAAAGCGCTGTAAACTAGATCCTGAGCTAAAAGTTTACAATCAAGAAATCAATAAAAGAAGAATTGGGATTGAGCATGTATTTGGGACTTTGAATACCTTCAAAATCCTTGCTGAGCGATATCGCAACCGTGGCAAAAGATTGGGATTAAGATTCAGTTTAATCGCAGGGGTTTATAATTTAGAACTGAGTAAAAAATGATTTATGAAAGAACCCTAATATTTATACCAAGCAAAAAAATATAATAACCAAGAGGCTTTGTTGCAAACAATAATTCATAACCGCCTGATTCAAATCAATTAAAATAAAAAATTATATTTCCTATAATAAAGATTTATTCATATAAAAAGATTTATATAAAAAAAGCCAAAGCTTCTGATAATATTTAAATTAATATTGAAAATATCCAACCGCCTATAACATTGATATAAGAAAAAAAATACCATCTAATTTTAAGTAGATTTAATTTAAATAAAAAACTAAATATCCAAAAAAATGTATTTAAAGCAAAACATATACAAAAATAAGTGAGAATTAATGTTAGTTCCCCAAAAAATGAATTCTGATAGTGATCAAACAACAATTCAATACTGAGTACAAATGGAAGCGAGCCAATTACAATATTCCAGTTCAATATCTTTTCTCTTTTCTCTTTTAATTGCCAACCAAAGAGAGTCAATGTAGCCTGAAAAATAAAAAAATAAGCCAAAATGAGTAAAAAGTCTCCTGGGTTTTTAAAACCACTCATCATTTTGAAAACCCACATTTGGCTTCATAGCCCATATCCACACATCCTTCATCTATTAGATAAAGCAGTGTATTAAACTTCCTCAAAGTCTGGCTAAATATACCGTCCAGTTTAATACATGACGCCACATCACTTTGACCAATAAGTATTAAACATCTCTTTGATACCATCATCATCTTCCATATATTCCTCAGGTGATATTTTTAAAGCTACACCACTCAAATAAATTATTGCTTTCCATAGAAGCTTCTCTTCAGTAGGAGGATCAAAAAACAATTCATTATGGTCAAGCGCATTCATCCTTATTCTTGCCCACTCTTCAGCTTCCTCTCGACTGATTCTATGGGTCAATAAGCCGCTGAATACTTGTTGTACATCTGATAAAAATATTTTCATAACACCATTTCCCAGTATATTACCCATTCTTATCAAATAAATAATGTGTTTTAGTTCCATTATTAAATTCTGGGCGTATCTGTCTAATATTACCTGAATTATCAAGTGTTTCATGCCCCTCCTCAATGAACCATTTTTTAAATTATGGTAAGATGCCGAGCTTTTCACGATTTACAAAATCTAGGTTTTATCATGTCCAATATCCAATCCTTACAGCCTCGAATTTCCGTCGCACCCATGATGGATTGGACAACTCGTGATTACCGCTTTTTTGCACGTTTATTCAATCCAAATATCATCATGTACACCGAGATGGTAACCACAGGCGCAATTTTATTTGGCGATGCAGCCCGTCATTTAGATTACAGTAAAGAAGAACACCCTATTGTGTTACAGCTTGGTGGATCAAATCCTAAAGACCTCGCAACCTGCTCTAAAATGGCTCAAGATTGGGGCTATGATGAAATCAATTTGAATGTTGGTTGTCCTAGTGATCGCGTTCAAAACAATAAAATTGGTGCTTGCCTCATGGCTGAGCCTGACCTGGTTGCTGAATGTATTGCTGAAATGCAAAATGCAGTTGATATCCCCGTCACGGTAAAACACCGAATCGGCATCGATGATATGCAATCTTATGAGGAGATGCTGCATTTTGTCGATACCGTTGCAAAAACGGGATGTCAAAATTTTATCGTGCATGCACGCATTGCTTTACTACAAGGTTTGTCACCAAAAGAAAATCGGGACATTCCGCCTTTACGTTATGAAGATGTCTATCGCTTAAAGCAAGATCGCCCAGAACTATTGATCGAAATCAACGGTGGGATCAAAACATTTGCTGAAACTCAACAACACTTACAACATGTGGATGGTGTCATGATTGGTCGCGAGGCTTATCACAATCCTTATCTACTGGCTGAACTAGGACAATTATGGAATTTGTCAGCACCTGATCGTTTTGAGATCATGCAGGAAATGATGCCATATATTGCAAAACGTTTAGCTGATGGTGCGCCACTTTCAGTGATTACACGTCATATTTTAGGCTTATTTCAAAACCTTCCTGGTGCACGAAAATGGCGACAAGCCCTGAGTGGGGGTAATGCGAAAACCTTAAAAGATATTGAAAATGCCTTAATCGGTATGCAACAAGCCATTCAAAGACATGCTGAACAAGAAAGCTTAAAAATCAATGCTGAATAAACAAATATCATCAGTAAAAAAGGTCTCTTGATAGAGACCTTTTTTGATAATCACTTTTAGGCTTATTTTGCTTGAATCGAGTCTAATCGTTTTAACACTTCAGCCACAGCTACCATTGCAAAACTTGATGTCACCACCACGGCTGAACCATAGCCCCCACATCTTAACCCGGCACTTGCACAAACATCAGCATTCGAAAAAGGATTATCCACCGAATAAATACAGGTGATACCAAACTTCTCTTTCGGCTTTTTACAGATACCTTTTGAGCGCAACTGACTTCTTAATTTTGCCAGCATCGGGTCGTATTCTGTTTTTGACAAATCTGCGACCCGAATTTTGAGTGGATCTAATTTACCACCAGCACCGCCAGATACAATCAAAGGGACTTTATTGAAACGACAATGTAGCATCAATGCGAGTTTTGCTTTGACATCATCAATGCAATCCAACACAACATCTGGATTTGAACTCAAAATCTCTGTTACATTTTCAGGCGTTAGATAATCATCAATTAAATTGATTTTTATACGTGGATTGATTTGGCGACAACGCTCTGCCATCACTTCAATTTTTTCATGACCTAATGTTGATGTCATCGCAGGTAACTGACGATTAATATTCGATGCTGCAACAGAATCCATATCCACTAATGTGAGCTCGCCCAAACCTGTTCTAGCCAAAGCTTCGACAGCCCAAGAGCCAACACCGCCAATACCGATCACCATGACATGACTGTTTTCATAATGCTGAAAATTTTCTTCGCCATAAATTTTGGCTACACCGGTAAAACGGCGTTCATATTCATCATCATGAACTAAGTCAGTCATATTGCTCTAACACTATTTGGAAAAGGCGTATTTTAGCAAAACTTCAGAGGAATAGAGAGTTTTGAACTCACGACAATTTCAGTTCATTTTTTAGGTTGAGTGCAGACACACTATTCTCCCAAACACGTTGCGCAATGTCTTCGATTCTCGTATTTAGACTATGTGCCAAACCCTCTAAAACATAAATTAAATTCTGTGGGGTATTACGGGTTCGGTGTTCAGTTGAAGTTTGACAACATAATGGCGTCATATCAGGACAGTCTGTTTCAATGACCAGATGCTCAATGCCAACATACTGAACTGTTTGGTGTAATTTTTTAGCATTGGGATTGGTAATCTGTCCCGTGACCCCTAACTTAAATCCAAGTTGAATAAATGCCTTTGCTTCTTCTACCCCTCCACTAAATGCGTGGGCGATCCCCCCCTGAAAAAATTGCTTTGCTTTTAACAGTTTTAATACTTCAGCATGAGATTTACGAATATGTAACAGCACAGGAAGCTTAAATTGTTGAGCCAAATCGAGTTGTTGCGCAAAAAAATCCTGTTGCTTAGCGAAAACTTCCGGCTGCTTATGTTGCTTGAGAAAAGTATCTAAACCAATTTCACCAACGGCGATGCATTGTTGTACTTCAAGAATTTTTTTTAAATCGTCTAGATGATGAGGCTGATGTTGTTCGATATAAAAAGGATGTAGACCTGGAGCGAGATAACTCCTCGGTGCCTGATCTAAACCATTTAACCAATGGTGTGTTTCAATCAATGTATGAAAGCGTTGGTGTTGAAACCCGATCAGTACAAGGGCATCCACTCCCTTCTGTTTAGCCTGATACGCAAGTTGCTCACGATCGAAGTCAAAATCTTCTACATCAAAGTGCGTATGCGTATCAAACAAACGTGGCATGGACATGTTATTTTGCTTCACCTGCAGCTTGAGGTACAGCAACTTGAACCGAAGAATGAACAGCCTCCAGCATTTCAGGTTTAATCACACCCTGTAGCTTTTCATAAGGAATCGTAAGTCTTGGCAAACCCACCACATAAGGACCAATTTCATATTCACCGTATTGAAGAATTAAACCCTTCTTACCCAAATAATAATTATCAGTGAGTTTAAATTTCCAAGCCTCTTCATACTCTTCAACGTTATCTGCTAACTGGGAATCTATGACCCATTTTTTAAATTCATCATGGGCCAATTGATTTAATTTATTCTTTTGGTCTTTCACTAAAATTTGATCTAGTGACACTTGTTTCTGCTGTTTCAAATCAAAATTAAAGTAAGTTTGTGAAGAAGAACCATGTGCACCTCCTAAATAGTTACTCGTATTCAATACGACGGTTGCAAGTGGTCCTTGTGAATTTAAAATTTTAGGACTAATACTCAAACTAATTTGATGTCCAACCCCCAAGTGCTTTAACTCTTTATCTAAACCCACAAAGTTATCAATATAGGGCTGAATCTGCTCTGCAAGTAACTGCGCTGCAGTTTTATATTCAACAACTTCACTTGCGGCTTGAGTATCTTTGTCTTTAGGCAGCGTCTGCTCAGGTTCGAACAACTCTAGCGTTTCTTGTAAATTTTTGATAATCGCTTGATCAATTAAGCCATCTAACACAAATTGATTCGTTCTCAATCGATCAATTGAAATTTCTGGACAATTGTTACCATCACATTCTACCAACCGAACAGGCACTTTTTCAGTTTCACCCTGAAGCACGAGTATCTGAACTTCCGATGCTGCTTGAGTTTGAGTGTCAGGTGACTCTTTAGGCCCGTCCCCTTTTGGCTGACATGCGCTCAGCGTAATTGCGGCAGTAAGTACAGATACAGTCCAAACTATTTTATTTTTTAACATCTCACAACCTTGAGGAGAAACGGTCATTTATCATTGATTTAAGCCTAACCCGATGAAATTGATAGCTCAAGCTTCGTTTGTATGGGTTTAACTGCAATTGTATATGCTACATTACAATATTTGTAATATTTCAAAACATCTTTTGAAAGATCTGCGGTACAACCACCTGCTTGGTTTGAGCATGATTCAAATAGATATCCAATTGCTCACCACCTTTGACAATTTCGTTCGCACGAATATGAACACCAATCCCTTCACCATCAAAGAACCATTCCTGATTTTGCCAGCTGAGATTCACTGGAGCGATACTTCTCACTTCACCACTCTGGGCCTTTAACCATTTTTGATAGGACACTTGAAGTATTCTTTCAAAATCATTTATTTGGTTCTTTTGAATCACATCCTGCAACTGTAAAACTTTTTTCTGCTTTCGATCCAATACCATAAAGTAACCACGATCTTTAACGATCACTTCAGCTTGTTTTGTGTTAACAATGAATTGGATCAACACATATTGATTTCGTTGGGTGGCGACTTGCGTCAGTATATCCAACTCATAAGGCTGATTCAGTGAAAACTCCTTCATCCATGATTCAGATCGACTTATATAGGTTTCGATGGATTGATCCAAACTCAATTTTTCTTTTTCATTGATTTGATCTTGAATCACAAAAGCCAAATGGTTGTTAAGTTGTTGATTGACCCACTGATCTGCTGTTTTTAGACTTAAAATTTCAATTTTTTCGCAGACCGATTTTGTGCAATTTTCGCTCTTTATTTCAACTTGAAACGCGTCATCATTTAAGTAAGGTAACACATCAGCATTTTTAACTTGGGCAGACTGCCCTGACTTTTGTGTCGTAGACTCTGGTTGTTTTTCACAAGATGCCATCCCAATGACTAAGGTAGCAAGAAGAATACGCAATCGTTTTTTTTGTAAGTTTAGAGTAATCACAAGAATCAACCAAAATTAAAGCATTGGTTATTCTGATACAAAAACAGCTTCACGAGGAAGCTGTTTTACATTTTCAAGCAAAATTAATGTTCACGTGTATTACGGAAAACAATATCAGGATAACGCTCTTGCATTAATTGTAAATTGACACGGCTAGGTGCTAAGTACGTTAAATGCCCACCACCATCAACTGAAAGTTGGTCATGTGCTTTTTTCTTAAATTCATTAAATTTTTTCTCATCTGGACATGAAACCCAACGAACAGTGTTAATGCTCACAGGCTCGTAAATACAATCTACTTTGTATTCTTCTTTTAAACGATAAGCAACAACTTCGAATTGAAGAACACCCACAGCACCTACAATAAGATCATTACTGTTTTGTGGCATAAATACCTGAGTTGCACCTTCCTCTGAAAGCTCTTTTAAACCTTTTTGAAGTTGCTTCGATTTTAAAGGATCTTTTAAACGAACACGACGGAACATTTCAGGAGCAAAGTGAGGAATACCTGTGAATTGCAAGTTTTCACCCGAAGTGAAAGTATCGCCGATTTGAATCGTACCATGGTTATGTAAACCAATAATGTCGCCTGGCCATGCCTCTTCTAAATGCTGACGATCACCCGCCAAGAACGTTAATGCATCTGAAATACGCACATCTTTCCCAATACGCACATGCTTCATTTTCAAGCCTTTTTCATATTTGCCTGAACAGATACGCATGAAAGCAATACGATCGCGGTGTTTAGGGTCCATATTGGCTTGAATTTTAAAGACAAAACCAGAGAAACCCTCTTCAGTCGCTTCAACTTTACGGTCTTGGGTAGGATGTGCTTTTGGTGGTGGTGCATATTCACTAAATGCATTCAAGACATGGTCTACACCAAAGTTACCCAACGCTGTACCAAACAATACTGGGGTTTGACGCCCTGCTAAGAATTCTTCACGATCAAGCGGTTCATTTGCCATTTGAACTAATTCTAGTGACTCTTCAAATGCAGCCCAAGCTAATTCACCGACTTTTTCACGAAGGTCAGCATGGTCATAACCGTCACGAATTTCAATATCTGTAATGGTTGAACCAAAACCTGCTTTATAGACATAGAATTTTTCTTCGATCAGATTAAAAACACCCGCGAAGTCACGGCCTGTACCTAAAGGCCAAGTTAAAGGTACGCATTTAATTTTCAGGACATTTTCGATTTCGTCGAGGAGCTCAAGCGGCTCACGGATTTCACGGTCCATTTTGTTGACGAATGAAATAATTGGTGTGTCACGCATACGACACACGTCCATTAACTTAATAGTACGATCTTCGACACCTTTCGCACCATCAATCACCATCAACGCTGAGTCTACGGCTGTAAGGGTACGATATGTATCTTCAGAGAAATCTTCATGCCCCGGTGTATCGAGCAGGTTGATCATTTTGTCTTTATAAGGGAACTGCATCACAGAGGTCGTAATCGAGATACCACGCTCTTTTTCCATTTCCATCCAATCTGATGTCGCAGCACGGTCAGATTTACGGCTTTTTACCATACCTGCAACTTGGATCGCTTGCCCCCACAACAATAACTTTTCCGTCATTGTGGTTTTACCCGCATCGGGGTGGGAAATAATGGCAAATGTACGTCGCTGAGCAACTTGCTCCGCTAACTCTTGCTTAAAGCTCATGAATAACACCTACTGCAGACATGCAGTTTAGAAGATCAAAAAAGATCAAAATAAAAATTGGCGATATTGTAGCAGATCAATACCGAATGTGAATGTGATGAATCAGAAACTGACCAGAAGTTAATAGTTCTTAAATGTGCTTTCTAAACGATCCACAGGTAATGGCATACCCAATAAATAGCCTTGTAATTGCTGACAACCTAAACGTTTTAAGATATCGGCTTGTTTTTGAGTTTCGACGCCTTCAGCTGTCACCACCAAACCTAAACGTTTAGCCAAGACAATAATACTTTCTAAGATAATTTCATCTTTTGTATTGGGTGAAAGATTTCGAATAAATTCACGGTCAATTTTAAGTTCATCTACCGGGAGATTCTTTAAATATAAGAAGCTTGAATGACCTGTTCCAAAATCATCAATCGCAAGCCCAATCCCCAGGTTTCGCAGGCTCTCAAAAGTACGAATACTGACATCGATATGATGCATTGCTGTCGACTCAGTAATCTCAATAATTAAATGGGCTGGATCGATCTGGTATTGTGTGATTAAACATCTTAATGTATCTACCAGCGCTTTATGTTCAAATTGTACAGCTGATAAATTTACAGCGATCGGACAGAAAGGCAATTTCTTTTTTTGCCAAGCTTGAATCTGTATACACGCTTGTTCAAGGGCCCAGTAGCCCATTTTAATAATAAGACCTGTTTGCTCCGCACCCTCAATAAACATATTCGGTGCTAGAAGTCCTAGACTTGGATGCTTCCAACGAATTAAAGCTTCAACGCCACAAATTTTAAAATCTGCTGTGAATTTCGGCTGATAAAATAAAATGAATTGTTGTTCTTCAACAGCACGATACAAATCATTGATAAGTTTTGATTGGCTACGTGCGACTTCTTGTTGATCTAATGAATAGTTAAACACACTATAAGTATTGCGACCTTGCTCTTTGGACATCAGCATTGCAGCATCAGCATTCACCAACAAATCATGTAAATCAGCACCATGATCTGGATAATAGACCACACCTAAACTTGCTGAGATATTGATTTCCTTCCCCGAAATCACAAAGCCTTCTTGGATTTTACTCAATACTAGATTGGCAACTTGATCAATTTGGTCTGTAGAAAAATCTTCAACAACCAATAAAAACTCATCACCACCAATACGAATTAATTTTTGGTTTTTTTCGAGTAATGCATGGAGTCGATGCGCTAAATTCACTAAAAGCTGATCACCAATATGATGTCCAAAAGCATCATTCACTGCCTTGAAACGATCCAAATCAATATAAATGAATGCAACTTTATGATCTTTAGATTGGTGAAGTGAAAATAATGAAGTGGTGTAATCAAGCAAAAAAAGTCGATTTGGAAGTTTGGTCAAATTATCTTGAAGGGCAAGGCTTTCCAATTCCTTATTCATTCTGATTAGTTGTTGATTTCTCTCTTCAAGTCGTAATTCTAAAATAGCGACAAAAAAACTGACCACTAAAACCAAGCAGGTGACAAATATAATGACAAAAAGTAATAAACCTTGACCTTCATGGAGTTGATTCAATGCTGCATATTTGGCATCCACGGGTTGGAAAGTCGCAGCCGCCATACCAATATAATGCATTCCCACAATACTAAAAGCGATCATGAATGCCACGGCAAGCTTGAAAGCCAATTTATTGTGATAGGTACGCTTATATTTAAACATCAGCCAGAATGACAACCCTGAACCACATACAGCAATCAGTACAGAAAAAATCACCAAAATGGTGTCATAACGAATAATGTAGTTGGGAACGATCAATCCCGCCATTCCAGTATAGTGCATACCTGAAATACCGAAACCCATCAGAAGTGCACCCAAAACCAATCTAGCCAAAGGAAGTGTAGATCTAGTCGTGAGCCATATGGCAAAAATTGAAGCGAGAGCTGCGATCACATAAGAGAATAGCGTTAAACCTATATCGAAACTATGATCTTCGGGTAAATGACAAGCCAGCATTCCAACAAAATGCATGACCCAAATCGCAAGACCAAATATCATGCCACTTACACCGAGCAGCACTTTTTGACCAACTGGGTTTTTGTGGGTACTAATGAGTTGTTCAAATGAAATAGCAATAAAGCAGACGATCACTGCCGCCACAGCAGAACCCGCCACCATTGCATAATCGTAACTCATATGAATCATATAGAGACTTATCCGTACCTGAACCTGTTTTTATTTTATTTAAACCCCAAAAGTACAGCAAATAAATGTAAGAAGGTTCAACTTTTTAATGAGCATTTGTCGCCTACAACAATATCACCATCTCATTGAACGTCAAGTTGTTTTTCGGCGATATCCATAAAAAATGGCGTATCGAAATACGCCATTTTTTTAAGTAAAACTTAACAATAAATATTTTTATTTTTGCAAGGCAATGTAATCGAGCAAGATATGAGCTGATTCAGTGACAAATGCCTCTTCCTCAGGTAAAGGTGGACGTTGATTAGTTTTCATCTTAGCACGCGATTCAGCCAAAGCTTCCATCGACGCCTGATAACTTTCCCAATTTGGATAAGCAGTTTTACCCATTGCTATACGGCGTTTGTTTTCTTCTGCCAACGTTTCTTTTTCCAAAGCGATGAGCTCAGATTTACGTTGATCGATATCCAACACGATTTGTTTATTCTCTTTAGCTTTCTGCGAAATCGCTTTACGCGCTTCTAAATACTTAAATTGAATATCATTCGCAACACGCTGTTTTGAATGAGCAGCTAATTTTGGTACAAAGGCTTGCACTTCTCCCTCACGTTTGAAAGGAGCTGTAGGGATGGTATCCCACTCTAAAGCATTCTTAGCTTTACGCTCCCCAAACTCTTCATCGTAGATATCAACCAATTGAATATCAGGCACAACCCCTTTATTTTGTGTGCTTCCACCAGTAACACGGTAAAACTTTCGTTGCGTCAATGTCGCTTGACCATACGCTAAGCTGTCCAATTGAACTTGGGCTGTACCCTTACCTGTCGTAGTACTTCCAATCACAATCCCACGACCATAATCCTGCACAGCAGCTGAATAGATTTCACTTGCTGATGCAGAAGCCAGATTCACCATGACAGCCAATGGACCTGCGTAGGTTTGAGCGCCTCCATCACGATCTTCGAAGACACTGACGTTACCATTCCCATCCCGAATTTGAACCACTGGACCAGATTTAATCACTTGCCCAATCATTTTTGCCACTTCTTCGAGTGAACCACCAGGGTTATTACGAAGATCAACGATAATGCCATCGACATTTTGCGCAGCTAAACTTTTCAATGCATTATTGGTATCTTCAGATACTGAACGATAGCTTTCACCAGCACGACGGGCACGGTAGTTGTAATAGAACGATGGAATTTCGACTACTCCAACTTTATGTTTCTTGCCATCACGTACAATTTCAACTGTTCTTGAACGTACACCCGCATCCTCTTCTTGAATCACATCACGTACGATAGTTACGGTACGTGCCTGACTCATAGATGCTCCAGGTCCGAGCAATTTAATGGTGACTTTAGTCCCACGCTTACCTCGGATCAATCCAACGATTTCAGAACTGGTCCACCCAATGACGTCGACCATTTTGTCACCGTCTTGCGCGACACCAATAATACGATCACCAGACTTGACCTGCCCCGTCTTAAACGCAGGACCACCATCTACGATCGTCTCGATACGCGTATAGTCTTCATTCCCACGTTCTGGACGGATCGACACACCAATCCCCTCAAGCTGCAATGTGGTCTGACGATTTAACTCAATCGCATCGATTGGCGGGAAATAATTACTGTGCGGGTCATAGGTCGCCAACATAGCATTGAGCGTTTTTTCTAAAACGTCATCGCTTTTTGTACGCTTCATACGTTCTAATTGACGCATATAGCGCTTGGTCAAAGTCTGAACTGGCGTTAAATCTTCAGCTGAAGTGAGATCTTGTCCTGCTGCTAAAGAAGGATCATCTTTCAGCACTTTTTGCTTAGCCAAATCTTCTTCTTTAGCAATCGTTAAATTGATTAACTGAGACACCAACATTTTGCGCCATTGATTTTCTTGCTCAGCTTTATTTTTGAAAAATGGAGCCTTTTCACGATCAGACTCGATAAACACATTAGGTTGATTTAGGTTTTGCGGTTTTTTTAACTCCGCCAACATAAACTCATAGAATGACTTTAAACGATCACGATATTGAGCGTGAATGGCATAAGGTCCTTCAAGGTTACCCGCTTTGAGCGCCGCTCCAAAAGTTGGTCCGTATTTTTTCTTATAGTTTGCCACTTCATCTGCCAAGAAAAGGCTATGGTCAGGATCAAGACTATCAATATACATATCAAAAATACGTTGTGAGGTCTTAGCATCTAAACGCATATTTAAATAGTGCTGACGATCCACCAAAGTTGCTAATTGTCTTGAAACTAAAGCTTGTTCTTGTGTGGGCTTTATATTCTGAACCTGTTGAACCGCTGGTTCATTCGCTGCGATCGCAACATTAATTGTATGACCAAAAAATAAACCACCAGTGGCAATGGCTACCGCGCAAGCGATTGTTTGAAGTTTCATAACGAATTTGTCTTTCCTTGGATAAACCAAATTTACACTATTGTTTTCAGATAGAAATATTAATATTCAAAACCTTAAACAACTTTTTTATTTCTGCCGTATAGTTTTATCATAATCTGTACGGAGAAAATGTAGCAAATCATTGCAAAATTCGGGTATTGTTTTCTCTTTTAAAATTAGAATCACGGATTCCACTATGATTGGCGCATTGATGCTTGATATTGAGGGCACAACACTTAATCAAGAAGATATTCAACTCCTACAATCTCCACAAGTTGGTGGAGTCATTTTGTTTGGAAGAAATATTGAATCACCTCAACAAGTTCGCGCCTTAACGGATCATATGCGCCAAGTTCGTCCCGATATTTTGATTGCAGTCGATCAAGAAGGCGGACGCGTACAACGTTTAAAACAAGGCTTCACTCTCCTTCCTGCCATGGGACGTTTCGGTGAGCTCTATTTAAGTCAGCCAGAACGCGCAATTGAATTGGCTGAACAATGCGGTTGGCTCATGGCTACCGAAGTTCTTGCAGTCGGGATCGATTTCAGCTTTGCACCTGTATTAGACCTTAACGACATTAGCGATGTTATTGGTGATCGTGCTTTTGCTAAAAATATCTCAGATATCATCCCTTTAGCCCAAGCCTTTATGCAAGGTATGAAACGCGCAGGTATGGCAACCACGGGGAAACACTTCCCTGGCCATGGCTCGGTTAAAGCAGATTCACATATTGCTGCAGCTGTGGATACACGAAGTTATGCTGAAATTGAAGCTCAAGATATGCAAAGCTTTATTCAACTCCAACCTCAACTTGACGCACTCATGCCAGCACATGTGATTTATGAAAAAGTAGATCCAAATCCTGCTGGTTTTTCTCAGTATTGGGTTCAAAAAGTACTTCGTGAAACACTTGAGTTCGATGGTGTCTTGTTTTCTGATGACTTAAGTATGCAAGCAGCTTGTGTTGCAGGTGGTGCAGATGCTCGCATCAAAGCCGCGCTTGAAGCTGGCTGTGATATGGGCTTAGTCTGCAATAATCGGGAATCTGCATGTGTCGCGCTCAGTGCCATAGAGAATTATCCATTGCCGAACCAAGAACGCTTAGAGCGTATGCGCGGTAAGATTCAAGAGATTCGCATTGGTGAACAACTTGACTTAGGCAACGAATGGAAATCTGTCAAAAAGGTCATTGAAGATTTTAGACAATCATTTTAATAATAAAGGGAGCATCTAAATGCTCCCTTTATCTTGACCAATCCAATAATAATCATAGCTAAGGATGTGTATGTCTCAATCAAAACAATCAAAGCACCGTCATATTTCGTTTACTGCTCACTACACTGCCTATATTTGGTACCAAATGGGTATCTCTCACGAAGCATTTGCGACTTCGAAAGGTAAAGCGTTGGCGCAATTCGCTCACCCTTTTGAAAGTATGGCTGAGAAGTTTATCGGCGGAAGTATGCGTTCAACTCTGAAGACACGACATACATTATTAGACGACCATTTAAAATTATTAATCAAACAATATCCAAACCTGCAAATTTTAGAAATTGCAGCGGGACTTTCACCTCGTGGTTGGTGGTTTAGATCTCATTATCCCGAAATAGATTATCGCGAATTAGATTTACCAGACATGGCTGCCACAAAACAATCCGCTTTGAATAAAATCGATCCCGAAAGCCCTAAAGTTTTATCAGCAGACTTATTCACGGATGATTTCAAAACAGCTTTTGACGAATTCGACCCAACACGACCGCTAGTGATTATCAGTGAAGGATTAATCAATTATTTTAATCAAGATTTACTCAAACAATTGCTGAATTCAATTGTACGTTTTGGTCAACCATTCCAAACGCTTCATTATTTAACTGACCTTTATCCCGAACCTGTCCAACATAAACTGGCTAACTTAATTTGGTCGAGCAGCAAATTACTCAAATACGCTTCAAGAAGTGCATTTACCTTCCACTTTAAAGACCCTTTAGAGGTACAGCACTTTTTCAAACTGTCAGGTTTTACTGAAGTTGAAGTCATTCAACCTCAACTGTATTTTGAAAAAAAGAATCAAAATATGGATACAGATCAGCATCTTGGTGATCTAGTATGGATGATTCATGCAATAAAATAATGATTCATTCGTAGCAATATTACGAAGTATCTATTTTTTGATTCAAATGAATTCAATGACAGCCTAATCCACGCTGTCATTGTGTTTATGGGTATCTATAAATTGAAGTAAGCGATCAGCCACTTCAAAATAACCATGCTTGAATAATGCTCTTACTTCATTTCCAATAAAATCGAACATTAAGCATTCGACAGCAAAATGTCCTTGCTCATCCTCAAATTCAATTGCAAAACTTCGAGCATCTTCCTGTAAGACTTCAACTTGAGATGGGTCATCCAAAAAGAATGATACACCAAAGTAATTCAGGTCTTTAATTTCAACTTCAAAACGTTGTGCATTTGTTTGATGAATTAAAACAGAATGCGCATTTTTAAGGGCAAATCGAACTTCCCCCCTTCGATCCAAAGATTGCATTTGGTCTTTATCTAAATAAATGATTCCATCTAGATTGTGAATCGATTCGCCTTTTAAGAAACTGGTAAAAAGATTCATGGTTTCTTTACGACGTTGCAATTGAGGCACATGATCCGCATTTGCAATCATTGCAAACTCAACATCTGGACATTGCAAGGCGAAATTCGCATTCTCAAATGGCAAAGTAAAACTATCGAATTGACCACATGCTACCAATGTTTTACACATCGGAATTGGAACATGGGAAAGACGCAATAAACGATTACAGTTAATTTCATATCGCTCACGCTCAGCGATATCAAACTCAGACATCTGCTTATAAAAAAGTCGTTTAGCTGTTGGAGACATACGCGTTTGATCTAATTTTGCATGATTCACCAAGTACAAAATGACAGCCTGACCAAACTCATCCATACGTTGCTCTTGCATCAATATTAATGACTCTTCAAGCAACATACGCCAGCTTTTCCGAGTCTTCTGCATGACGCCCATCAGAATCAATCGATCTACCAGTTCTGGGCGATAATGAGCAAAACAGGAAGCAACCACAGAGCCTAATGACATCCCCATGACAGAGACTTTCTTAATCTCCACCAAATCCAACCATTGACCTAACATTTTTGAAAGCTCTGGTAACTCTAGAGTACCAGCAGAAATTCCAGTATCACGATTGTGGATTTGTTGATTTGAACCTAAAGATGGTAAGTCGATTAAAATAACAGGTCCTTTCTCGAAGAGCTGTTCAACGCAATATTTATATGAATTAAAATTTTGAAATGCGCCTCCGACAATCAGCGTTGGCGTCTGGTACAGTGTTTCTGGCGATGCGATCGCCATATATTCAATTTTCCAGCCATCAATCCATGTGGTTCGTGGCGGCTCTTTAAAACTATTTTTATGGTACAGATCAAAAAAATGAGTGCTGTCTTCAGCTGAATAATCTTCAAGCTCCATTTTTATCATGGAATTCATTCCCTTATCTCCATTTGGCTTTATTGTTTTGTTTTCACAGCCGTTAATTTGATCATACTCTCAATTCGTTATGATTATGCAACATAATTAACATTCATTTCATTTTATACAGATGCATGAAATCTGCGCAATGCAAGAATTCACCTTTTATCTTTTTTTAACTGCCGTTAGGTTCTAAAAATAGTTACAAGTTTTATCAACTTAGCTTTTTTCGCTGATAAACATAGATTGTTGTCATCTGCGCTGCTACTATTTGAATGAGATTTTAAAATGATCAGTTAAACTGCTATGCAAGACTCCATCGAACAGTACATGCAAGTCGTCGGTCAGAATGCGCGTGAAGCTTCACGCTTTTTGGCTGGCTCTTCGACTTTTGAACGAAATAATGCTTTGACGGCAATCCATACCGCTTTGGAAGACCATCAAGCTCAAATTCTAGCTGCGAATAAACTAGACATGACTCGTGGTCATGAAAACAATTTAGACAGCGCATTACTCGATCGTTTGGAACTTACACCCACACGCTTCAGTGGAATGTTACAAGGTCTTAAAGATGTCATCAGTTTAATTGATCCCATTGGTGAAATTACTGACCTAGCTTATCGCCCGTCTGGTATTCAGCTTGGAAAAATGCGAGTGCCTTTAGGTGTCGTAGGTATGATTTATGAATCACGTCCTAACGTCACTCTAGAAGCAGCCTCTTTAGCGATTAAGTCTGGCAATGCCATCATTCTTCGCGGTGGTTCAGAGGCATTAGAGTCAAACAAAGCCATTGCTACCGCAATTCAAAAAGGTTTAGAGCAAGCTGGTGTACCAGTTAACGCAGTCCAAGTTGTCAATACAGCAGATCGTGCTGCAGTTGGGCAATTGATTACCCTCTCTGAGTATGTTGACGTTATTGTTCCACGTGGTGGCAAAGGCTTAATTGAACGTATTACACGTGAAGCGACTATTCCTGTAATCAAACATCTTGATGGTAACTGTCACGTCTTCGTTGAGGCCCAAGCAGATCTACAAAAAGCATTGCCAATTGCGTTAAATGCAAAAACTCATCGCTATGGCGTATGTAATGCCATGGAAACGCTGCTGGTTGATGAAAAAGTTGCTGATGACTTTCTGCCTCGCATTGCTGAACTTTATGCTGAAAAACAAGTTGAGTTGCGTGGTTGCTTGAAAGTCAAAGCAATTTTAGGTGAACAGATTAAAACTGCGACCGAAGAAGACTGGTATGAGGAATATCTAGGACCTATTTTAGCGGTTAAAGTGGTCAGTGGCGTTGAAGAAGCAATTTTGCATATCAATAAATACGGATCGCATCACACTGATTCGATTATTACTGAAAACTTTAGCACGGCCCGAAAATTCCTTACTCGCGTCGATTCAAGTTCGGTCATGGTTAATGCCTCTACTCGTTTTGCTGATGGTTTTGAATATGGTTTAGGTGCTGAAATCGGCATTTCAACAGATAAAATTCATGCCAGAGGTCCAGTCGGATTAGAAGGACTCACCTCACAAAAATGGATTGTTTTAGGCGATGGCCAAATCCGTCAATAAATCTAACTTAAAAAAACAAAGCCCTTTGAGTAAAGGGCTTTGTTTTTGAGTGATTCAACTCTTCATAACGAAATAAAAAACGTATAAATTAAATCAATTACAAACCAGAAGTGGTATATAAAAAATACAATACATGCTATGTTTTACGCATACAATTTAATTAAAACATAACCATCATTTATTTAATAAATGAATAAAGAAAGACTATAAATTTTAATTATTATTGCCTTAGTGGTCGATAGTGCTTAAGTCTAATCACCTAAAGTCTATCTAGGACAATAAAAAAACGCATGATACAAATGCTTCACGATCAAGAAATAACATTTTTTGTTCATTTGGAAGAAAACAAACGAAATATTAAAATTGCCAGTAAAGGAACACACCATGCCTCATTCAGTTCTTATCATCAATTGCGGTTCTTCTTCGATCAAGTTTGCATTATTACTTAAAGATCAAGATTTCCGAATTCATGGTCTTGCTGAAAACTTAGGTACGCCAGAAGCGCGCATCAAAGGCGTGACTGTAGGCAACGAACCAGTTGATATTCGTATTCCAAATGCAGACCATAAAGAAGCACTTGAAGTTGGATTATCTCGCTTAGCGAATCACAAGCCTGATGCCATTGGTCATCGTATTGTACATGGTGGTTCTTTAACTCAAGCAGAGTTAATCACCGATGAAATTATTGAAAAAATCCGTGAAGCAACACCTTTAGCTCCATTACATAATCCTGCACATCTCGTTGGGATCGAAGCGACTAAACGTTTGTTCCCAGACTTACCGCAGGTTGCAGTGTTTGATACAGCGTTCCATCAAACAATGCCAGCGCATGCCTATCGTTATGCGGTACCAAAATTTTTATACACTGAACATAATGTTCGCCGCTATGGATTCCACGGTACGAGCCATGCCTATGTATCAGATCGTGGTTCTGAGCTTGCTGGTAGTTTCCGTGAAGGTGGTTGGCTCACCGCTCATTTAGGCAATGGTAGTTCTACTTGTGCAATTTGGAATGGTAAAAGTGTTGATACCTCTATGGGATTAACGCCACTCGAAGGTTTAGTGATGGGTACCCGTAGTGGTGATGTAGACCCAAGTTTACATAATTTTTTAGCCAAAAACCTAGGATGGGACATTTACAAAATTGACAGAATGCTCAATAGCCAATCTGGTTTATTAGGACTTTCAAACCTGTCAAACGATATGCGAACACTTATCGAAGCTTCAGAAGAAGGCAATGAAGATGCTGCACTTGCTATTGAAGTATTCTGCTATCGTCTTGCTAAATCATTAGCAGCACTCAGCTGTGGTTTACCTCGTCTTGATGGCTTATTCTTCACAGGTGGTATTGGTGAAAACTCAGCATTTATTCGTGAAAAAACATTATCTTATTTGCCACATTTTGGTTTTAACTTTAGTAAAGAAAAAAATGACCAATTAGCTCGCGGTACAGAAGGTCGTATTGATAATGGTACTGGTCCGCAAATTTGGGTCATTCCTACAGATGAAGAAGGACGTATTGCACAAGAAACAGAACATGTGGTGAATCAAATCGGAGATGTGAATTCATCTGAAAAAAAGTCTGAACTTGAAACCGCGACTGCTTAAGTAGTCGCCCGCTCAGACATATTTACATATTTCTTTTTTATTTTTAGATATAGATTTTGATGATATGAAAACAATTGTACTTGTTCCAACTGGTGAAGGTGTAGGTCTGACATCAGCGTGTTTAGGCTTAATTTATGCACTTGAGTGTCAAGGTGTAAAAGCTGGTTTTGTTAAGCCATTTTCACAAGAAGTACATGCTGAAAATTTCGATCGCACCACAGCGTTATTCCGCCATGTTTCTCAGAACGAAACAGTTGAACCAATCTCATATCAAAATGTAGTTCAGCAATTAAATGCTGATGAAAGTGATGAGTTATTAGAAGAAGCTGTTCGTCTACATCGTCAAATTGCTAAAAAACATGATCTTATTATTGTGGAAGGGTTAGTTCCAAATAGTCGTGATAGTTTTGCATCTGAACTGAATGCTCAACTTGCTCAAGCACTAGATGCGAAAGTCATCATTGTGAGCAATGCTGATATCAAACAACCAGCCTATACTGCAGAAAAAGTAGAAACCCAATTACGTAATTTTGGTGGAGCAAACAGCAACCGAACAGCTGGTGTGCTGTTCATGCGAACCAAAGGTCTGTCCGAGGAGTCTGCACAGATTCCAGTGACCATTGATCCAAGTCTGCGTCTGACACAAGAGACTCAACAATTTGTTGGGGAAATTCAAAAAACACATCCACTGATTGGTTCCGAACAACTTCCTGTTATTGCATTAGTACCATTTAGTAATACTTTAAGTGTGCCGCGAATGTCTGATATCGCGCAACATATTCAAGCAGAATGGATTAACTTAGGTGAGGCTGCACAACGACGTGTTCTGCATAGTAGCCTGATCGCTTCAAATATCGAGCGCGAACTGCACAAATTCACGGCAGGCGAACTGATTATTAGCGCATCAGATCGTATTGATGTCTTACTTGCAAGTAGTTTAGCAAGCAGCAATGGTATCCCTCTTGCTGGTTTAGTATTGACTGAACATTATGCACCTAATCAACAAGTACTGGCTTTCTGCCAAGCTGCGATAAAACAGGGCTTACCTATTTTACACACACCATTGAGCACCTTTGAAACGGCAACCCAACTGGCTAATTTAAGTAATGAAATTCCTGTAGATGATACTGCTCGCGCTGAACAAGTCACTCGATTTGTATCTAGCCATATTGATGCGGATTGGGTAACGCAGTTGCTGAATGGTTCATACCAACCACGTCTTTCTCCATCTGCATTCCGTCATGAGTTGGTACAAAAATCAATTGCAGCGAAGAAAAGAATTGTTCTTCCTGAAGGTGATGAACCTCGTACGATTCAAGCAGCCGCGATCTGCCAATCACGTGGTATTGCTCACTGTATCTTACTGGCAAAACCAGAAGCAGTTTTAGATGTAGCCAAAGCTCGAGGGATTGAATTACCTGACGATTTAGAAATCATTGATCCAGACCTCATCCGCGACAATTATATTGCGCAAATGGTAGAGTTGCGTAAAGGCAAGTTAAATGAACTGCAAGCGAAAGAACAGTTACAAGATACAGTGGTTCTTGGAACGATGATGTTAGCACTAGATCAAGTGGATGGATTAGTTTCAGGTGCAGTTCATACCACAGCCAATACAGTTCGCCCTGCATTTCAGTTGATTAAAACGGCACCTGATTACTCTTTAGTTTCGTCTGTTTTCTTTATGTTACTACCAGATGAAGTGTATGTTTATGGTGACTGTGCAATCAATCCAGATCCTAATGCAGAGCAACTTGCTGAAATCGCGATTCAATCTGCCGATTCAGCCAAAGCGTTTGGTATTGATCCACGTATTGCCATGATTTCATATTCAACTGGTACATCTGGCACAGGTGCTGATGTTGAAAAAGTTGCTGAAGCAACACGCATCGCAAAAGAACGTCGTCCAGATTTATTGATCGATGGCCCCCTTCAATATGATGCTGCCTCTGTAGAAAGTGTAGGTCGCTCTAAAGCACCTGACTCTCAAGTGGCGGGTCGTGCCAATGTCTTTATTTTCCCTGACTTGAATACTGGTAATACCACCTATAAAGCAGTTCAACGCTCTGCCAATGTGGTCAGTGTCGGTCCAATGCTCCAAGGTTTAAACAAACCTGTAAACGATTTATCTCGTGGTGCATTGGTCGATGATATTGTCTTTACGATTGCTTTAACAGCGATTCAGGCTGAGCAACAAGCCCAATAATTTGATTTGCATATGAGTTACCATCCTCGCGAAAGTGAGGATGGTTTTTTCAATAAATCCCTTAGAACACTGAGATCTATGATTAACTCCTACGTGTTGTAACTTAGAATCATGAGGTTAACTAAAGACTTATATAAAAAAACAAGAACTCTTAAAGAGTTCTTGTTTAAGACAAGATCGAAAATTAACTTTGAATAAATGCAAGAAGATCAGGGTTAATCACGTCATGATTAATAGTAAGCATCCCATGTGAATAACCTGGATAAATTTTTAAAGTTCCATTTTGTACCAATTCAGCCGATAACTTTCCTGAAATATCAAGAGGAACAATTTGGTCATCATCACCATGTAAAACTAATACTGGCACTGAAATTTTCTTAAGGTCTTCTCTAAAATCAGTTTGGGAGAAAGCCACAATCCCTTCATAATGAGCTTTAGCAGAACCCATCATTCCTTGTCTCCACCAATTCTGAATCACCGGCTCAGACGGCTTCGCATTTGAACGATTAAATCCATAAAATGGACCTTCAGGTACAACACGATAGAACTCAGCTCGATTTTTAAATAATTGAGCCTGCATGTCGTCAAAAACAGCTTTCGGCAATCCGTTTGGATTATCTTCAGTTTTCACCATATAGGGTGGTACAGAGCTCACCAGAACAGCTTTAGAAACACGTTCCTCACCATGTCTTGCAATATAGTGCGCAACCTCACCTCCGCCTGTTGAATGACCAATATGAATCGCTTTTTTGATGCCTAAATGCTCAACAACAGCTGCAACATCATCAGCATAATGATCCATATCATGACCTTCAGACACTTGAGAAGATCGTCCATGACCACGGCGGTCATGCGCCACTACACGGTAACCTTTGTCTAAAAAGTAAAGTATTTGCGCATCCCAATCATCTGAACTTAAAGGCCACCCATGATGAAAAAAAAGAACCTCACCGTCACGTGATCCCCAATCTTTATAAAAAATTTCAACACCGTCTTTAGTCTTTACATAACTCATTTTCAACTCCTTAAATTGGTTGAATAATAATTGAATATGAAATCAAATTAATTCTTAAGCAATTGAATATTTTTTAAAATTTAATTCGATTTATTAGGATTAGAACTTCATTAAAAACTTAAATGTGTTAAAAACCAAGTAACCATTTAGAGCATTAAAACTGTTCTACCTCAGATTAAAGTAACGGATTTGGCATAAGTTTAATTGACTCAGATGATATAGTTTAAGTATCAATTGAATCATTTTCTGGAGATTTTTCTTTTTCGGTATTGCAAAGGTGTCTCACCCGTCCAACGTTTAAATGCTCGTGAAAAAACAGAACTCTCTGAGAAACCGAGAACGCTGACAATATGGCACATGGAAATCTCTTTGGATGCTAATAATTGCTTTGCAGTCCGAATACGATAATGAGTTAGAATTTTCTCAAAAGAAGTGTCAATATCGTTTAAAGATGCACGCAAGGTGTTGACCTTCATATTTAACTTGTCTGCCACATGCTTTAATTGAACATTGCCTGATTCGAGTAAAACTTCAGCTAGAATTTGTTCTATATCAGAAATAAGTTCATATTTTTCAACCTGTCTCATCTGACGTTTTGCATAAGTTTCATGGATGGCAAATAATTCAGGCTCATACCAGTCAAATTTTAAATTCAACAACGCTGCATCAAATATAATTTTCCCATCTGGACAGCCCAACTCAACTTCACATCCCCATACGCGCTTGTATTCTATTAATGTCGCACCATATTCATAGGGTAAATAAATTTTAATTGGGCGGAATTGATCATCTGTAATGAATTTCAAAAACTTTAAAATCACACTGATCACAATCTCTAAATAGTGCCGAACAGGATGATTAAACCCTTGAATTCCAGCAACATGCTCATCTGTGAACAGGCTAAAATGAAAAGCTGAAGAAAGTAATTTTTGGTAATTTAAAGCTTTCTCTAGTCCAACTTTAAATCCCGAACTACTCAAAAACAGATACTCAATCACTGAGCCTCTAATTACAGGAAAATGCTCTCCTACATGTAAACCAATATCTCTGTCATTAGAAACTTTTTGCGCTGTATTCCAAAATCGGTACTGACATGAATTATCTCTGCGAACTGTCTTATCAGGCAACTGTGCGGGCAATCTTACATCTTCTAAAATTTGCTCTACATTTAATCCCATCTGGTGCATTGTGATATAGGCATAACTCAGAAAGACTCCAGCGTCACTTGACTTCATATTTAATTAACTTCTAGATTTTATGAAATATATAAATAATATTGATTTTTAATTATATAAATATTTACTTAATACTTTCTATTGAAAATCTTAACAAAATTTAATTTCATAAAGTCAATGTATTAGAATTATTGATGACTAAAATAGTGAAATTTCACCCATTTAATCTAAAAATATTATGAGATAAATTTGAAAAAAATTATTGTTACGTATAAAAAAGCTTAAACAACTTATTACGTAAACGTATTTCCATCTAAAAAATTAATTAGCAAATATTAATTTTAACTTTTCTATGAATGAATCTGCTCTCTTAAACTTTCGCCAATTCCTCAGCAAAAAAGCCACAATTGAATCATTTTGTCTTATAATTTAGCCCGCTAGCTATCAGCCCGCTCAAGAGATATTTGTATGACAACTATTATCAAGCAAGACGACTTGATCACATCCGTTAAAGATGCGCTTCAGTTCATTTCTTACTATCATCCACAAGACTTCATCCAAGCAATGAGTCGTGCGTATGACCGTGAAGAAAACAAAGCTGCCAAAGATGCGATCGCACAAATCTTAATCAATTCACGTATGTGTGCCGAAGGTCACCGTCCGATCTGTCAAGATACTGGTATCGTCAACGTATTCGTTGAAGTGGGCATGGACGTTAAATTTGATTTAACAATGAGCTTAGACGACGCGATTAACGAAGGTGTTCGCCAAGGTTACTTAGAAAACTCTAACGTACTTCGTGCATCTGTACTTGCTGATCCTGCTTTTGGCCGTAAGAATACGAAAGACAACACCCCTGCTGTGATCTACCATAAACTTGTTCCAGGTAACAAAGTAGATATCACTGTTGCAGCAAAAGGCGGTGGTTCAGAAAATAAATCTAAACTTGCAATGTTAAACCCATCTGATTCAATCGTGGACTGGGTACTGAAAACTGTACCAACCATGGGTGCAGGCTGGTGTCCTCCTGGTATGCTCGGTATTGGTATCGGTGGTACAGCTGAAAAAGCCATGATGCTTGCTAAAGAAGCATTGATGGAAGAGATCAACATGGACGAGCTTCTTCGTCGTGGTCCACAAAATAAACTTGAAGAACTTCGTATCGAAATCTTCGAGAAAGTAAACGCGCTGGGTATTGGTGCACAAGGTCTTGGCGGTTTAACGACTGTTCTAGACATCAAAATTAAAGACTACCCTTGTCACGCTGCGGGTAAACCAGTCGGTATGATCCCGAACTGTGCTGCGACTCGTCACGCACACTTCACACTAGACGGTACAGGTGTTGCGAATATTATTGCACCTAAACTTGAAGACTATCCTGAAGTCACTTGGGACTCATCTTCTTCTAAACGTGTTGACTTAGATAACATCACACAAGAAGAAATGAACTCTTGGAAACCAGGTGATACGCTTCTTCTTAACGGTACAATCTATACAGGTCGTGACGCTGCGCACAAACGTATGGTTGATATGTTAAACAACGGTGAAGAGCTTCCAGTAGACCTTAAAGGTAAGTTCATTTACTACGTTGGTCCTGTTGATCCAGTGGGTGACGAAGTTGTAGGTCCTGCAGGTCCAACAACTGCAACACGTATGGATAAGTTCACACGTCAAGTTTTAGAAGCAACTGGTCTTTTCGGTATGATCGGTAAAGCGGACCGCGGTCCTGCTGCGATTGAAGCAATCAAAGACAATAAAGCAACTTACCTCATGGCTGTAGGCGGTGCTGCATATCTCGTATCTAAAGCAATTCGTGAAGCGGAAGTTGTCGCTTTTGAAGATTTAGGTATGGAAGCAATCTATAAGTTCGTGGTTAAAGATATGCCTGTATCTGTTGCTGTAGACGTTAACGGCACATCAGTTCACGCAACTGCACCAAAAATTTGGCAGGCTAAAATTGGTAAAATTCCAGTTGTAGATGCAGCTGCACAATAAATAATATTCGACTTGTCTCAAGTTCAAAAAGCACTCTATCATTAGGGTGCTTTTTTATACCGAGAATACTCATGAAAATTTTAAGAACATTATTTTTGAGCGGATGCATGATCTGCTCACCTGCGGTTATGGCAGCTCAAGCGACTGATCAACAAATCGAAAAACTCATACAAGTATTGAATTTAGATCAGCTCTTACAAAGTACGCTTAAACAAATCCGACCTCAAATTGATCAACAGGCCTATAGCATTGTTCAAAATATTGTTAAGGCCGAAAAATTAACACCACAACAACAAGTTATTGCCAATGAACTGGCTGATAAAATTCACCAAGAAAATATTAAGCAAACTTCTTGGGAAAAACTTAAACCGATCTATCTCAAAATTTATAAAGATGTCTATGATGCCCAAGAAGTTCAAGCCCAGATCGACTTTTATTCCTCTCCAACAGGTCAATCCATTTTAAATAAAGGTCCACTTGTTGCTCAAGAATCCATGAAAATCCTGAATCAACAACTTGCAGGCTCTTTACAATCTACAGAAAAGAATTTTGCTGAAGTCCAAAAGAAATTAGAACAACTACAAAAACAAAGTATTCATACTGACTCGAAATAAGCTAAAAACCATTCTGCTGAATCAGAGTTACCATGTGCGTGGATCATATATCTTAAAAGGTTCTGTTAAGCGCACATCATCACTGGCTTTATATTCTTTATTTTTAATTTTTTCTTTTGATTTTTGCAATGTTCCGTTCGGTTGAATAACGGCAACATAGTTAAGCCCAGGCGTTTTCAACTGAGTCATGCCAATTTCTCTTAATGCCTGTTTTGTTGGCATTTGCATCAATGGTCCAACTCTGAGGAGATCTTCACTACCATTTGGTCCACCTCGAAACTGTTCTTCTTCATATTTTAAGAAATACTGCTGCCCCGCTTTAACACTAAAACTTGCAACCAAAGGTTTTTGAAAATGCATCACAGTTAAAGGTCGACTGATACTAAGTTGATAATCCCCTTCAGCCAGCTCTATCCAATAATAATGATTGCTGATTAAACTCGGAATGCGCTTACCATTTAGAAAAAAACTCGGTGCAATAATTTCCTGACGATTCCACTTACTATCAGGACGGTACAGATACAACACTGCGGCTTGCTGATGTTGAGGTTTTACACGGCTGAAAAACTGTCCTGGTTTTTGATTTACCCATGAGCCCAGATCAAATCCTGCAACTTTATATTGAGCTAGCTTCTGAGATACAAAAGTTTTTTTCTCACTAAAATCTACCGGTTTTAACGTTGAAACCACATGAGTTTGATTATTATCGTTAAGCCCTTTATGTGTCTGACATGCCACAAGAAACAGACTCAAAGCACACACTGCTACGCTTGATCGCATGATTATCCCTCATCACGAATACTTTTTATTCTATGTCATATTTTTGTTATCGTTAGATTATCATCTCAATCCGAGATTAAAAACAAAAAACGCGCAAAAAGTGGGACTTTTTACGCGTTTCAGATGAATTACAATCAATTAAGCAGATTTAGTATCTAAAATCTTTAAATCGACCTTTTCTTCAACTTGTTGTTCTTGTTTAGGTTGGCGCTCAGTTCGATATTCTGGTTCAGCATTTTCATTGATCACAGCTTCATTGATCACAACAGTACCAATATCAGAGCGACTTGGTAAATCGTACATCGTATCGAGTAAGACGTTTTCAAGAATTGAACGTAAACCACGTGCACCTGTATTACGCTCAAGTGCTTTTTTCGCAACAGCTCGCAATGCTGAATCTTCAAATAATAGATCAACATCTTCCATTTCGAACAAGTATTGATACTGACGCGTTAATGCATTTTTTGGTTCAGTCAAAATTTGCATTAATGCTTCTTCGTCCAATTCTTCGAGCGTTGCAATCACTGGCAGACGACCAATGAATTCAGGGATTAAACCAAATTTCACAAGATCGGCAGCTTCTACCTGACTAAATAATTCAGATAACTTCTTAGAATCATCTTTAGTCTTCACGTCAGCAGTGAAACCAATTCCACCTTTTTCTTGACGCTGTTGCACGACACGCTCCAAACCAGAGAATGCACCACCGCAGATGAACAGGATATTAGACGTATCAATTTGAATGAACTCTTGCTGTGGATGCTTACGACCACCTTGAGGTGGAATTGAAGCTACCGTACCTTCGATCATTTTTAAAAGCGCTTGTTGAACACCTTCACCTGAGACATCACGTGTAATTGAAGGATTTTCAGACTTACGGGTAATCTTATCGATCTCGTCGATATAAATGATACCCTTCTGTGCTTTCTCAACATCGTAATCTGCTTTTTGTAGCAATTTTTGAACGATATTCTCAACATCTTCACCAACATAACCAGCTTCAGTTAATGTCGTTGCATCAGCCATCGCAAATGGCACATCTAATAAGCGCGCTAAAGTTTGCGCCAACAAAGTCTTACCCGAACCTGTTGGTCCTATGAGTAAGATATTGCTTTTAGCAAGTTCTACACGATCTTCTGACTTTGCAGTTGATTGAGTCACTTTAAGACGTTTATAGTGGTTATATACCGCAACAGAGAGCGTTTTTTTCGCAGTGTCTTGACCAATCACATATTGATCTAAAGCTGCACGAATTTCATGCGGCTTAGGTAATGGACGAGTTGCCCATTCACCAGTTTCGACTTGCTGGCTCGTCTGAACTAAATCTAAGCATACATCTACACATTCATTACAAATGTAAGCGTCCTCGCCTGCAATGAGTTTACCCACTTCAGACTGCGTTTTACCGCAAAATGAACAATGCTTTTGTCCTTGAGGATTTTCAGACATCTTCACTCCAAATAAATTTCTATGCTTTACAGCTTAAAGTTGCGGACGTTTCGTTAAAACTTCATCGACCAAACCATATTCTTTTGCAGCTTGAGCGGTCATAAAGTTATCACGGTCTGTATCACGTGCAACAGTTTCATAATCTTGGCCACTGTGTTCAGCCATTAGACGGTTCAAACGCTCTTTAATAAATAGAATTTCACGTGCATGAATTTCAATATCTGAAGCTTGACCACGGAAACCACCCAATGGTTGGTGAATCATAACACGAGCGTTTTCTAAGCAGTAACGTTTACCCTTAGCACCAGCATTCAATAAAAAAGCGCCCATTGAGGCTGCTTGGCCCATACAATATGTCACGACATCTGGTTTGATGAATTGCATCGTATCGTAAATTGCCATACCCGCAGTCACTGAACCACCAGGTGAGTTAATGTACAGATGAATATCTTTTTCTGGATTCTCAGCTTCTAAGAACAACATTTGCGCAACGATTAAGTTCGCCATATTGTCTTCAACTTCACCCGTTAAGAAAATTACACGTTCGCGCAAAAGACGCGAGAAAATATCAAAAGAACGCTCACCACGAGATGATTGCTCTACGACAACTGGAACCAAAGCATTATCAATTGTTGGAACATACATACGTTATTTATTCCTGAATTTTTTGTCACTCAATACATTTTCACAATATGAGGGATAATTGTCGAAAATGCAAAATATTCACCATTAAATATCAGATATTTTTTAATTAGGCTTTGTGAATACAGGACAAGTTGATCCATATTTTTTACAAGAAAAAAGGCGCGTTAAGCGCCTCTTCCTTCGGATAACCGATTAGCCTTGTTGACGAGCTTGTTGTTCTTTCAACAATTCTTCATAGCTAACAGCTTTATCAGTTACTTTAGCAGACGCTAAGATGTGATCTACAACTTGGTCTTCTAAAACAACAGCTTCGATTTGTGCACGTTGTTGCTTATCATTTTTGAAGTATTCAATAACTTCTGTAGGATCTTCATAAGAAGTCGCCATATCTTCGATATAAGCTTCTACACGTGCTTGATCAACTTCGATTTTTGCTTCAGCAAGAATACTGCTCACCAAAACACCTAATTTTACTGATTTTTCAGCTTGCTCTTTGAATAATTCATCTGGAAGCATGCTTGAATCAAATGCTTTAGCGCCTTGAGCACCAAACTGTTGAGTAAACTGTTGGATCATTTGTTGACGTTGACGGTCAATTTCTTGAGACAACATAGATGCAGGTACTTCGATTTCATTTGCAGCTACAAGCGCATCAAAAGTTGCACCTTTCACTTGATTGCGAAGACCGTTTTTCACTTCACGTTCCATATTTTTGCGAACGTCAGCTTTTAACTTCTCAACACCTTCTTCTTCAGTTAAACCAAAGATTTTTAGGAATTCAGCATCTACGTCAGGAAGCTTTTGTTTTTCAACAAGCTTAACTGTGATTTTGAATTGAGCTGATTTACCTGCAAGGTTTTCTGCTTGGTAATCTTCAGGGAAAGTTACATCAATTACTTTCTCTTCGCCTTTCTTCATACCAACGATACCGTCTTCGAAGCCAGGGATCATACGACCAGAACCTAATACAAGTTTGAAGTCTTCAGCAGAACCACCTTCAAATTTTTCGCCGTCAATAGAACCTTCGAAATCAAAAGTAACTTGCATGTCTTTTTTAGCCATGCCTTTTGTTTCAGTCCAAGTCGCGCGTTGCTTTTGAAGATTTTCGATCATTTGATCTACATCTTTATCATTTACTTCAGTAGATTTACGTTCAACTTCTAAACCGTCAAACTTAACTGAAACTTCTGGGTAAACTTCAACAGTTGCTTCATAAACTAAAGCATCTTCTTTGTTTTCAACTTTTTCAATGTTAGGCATGCCTACAGCATTGATTTTCTCTTGTTGAATTGCTTCGAATACTGTGTCACGAATAACATCATTTACCACTTCTTGGTAAATGCTCGCGCCGTATTCACGACGAACAACATTTAAAGGCACTTTACCTGGACGGAAGCCGTTGATCTTAACTGTTTTAGCAGTACGTTTTAAACGAGCTTCGAATTGCTCATTAACACGGCTCGTCGGTACAGATACATTTAAACGACGGGCTACGCCCGAAACCGCTTCAGAAGTTACTTGCATGGCTTCCTCGATATAGAAATAGTAATTGCAATTTTTAAAGTGCCACATTATATGACAACAATCAAAGATATACAAAATACCTTTTTCAAACCATCTTTTTTATGAACCTGAGAATATTTTTTTTGCTCACAAGGTTTGACCATATTCAATTCATTTTTCTTAATTATTGTTTGTTTTTTATTGCAAATGATAAAGTTTATCATTAATATTTGCATCAAATTTGATCATGCCCTCAAGCATCACTCATACCAGCGGAAGAACATAATATGAGTAAGTTTAAGCTTCAACCTCTTACAGTTGCATTATTCGCTTTGTCTAGCGGTGTAACATTTGCAAATACCACAAATGAAAGTAGTGCTCATCAACTTTCGACAATTGTCGTTTCTGCTGCGGGTTTTGAGCAGGATATTAAAAATGCACCTGCATCTATTAGTGTTGTAACTAAAGAAGATATTGAAAAGAAAAATGCGACAAGCATCGCTGATCTTTTATCAGATGTCCCTGGTATTGATATTCGTTCTGGAGTTGGGAAAACATCTGGCCTTAACGTTAAGATGCGTGGTCTTGGTAATGACTATAGCTTAGTTCTTATTGATGGACGCCGTCAAACAACCTCATCAGATGTAACACCTAATGGCTTTGGTGAAACCTCTAATAGTTTTTTACCGCCTCTAGCCGCTATTGAGCGAATTGAAGTTATCCGTGGACCAATGGCTACTCGCTATGGTTCAGAAGCAATGGGTGGTGTGATCAATATCATTACTAAAAAAGTTGCAGATCAGTGGTCAGCAAATGTCACAACGAGTGGCAACATTATGGAAAGTAATGCTGAAGCAGACTCTTGGAAATCTAGTTTTGTGATTAATGGTCCACTTATTAATGACCGCTTAGGTTTACAATTAAGAGGTAGCTATTTGGATCGTCAACGTTCTGAACGTATTGTTGAGGGTTCGACTAGCCGTGATCCACGCCCAAGTAAAGCAGATAATTATGATTATGGTGCAAAATTAGACTTTAAATTAGATGAACAAAATGCTTTATGGATTGATGGTTTTTATTCTAGCCAACGCTATGACAACACAGATCAACGTTTAGGAAACTTTATTTCTCGTGGTGGTATCGCAGGCTATAACGATGAGCTTGAGTTCAATCGAACTCAATTTGCACTTGGTCATGATGGTAACTATGATTTTGGTTTGTGGAAAACTTATCTAAGCCATAACACAACAGAGACCCAAGGTCGCACCATTCCAACAGATGCATTCCCAGAGTTAGCAGGTCAAGCTCGAAAACTCGAAAATAAAGATCTTGTGATTGACTCTCATATTATTGCACCAATCAAAAGTCATAAATTGACAGTTGGTACTGAATACAAAGATACAACCATTGCAGATGATATTGCAGGTATAGGAAAAGAATTTACACAGGATACTTGGTCTCTCTACGCTGAAGATGAATGGCAACTCAAAGACAACTTATTTTTCACATTCGGTGGTCGCTTCGAAGATCATAGCGGATTTGGTGGACAATTTAGTCCGCGGGCTTATTTAGTTTGGAACACCAATGATGCACTAACGATCAAAGGTGGCGTAAGTACAGGTTATAAAACACCATCCGCTAAGGATCTTTACGACGGAATCAATGGTTATAGTGGTCAAGGTGCTACACCGAGTCTTGGAAATCCAGATTTAGATCCTGAAACATCAATCAACTATGAGCTTGGATTTAATTATCAACCTTCTGATAATTTTAACCTTACAGCAACTGCATTCTTCAACGTTGTTGAAGACAAGATCGTTTCTAGAACGTTCAGTTGTAACACCAATGATTGCTCTAATCTTAGTGATAAAGCAACTTCTTATAGCAAGAGTTTCAACACGGATGAAGCAGAAATTTATGGTTTAGAGACATCCCTAAATTATCAAATTATTCCAGAATGGAGCTTAAAAGCGGCTTACACCTATACCGATTCAGAAATAACTAAAGGTCAAGACAAAGGATATGCTTTAGAGTCTACTGCGAAACATTTAGCTAGCCTAACATCTACTTGGCACATTAATGACTCTTTAGACCTATGGTTACAACATGAATATCAATCTGGTCGTCCTCGATTTACTAGTGAACCTACAGACGCTGGCTCAATTAGTATTTTGGAACAAACCAATAACGAATTTTCTGGTTATAATTTATTTAATCTTGGTGCAAGTTATCAACTGAACGATAAAATTCGTATTAATGCTGCAGTAAACAATCTATTGGATAAAGACTTTACTCAAAATATGGAATATGTAGATATTAACGGCGATCTTCAACAAGCTTATAAATATCTTTCAATTGGACGTAGCTCTGAAGGCACATACTTAGCTGGTCGTAACTACTGGTTATCTATTTCATATGATTTCTAATTCTAGGTAGATTCTCTCTAGTAAAACCCTGCGCTAGCAGGGTTTTTTATTTTATTAAAAATTAATTCCCTATCAAAAATAGCCATACAAAAATGTAGAAACTTTAATTTTTCCAATATTATTTAAATTCATTTACTTATACATAAAATATTACATTATTACATTTAAGCTTCCGTTATTTAGTTTAACTTAAATCGCAAATATCAATTTTAAGACCCGTTAAAGCTAAAAAAGAATCATTATTATTCTCAACCTGAAAACAAATTCATATCAGGTTGAACATGGCCTTTATCAAGACACGTAAAAAAATCGTTTCATCTGCAATAGCAACGTCATTGGCTGTTATTTCAGGTCAAACTTTCGCACAAGAAGATACAGCGCATTTAGAAACAATTAAATCAGAGGCTCAATCAGAGCAGTCATTTAAAGTCGACAAATCCTCAAACGCTAAATACGTTGCTCCCCTACTCGATACTCCCAAATCAATCTCTGTTATTTCTCAAAAACAGATACAAGATACTCAAGTGACTACGCTGTCTGATGCTTTAAGAACTGTTCCAGGAATCACACTTGGTGCGGGCGAAGGTGGCAACCCAAATGGTGACCGTCCATTTATCCGTGGTTATAACTCTGAAAGTTCAATGTACGTTGACGGTGTGAGGAACTCTACTTCTCAAAACCGAGAAATGTTTGCCGTTGAACAGGTTGAAGTCACCAAAGGCTCCGCCTCTACTTTAGGTGGTGGAGGTTCCACGGGTGGTAGTATTAACCTAATTTCCAAATTAGCCAAATCTGGAGATGCTTTCCAAGGCTCTGTTGCTGGCGGTACTGATGCTTATGCACGTATCACATTAGATGCAAATAAAGATTTTGGGAATGGTATTGCGACTCGTGTCGTGGCAATGGGTCACCAGAATGAAAAAGCGGGACAACATAATGGCGCTGAATATGAACGTGCTGGTATTGCACCAAGTATTAGCTTTGGGTTAGACACGCCCACTCGAGCGACACTAGCCTACTACTACCTAAAGTCTGCTGATAAGCCAGATTCAGGTATTCCATATAAATACGACACTGACAGAAAAGCGACCGTCGGCTCACCCGTTGATGTTAAACAGGGTACATACTACGGTTGGTTAAATCGTGATTTTCAAAAGCAAGAAAATCAAAGTGGGACCCTTAAGCTAGAGCACGATTTTAGCGAAAATCTAAGCTTGATGAATACTGCTGTCTATAGCAAATCAAAAAATAATTACTTATGGACTCAACCAGATGACAGTCAGGGCAACGTCGCAAATGGAAAAGTTTGGCGTCGTCTAAATACCAACCTAACAACCACTGACAGTTTTACAGATCAACTCGCATTAACAGGTAAACTCCAAACAGGCATCATAAAACATAATTTCAATTTGGGTGCTGAATACAGTAAACAAGATTCTGAACGCGGCACAAACATTGTAACCGACCCTAATACCACGTTAATAGGCGGTAGTGGTGCTAATAATGCATGCTCATTAAATATTTCAAATGGTTGGTGTACTGATCTTTATAACCCCAATTCGAATGATGCTTGGCTAGGTAAAGTTCAAGCTAATCCAAATGTCATGAAGATTAAATCTGAAACACAATCAGTATATGCCCTAAATAATATTGAGCTTAATCCTCAGTGGCTCCTTGACCTTGGTATTCGCTGGGATGAATTCGAAACTGAAATGAAATACAATCAAGATACTGGTTCAGGCACTTCAGCAATTCAAGCAGGAACAAAATATAATTCAAAACACGATTTCTTCAATTATCAAGCTGGATTAACCTTTAAACCAAGAGAAAATGGATCAATTTATGCAAGCTATGCGACTTCAGCTAATCCCGTTGGAATCGATGCTGGTAATGGTTCAGAAGGGTTAAGTGTCCCAGGACGAAATACGACTGATGCACAAGCAAGAGCAATTAACAACCTCAAACCTGAAGAAGTCAAAACCTATGAAATCGGAACCAAATGGGACCTTTTGAATAACAGAATTAATCTCACAGCTGCTATTTTCCGTACAGAAAAAGAAAATACTCGCGCTTTAGATAGTGATGGATTTACAAGAAATATTGGTGAGACACGTGTTGATGGCGTTGAATTAGGCTTAAACGGCAATATCACAAATAAATGGGCTTTATCTGCAGGATACACATATTTAGATAGTGAAATTGTTGATGCAGGTTATGTAAAAAATAGCGATGGAAGTTATTCGGCTAGCCCAACTAATGGTAACCAAGTCCAAAATGTCGCAAAACACTCTGCCACTTTGTGGACAACTTACCAAGTTCTCCCTAAATTACAATTAGGTGCTGGTGTTTTAGCTATGGATCGAGTGTATGGAGATGCTGCAAATACCAAATTTGTACCAGGCTATGTTCGTTATGACGCCATGGCTCGCTATCAAGTAAATTCAGATATTGATCTTCAATTGAACGTCAATAATCTCTCAGATACACGTTATTTCACGAAAGCTTATGCTTCGCATTATGCAACTGAAGCTGAAGGTCGAAATGCTGTATTGTCTTTAAATTTCAAGTTTTAATTTCATTTCAGCATAGCTCTATACAAGCTATGCTTTTCATCACCTAAAGCAGTGAGTGATCGTAGTGATTCATCATATTCCAAATATTCTAAGCCCTGAACAAGTTCGATATTTTCGTGAAGAAATGTCTAAAGTAGATTGGGTCAATGGAAAGGTAACAGCTGGAACACTCTCTGCAACAGTGAAACATAATCAGCAACTTTCCAATGATCATCCCCTGACCAAACATCTAGGTGATATTATTTTAGAATCCCTAGGTCAACATCCTTTATTCTTATCAGCAGCAATTCCACTAGATATCATCCCTCCTCTGTTTAATCGCTATGAAAAGCATCAATCATTCGGTTTTCATGTCGACAATTCGATTCGCAGAGTTCAAGGCTCACAAGAACGCTTGAGAACAGATTTATCTTGTACTTTATTCTTGAGTGATCCGCACGAATATGACGGCGGTGAATTAGTCATTGAAGATACTTATGGATATCACGAAGTCAAACTCCCTGCAGGAGATTTGATACTTTATCCATCTACTAGCTTACATGAGGTCACTTCTATCCAATCGGGTTGTCGCTTGGCATCATTTTTTTGGGTACAAAGTATGATTCGAGATGATTCAAATCGACATATGTTATTTACTTTAGATCAATCTATTCAGCAACTTCGTATGGAATTAGGGGATCAACATGAGCAAGTCATCAAACTCACGAGCCTCTATCACAATTTAATTCGAAAATGGGCAGAACTATAATTTATTTTTCACAGTTAATTTTTATAATGAAAAATATTATTAAAAAAAAATATATTGTGAAAAAAAATTTCACATTCATCATACTTTGATCTAAATCAGGGAATAATTCTCTTGAAGATCGCACTATACTAAAAGAAAGAATTTACAAGCACTGTGACGGTATAGCTAAGCTCTATATATTCAAAAGATTTTTAGGGAATTCAGCAAAATGATGCAGTAAGCCACTTGTAAATTGATAGAATAGACACAATCGATATAAATAGCGCAGTGCCTTTACACAAGACCCAAGCATGTTGTGCTATGAAAGGAGTTATCTCATGATGTTGGCTGATCCAAGCAAAAAATACCGTCGCATGTACCAACGTGTAGACTTACCTGACCGTCAATGGCCAAATAACGAAATTAATAAAGCGCCTATCTGGATGAGCACCGACCTCCGTGACGGTAACCAAGCTATTTTCGAACCAATGAACATTGAACAAAAGTTCAAGATGTTCCAAATGTTGGTGAAAATTGGTTTCAAACATATTGAAATTGGCTTTCCATCTGCCTCACAGATTGATTTTGACTTTACCCGTAAATTAATCGAAGAAAATCATATTCCAGATGATGTCTATATCGAAGTATTAGTTCAAGCTCGTGATCACTTGATTCAACGTACATTTGAATCATTACAAGGTGCCAAACGTGCAATTGTGCATATCTATAATTCAAACTCACCAACATTCCGTCAAAAAGTATTGAATGTTGATGTAGCGGGTGCGAAAGCCTTAGCGGTGAATGCGGCTCAAAAAGTGAAAGAATATGCAGCACAATATCCTGAAACTGAATGGGTGTTCCAATACTCTCCTGAATGCTTTACCGCAACTGAATTAGAAGTTGCAAAAGATGTCTGTGATGCAGTCACTGAAATTTGGGATGCTCGCCCAGATAATAAAGTTATCTTGAATCTACCCGCGACTGTTGAAGTTTCTGGGCCTCATGTTTACGCTGACCAAGTTGAATGGATGCATCGCAACTTACAACGCCGCGATGGTGTCATTATTTCTGTACACTGTCACAATGACCGTGGATGCGGTATTGCAGCATCCGAGTTAGCGATCATGGCTGGTGCTGATCGTGTGGAAGGTTGTGTATTTGGTAATGGTGAACGTACAGGTAACGTTGACGTTGCAGCGATTGCATTAAATATGTATACCCAAGGTGTCGCTCCAAATCTAGATTTTTCAAATATTAATGAAATCATTTCTACTATTGAAGAATGTACAGGTATACCCGTTCATCCACGTCATCCATATGCGGGTGATTTAGTATTTACTGCATTTTCTGGCTCACACCAAGATGCGATTAAAAAAGGCTTTGAGTTCCAGAAAAACGAAGAAATTTGGGACATGCCTTACTTACCAATTGATCCTAAAGATTTGGGACGTGATTATGACGCAGTCATTCGTGTCAATTCACAATCAGGTAAAGGTGGTATCGCATACTTGTTAGAGTCGAACTACAACGTCGTATTACCACGTCGCTTACAAATTGAGTTCTCGCAAGTCGTGCAACAGGTAGCTGACGAAGAAGGCGTAGAAGTTTCTGCTGAGCAAATTTGGAGTTTATTCCAAAGTACATATGTAAATCAGAAAGATAAACATTATGTCGCGAAAAACTATCGATTATCTGATGAAAATGGCAATCAAGTCATTGAATTAGATATTGAAGTCGGTGGTCAAGTTCAACATCTACGTGGTGAAGGCAACGGACCAATCTCTGCAATTTTAGATGCTTTACAGTTGCCAATCGATGTTGTGAACTATGAAGAACGTAGCATTGGTTCTGGTGCAAATGCTAAAGCGTTGGCACTAATTGAACTTCAAGTCAAAGGTACAGGTAAATCAGCATTCGGTGCTGGTGTACATGACAACATCGTGACTTCATCTATTGAAGGAATTATTGCATGTACAAATCGTTTAATTGATCAAGGTGTTTTGAGCACAGATCAAGTGATCGCTGCGGCAGTATAAATATTAGCAATAATATTTAGCACGAAAATGACTTTAGAAGGATACCCTCAAGTGGTATCCTTTTATTTATTCATACTTAAGATTTTAGGCGAATTTATCCTGTGTCTTTTCCAGCTGACTCAGTGGGCATTGTTGTTCCACAAAAGTTCCAATTTGAAGAACCACTCGCATTAGAATGTGGCCGCGTTTTACCACGTTTCGAATTGATGGTCGAAACTTATGGCACACTCAATGCAGATAAATCTAATGCAATTTTGATCTGCCATGCGCTTTCTGGTCATCATCATGCTGCTGGTTATCACCATGAAGATGATAAAAAAGCAGGTTGGTGGGATGCTTGTATTGGGCCAGGCAAAGCAATTGATACCAATACATTTTTTGTGGTGGCATTAAACAATATTGGTGGTTGTAACGGATCAACAGGACCAACCTCCCCAAATCCTGAAAATGAAAATCGTCCTTATGGTCCAGACTTTCCATTAGTGACCGTGCGCGATTGGGTTAAAACTCAAGCAATGCTGTCTGATCGTCTCGGTATCACTGTTTGGCACTCTATTATTGGTGGCTCTTTGGGAGGCATGCAGGCACTTCAGTGGTCTGTAGATTATCCTGACCGATTAAATAATTGTGTCATTATTGCCAGTGCACCTAAACTTTCAGCGCAAAATATCGCGTTTAATGAGGTCGCGCGCCAATCCATTTTGTCTGATCCTGATTTTCATCATGGTCGCTATTTAGAAAAAGACAGCTATCCTAAACGTGGTCTTATTCTAGCGCGGATGGTAGGTCACATTACCTACCTTTCTGAAGAAGCCATGAAACAAAAATTTGGTCGTGATTTAAAATCTGGCAAATTCATGTATGGTTTCGATGTTGAATTCCAAGTTGAAAGTTATCTTCGCTATCAAGGTGAACAATTTAGTCGTAACTTTGATGCGAACACCTACTTGATCATGACTAAAGCTTTGGATTACTTCGATCCTTCTCGTGAGTATGAACAATCTTTAGTTAAAGCAATGTCGAATACAAAATGTAAATTCCTTGTGATTTCATTTACTACGGATTGGAGATTCTCTCCTTCCCGATCTGTTGAGATTGTGGATGCATTGATTACCAATCATAAGCCTGTGAGCTATGTTGATATTGATGCAGAACAAGGTCATGACTCGTTCTTGTTTCCTATCCCTTTATATGTCAAAACTTTAAGGGCTTTCTTAGGTGGTGTAGACCATCTTGCTTCAACCCCTAAGGAGACCGTGTAATGCGTATTGATCAGAAGCTTGCAGAAAAATGGATTAAACCTGATTCAAGCATTTTAGATCTTGGTTGTGGCGATGGTGAGTTACTGGCTCATATGAGCAAAAAGCACAACATTCGTGCATACGGATTAGAAATCGATCAAGAAAAGATTGCAATTGCAGTCAGTCGAGGGTTAAATATCATCCAACAAGACTTGAACCTCGGTTTGGGACGCTTTGCAGACCAGTCATTTGACTATGTTGTCATGGCACAAGCTTTGCAAGCTGTAGATGCACCTGATGTGCTTTTGCGCGATATGGTGCGTGTTGGGAAACAAGCAATTATTACTTTTCCTAACTTTGCACACTGGAAAACACGCTCTTTCCTTGCTTTAAAAGGGAAAATGCCTGTTTCGGATGCCTTACCCTATATGTGGTATAACACTCCAAATATCCATCTGTGCACGTTTAAGGATTTCGAAGCACTTTGTGCTGAGAATCAAATTAAAATTATTGACCGTTTAGCCGTGAATGGGAATCAACAAGGGAGTTTGCTCAGCAAGCATATCCCGAACTTGTTTGGCGAGGTCGCGATTTATCGAGTGAGCGCTCTATGAAAAAGTTATTCTTAGGTACTTCATTATTTCTAGGGTTGTTGAGTTTCCAAGTTCATGCAGATTATGTACCTCAACAACCATCAACTTCTGCACTAGCTGCACAGTATTCACGTATGCCTGTATCTGAGCTCCAAAAAGCTGCTCGAGCAGGTCAACCGGCTGCCCAGTTTTATCTGGCAACACATTATCAACATGGTAAAGATGTTGCTAAAGACCTAAAGCAAGCTTTCGTTTGGTATAAGGCAGCAGCCGATCAAGGTATTTCATCTGCTCAGCTGAATGTGGGTCGTATGTATGCTGACGGTATTGGTGTTGCTAAAAATGAAACCTTAGCTCGCCAATACTTCGAAAAAGCAGCAAGTCATGGTGACAATCGTGCAAGCTTCAATTTAGCCGTTATGGAAGAGCAAAAGAAAAACTATATGGGTGCTTACCAATGGTATGAGCTTTCTACACGTGATGGCATGTTAGATAATAAAGTGATCAATATGTCTGAGACGAAAAAGACGGCTTTGGCTGCCAACCTGACACCAGAACAAATTCGTACTGCACGTGACCGTGCTGATCAATGGATTCAAAGCCGTTAATTACGCTTATAAGTTTGAAGAAAGCACCTATCGGTGCTTTTTTTATTCGATCATCTTCTTCATTCTTATGAATTTCATATCTTCGAATATTTCCACTTCACTCTGTGAAGTAAAACCTAATTTTTTATAAAAATGAACAGCCCCTATATGCGCATTGACTGTTATCTGTTGGATATCCGTTTGAGTTAATTGATCTAACACATAATTAAATAAATGAGTTCCAACGCCTTGAAATTGTAGATTTGGATGAACAAAAAAATGAAAAATATGGGCGGGTTGTTTGTAAGCAATCACCCCCACAAGCGACTGCTTTAATTCTGCAACAAAGTATTTTATCTCTTGATGATTGATGTGCGATACAAGAGCTTCTTTTGAAAATAGGGACTTACTTTTTGGCATTTCATCAAAGTAATTCAAAGCTAAAGCAATACAGGATGCAATATTTTCAGCATCAGCGATCTCGGCTTGACGAATATGAATGCTATTTAAATTTGTCATGTTTAATGATTGGTTATTTTAAAGATGAGTTCATCTGTATCATCGCAAATATCCGTTAGAATAGCTTCAAATTTGAAACAGAAAGTGATTCAACATGGCGTCTAAAGATTGGTTAGATCAAGGTACTTTGGTTTTAGCGAGCAACAATAAAGGGAAAATAGCTGAATTCGAAAAGTTATTTGAAGAATTAAAACTCCCTGTTAACGTTGTGCCTCAAGGACAACTGAACATTGAGGATGCGGTGGAAGATGGGTTAAGTTTTGTAGAAAATGCCATTATCAAAGCACGACATGCCTCTAAGATTTCGGGTAAACCAGCTATAGCAGATGACTCAGGTATTTGCGTCCCTGCACTTGGTGGTGCTCCTGGTATTTACTCTGCACGTTATGCTGGTGAGCATGGCGATGATGCTGCCAATAATGCTAAATTACTGGCGGATTTAGCACCATTACGTAACAATGGTGACGTGATTGAAGGGATGTTTGTGTGTGTACTCGCCTTAGTTCAACACGCTGAAGATCCTTTACCTCAGATTTTCCAAGGAATCTGGAAAGGTGAAATTTTGGAAGTAGCACGTGGCAAAAATGGTTTTGGCTACGACCCACTGTTTTGGCTACCTGAACTCAATATTAGTAGCGCTGAAATGACCAAAGAAGAAAAAAATAAGATCAGTCATCGTGGTCAAGCCATGCAGTTATTCAAAGCAAGCCTCGAAACGAACTAAACGATCAGTCCATGATAAACCATGGCAAATAAACCAATTGTCATGCAACTTACGATGGTACCCGCTGCGATATATTGGGCTGAAACGCCTGTTCCTGAATAATGTGTTTCTAAAGCAACAATATTCGCTGCGGGTGGCAATAAAAAAAACATAGACATCAGCGCAATAATAACCAGTTCGTGAGGAATCGGTAGAAGCAAATAGGCTACCGCACAGCACACTAAACCAAATAAAAATTTAATCAAAGCAAGTTTTAAACTTTCAATTAAGTCGGACAAGTGAATTTTTACTTGAGATAACCACATCCCAAGGATACACATCCCTGTAAAGGTCATTAACCACTTATCCAATATATACAATGATTGAATCATTGCATTCTGCTGAAAATGACTAACATTCCATAACGAAAGAAAACCAGCAACTAATAAAGCTAAAATCGGTGGAGAGAAAGTCAATTTTCTCAAAATCTCCATCGCAGACTGCTTTTCAGCACTTAATACGGTCACTGCACAAATATTACCAAAAATAGAGCCTCCGACATAAAGTGCAACCATAGGACTAGATGCTTGCGCACCAAAAATAGCGAATGCAAATGGAAAGCCCAGCCAAGCCATATTGAGGTAACTGGAACATAAGGAGACTAATTTGTCTTTTGTACGGTAATAAACAAATAAATACAGCAAAAATGAAGCGATAAAACTAAATAACATCAACCATATACTACCCTCTTGATAAAACACCATATTGTAAATAATGATGAGAGGAATCAGCACTTTCGCCAACAACATCGCCATAAAGGGACGAATTTTTTTTAAATATTCTACGCCAAAATAGCCGATAAGAAAGGAGACTAGTGGGAGTAGAAGAACCATATTAAATATGAAATAGATTTTTTCTCATCTTAGCACAACATCTATTTCACTTCAGGATAAGTCTCTTGCACACATAAGAAAGCCATGACTTCAAACTGAAATAATTCCGTCAACTTGCTGTCATAAAGAACTGTTGAAATCATTCAAGATCATTTTCAATAAGGAATATATCATGGCTGGATTATCAATTTGGCACGTACTTATTTTCGCAATTGTCGTTTTACTTTTGTTCGGTACGTCTAAGCTAAAAAATTTGGGTAAAGATGTTGGTGGTGCGGTTAAAGATTTTAAAAAATCAATTAAGGATGACGAAGACCAGAGCACATCTGCTCAATTAAAAGAACCACGCACGATTGAACATCAAACATCTCATGATTTGAATTCAACAGCGAAACATTAAAGGTAGGTAACAGTAATGCTGAATATTGGTATGGCTGAACTATTAATGTTTGGCATCATTGCATTGCTTGTTCTTGGACCTGAAAAGCTTCCTGAGGGTGCGCGATTTGCTGGTAAATGGTATGGCAAAATTAAACGTATGGTCAGCAATGTACAAAATGATATTGATCGTGAACTAAGAATGTCTGAACTTAAAGAACAAATGCAGACTGAAATGAAGCGCATTCAAGAATTAGAAGAAAAAATGAAAGCGCAAATGCAGGAAATTGAAAAACACACAGTATTAAGCGATGAATATTTAAATCCACCTATCCATCAACAGGTTCGCTCTGAAACAAGCCCTGTTTATGTGTATTTAAACGTTCAGCAAAGTACAGCAGTTCCTTTTAGAGGACACGCTACACCTAAGCAAAGTTTTATTCATATTCAAAATTCGGCGCAACACAATAAACCGTATGTAGTCTTAGCGGAGGCAGTATGAGTCACAATACTCTGCCAAATATCATCTCTTCAAATGAGGAAAATCCTCAGCTTGAAGAAATGCCAATAACCAAGCATCTTATTATTTTAAGAAAATATTTATTTAGAATAGTTGGGGTCATTCTCGTTTTATTCTTTTGTTTATTACCATTTGCAAATCAAAGCTATCAAATGATGTCTGAGCCTCTTAGAGCTCAACTCCCAATAAATTCATCAATGATTGCAACTGATGTCACCGCGACATTTATGGCACCATTTAAGTTAAACTTCTTCGTTGCTCTAATGATCGCCATGCCATTTATCATTTATCAAATATGGGCTTTTGTCAGACCGGCGCTTTATAAAAATGAGAAAGCTTTAGCTCTACCATTACTCATCGGAAGTATTACATTATTTTATGCAGGTGTTGCTTTTGCTTACTTTATAGCCCTCCCTTCGATTTTACATTTTTTCATTAGCGTTGCACCTGAAACGGTTGCACCCATGACTGACATTAATAGCTATCTGAGTTTCTGTTTAAAATTATTCTTGGTTTTTGGTTTAACTTTTGAAATTCCAATTGTGACTTTATTACTCATTATGATTGGGGTCGTTACCACAGAACAATTGGTTGAAAAAAGACGTTTTATTATTGTAGGTTGTTTCTTCGTTTCTATGTTTGTGACGCCACCTGATGCACTCTCGATGATTATGTTAGCGATACCAATGTGGATGTTATTTGAATTGGGACTTTTGTTTGGAAAATTACTCGAAAACAGAAGAGCAAAGTCAGTACTTTGATATCTTGACCCTTTTACACATAGGCGAGTCTGAAGACTCGCCTTTTTCATACTCTTTAAATAAAAGCTTAATTCAACTGACATAAATCTATCACTTGATTGTCATGATTCCGCATTAAGTTGTTTGTGACGCTAAAAACTACCAAGCAAGATGCTAGGAACGAACATGACTGATTTAACACCTTTTAACGATGATTACGATAGCAATGATTCGGGGAATCCAGAATTTCACCATTTACTTGAAAAGCAAATTACGCGTAGAGATCTCATTAAGAAGACTGCTGGTGGTGCAGTAGCATTGACAGTAGCGGCTTCAGTAGCAGGCTGTAACAGTGACGACAATGACAATAACAACTCAAATCCTTCTCTACCTGAATTCGACAAATCAAAAACGCCAACTGAACTAACATTTAAAGCGGTTGATAAAAATATTAAAAATGAATTCACAGTGCCTGAAGGATATGAAGCACGTGTTATTTATGCACTAGGAGACCCGCTTTTTGAAGGTATGCCTGAATGGGATGCAGATAATATTCCGAGTGGTGCTTCATTTACCATGCGCTCAGGCGAATGTCATGACGGTATGACATATTTCGGCATGAAAAATAGTCGTTATGATCAAAATGAGTCAAATGTAGGTTTACTGGTACTCAACCACGAATATGTAGATAACAAAGCGATTTTGCATCCAGCGAATAATACCATTTCAGCGGATATTCGTTCTGAAGATGAAGCATTACGTGAAATCAACTGTCACGGCGTTTCAGTGATTGAAGTACAAAAAAATCCTACAACTCAACAAGTCACTCTAAACAAACGCTCTGTATTCAACCGTCGAATTACAGCTGCAACACCGATCGATTTCGCTGGTCCTGTAAAAGGGCATGAATTGGTACAAACCAAGATCAGTCCAGAAGGCACATTTACATTAGGTACGATCAATAACTGTGGTAACGGTTATACGCCTTGGGGCACATACTTAACCACTGAAGAAAACTTTAACCAATACTTTACTCGCGATGATAAAGATCGTTCTGAAAAGGATTTGGAGTCGTTAAAACGCTATAAAATTGCTTCAAATAGTTCTTATAAGTGGCACACAGTTCAAGCACAACTGTTCCCTCAAGATGTTTATGAGCGCTGGTTAACTAAAGTCTCTGCATCTTCTGCAACTCAAGATTTTAGAAACTCACCAAATACATTTGGTTGGATTGTTGAAATTGACCCGTTTGATGGTCGTCAACGCCCAGTAAAACGTACAGCTCTTGGACGTTTTGCACATGAAGATTGTCGTGTCAGTCGTGCCATTCCTGGGCAACCACTAGCCTTCTATATGGGGGATGACTCTCAAGGCGAATATATCTATAAATTTGTTTCAGATGCGGTTTGGGACCCTAAAGATATCAACGGTGGTTATGCTGCTGGCGATAAATATATGAATAACGGTAAATTCTATGTTGCTAAATTTAACTTTAATGAAGCAACTCAAAAGACGTCTGGTGAGTGGATTGAACTCAATATCTCCAATCCATTAATTGCTAGTTATTCAAAATACAAATTTACAGATCAAGCTGATGTATTGGTAAATGCCCGTTTAGCAGGTGATGCAGTTGGTGCAACCAAAATGGATCGTCCAGAATGGGTTGCCGTAAACCCAGAGAATGGTGAGGTTTATGTCACCTTAACAAATAACTCATTACGTGGAAGTGAGCATACGATTGATGCTGCCAACCCTCGTAATTATGCTGATAATGATAAAGGTGGTAGTCCTCGCGGGAATATCAACGGACATATTATTCGTTTCCGTGAAACTGGTGATACTGTTACAGCAAAAACATTTGTATGGGATATCTTCTTATTTGGCGCAGAAGAAGATTCACTTCCGGGTGTAAACCTATCTGGACTCACATCAGCAAATGATTTCTCAAGTCCAGATGGCCTATGGTTTGATCCACGTGGTGTCTTGTGGGTACAGACTGATGATGGCGCTTATACAGATGAAACGAATTGCATGATGCTCGCTGCACTTCCAGGTCAAGTAAGTGATGGTAAAGTGACTTCTGCAAATGCTGGTTCAAATAATGCCACTCAACTTACTCCTGCTGGCGCACAGCTTGATGATTCAAAGTTACGTCGTTTTTTAACAGGCCCTTCAGGCTGTGAAATTACAGGTGTAACGATGACACCAGACTATAAAGCTATTTTTGTGAATGTTCAGCATCCAGGTGGCACTTGGCCTGCAAATCACAGCAACACTATCAGCGGTGGTAAAGGTACACGTCCTCGCTCTGCGACGGTCGTGATTACACGTAAAGATGGTGGCGAGATTGTTGGTGAAAGTCTAGAAAAGAAAGAAAACACTCCTGCTGCTTAATTCAAACATTGAAATAGAAAATGCCGACTACGATGTCGGCATTTTTTTTGAGAGATTCAGATCAATTTTGACTATGTGATTCTGATGTTCACCTTGCTGCGTTTTTTCAAGCCAAGTCCATTGGTTTCTTTTCAACAACAGGTAGTTTGAGCATCGTGTTCCATATATCGGGCTTTGTATAAAAGTAGAAGATAACAGCTGCTCCATTTCCACTGATATGCCCGTTTGAGGTAATAAGTCTAAATCAATTTTTCTTTCATCTTGTAAGATATCCCAAACGGCGTACTCTAAATCATACGCTTTTTGAGCATTGGGATTTAATTGCAATAATGGTAAGAACTCTTGTGTGAAGCGTTTACGCAAATGTTTGGTTTTTTCCCATGGATCACTTAATACACCATTGGAAACCACATATACACCTTTGGCAAGCACTTGTGGAGATTCACCACGATTACTCATATAAACCGCTTGATCAGAGGTTCCGATAAAAAGGTTAAATCCAGCGTAATCACATTGCTTTTTTTCTAATTCTTGGGCGAATCGGATCGGTGCTAAATCGGATTCCAGATATTGCTGAATGATATGTCCTCTTGAAGTTGGATATTCCTTCTTATCATTTGCATCACGGTAATTTGTCACAAGTGCCCAACGCCCTGCAGCAGTAATCCCCATCCATGTCCCACCAGATTGTAAATCTTGACCTGCAATAATTGGGCTATTTTCCCACTTATGAATTTGTGAAGCAGGTCGGTGATAAAACTCATCCCGATTTGAAATTAAGCATAATGGTGTTTCATCCAACACTTGCCATGCGATTGCTACAATACACATCGTTGCATCCTTAGAACTTTACACATTGAATGTACAACATTTTTTCAGTCTTTCCGTTAGAATCGACACAAAACATAATATAAAGGAAAAGCAATGCTGACCTATCCTTCTATTGACCCAGTGGCAATATCTGTGGGTCCATTACAAGTTCACTGGTATGGACTCATGTATCTACTCGCATTTTTATTTGCTTGGGGCTTGGCAACATTCCGTGCTAAGCAACGAGGATGGACACCAGACATGGTCTCTGATCTCATCTTTTACGGTGCATTAGGTGTCGTGATTGGTGGTCGAGTAGGCTATGTGTTCTTTTATGGTTTTGATCAATTCCTTGCAAATCCGATATGGTTATTCCAAGTTTGGACAGGTGGCATGAGCTTCCATGGCGGCTTCTTAGGTGTCATGTTGGCCATGTTATTGTGGTGTAAAAAATACAAAATGACTTGGTTCCAAACACTGGATTTTATTGCCCCATGTGTTCCAACAGGTCTGATGTTTGGTCGTATTGGCAACTTTATTGGCGGCGAACTTTATGGCCGACAAGTCACAGATCCAAATTTCGCATTGGGTATGATTTTCCCTACAGATCCTTTACAACTCGTACGACATCCATCCCAACTTTACCAAGCACTCTGTGAGGGTTTGATTCTTTTTATTGTTCTGTGGTGGTTTAGTTCTAAACCTCGTCCACGCATGGCTGTTTCTGCCCTCTTCTTAATTGGATATGGCATCGCTCGCTTCACAGTTGAATTCTTCCGTGAGCCAGATAATGGACAATTATTTATCGGATGGATGAGCAAAGGACAATTCCTTACAGTTCCAATGATTCTCATCGGGCTATGGATGCTTTGGTATGCCTACCAAAAGAAAGTATATGACTGGGGTCCTCTACAAAATAATGGCAAATAAGTAAATCATGCCCTCAAAGGTGAACATCTTGTTCACCTTTTTTTGTGCTAGAGTTTTGACTTATTTACTTTGATTCAGATTACTATGCTCGAGTTTTGGTTTGATCCTAAAGTTTCAATACAACACAAAGCTTTATTTTTTATTTTGATTACGAGTGCTACCGCTACGTTATATTGGATGCAACCGCTTAACTTCGATGCGATCTTAATGTTTGTGGGCACAGGTATCGTTTTTCTTATTTGCCGTTACTGTAAAATTCATTTCGCTTCACACCATCCAACAGGGTTGATGTACCGATTATTTACTTGGATTCCTATCGCTCTGCTACTTGCCTTAATTTTCATACATGCAAAGGATGGAGAAATTCTTTTACCTGGTGCTCAAGGATTAGGATTTATGGCTTTATCTATTTGCTTATTTTCTCCACTGTCACTACTTCATCAACATCAGCATTAAAACGTCATTATGTTAAATTTCTGGTATTCGGAACGATGCACACGCACGATTAAATTGATCATTTGTATATCAACGTGTGTAGTGATTCTGTTGACAGCTGAAATTAAAAAACTTGATTTTCTATCGACACTAATGAGCTTATGTTTAGGCTTAAGTCTACACATTATTCATCATGTTTTGATCCAATCTAAGCGTCTAAAGCATCAGCTGAAAGCATATTATGCTTTTAGTCCTTTCATCTTGATTGTATTTTTTATCTTCATGCTTTCAGCGCTGAACTTTCAAAATAGCAGAGAGTTTTTTGCACTTTTTGTACAACTCATGGGTTATAGCGCAGTGGGATTATTCGTAGTGAGTTTATATGCATCTCGTACACCCCGCTGAATTTCAAAACAACTAAGCAAATGAAAATAAATATAAAATTAATCACACTCACTTAACGCTTTGCTACAGAACAGTATTATTTCTACTCCAAAACTGTGCCTATACTCAAAGGATGTATCTAATTTAGATTAAATGGAGTAAATCATAATGAGTCAAAATTTAACGACCGTATCTAACTTCCAACTTGAACGCTATTTAGGTACTTGGTATGAGATTGCACGCTTACCAATGAAGCATCAACCTGAAGACAGTACGGATATTTCGGCAGTCTATACCTTAAACAGCGATGGAACTGTACGTGTTCAAAATCGTTGTCTTGATGGCAACAAAGAACTGGATGAGTCTATTGGCGAAGCCACAGTTGTAGATGCTGAACATGGCAAATTAGAAGTCAGCTTTTTGCCTGAAGGATTTCGTTGGATTCCATTCACTAAGGGTGATTATTGGGTACTTAAGATCGATGAAAATTATCAAACTGCTTTAGTCGGTGAACCTAATCAAAAATATCTTTGGATTCTGCACCGTGAACCTGTGTTAAATGAATCTATCAAGCAAGCGTATCTAGCATATGCTCAATCCATTGGTTATGACCTAAGCGATTTAATTCATACTGTACATACAGGACACAAAACTGTTTAAGCCCTAAAATTTTGTGTTAAATGAGAGCACCCTAAAGGGTGCTTTCTTATTTCTTTAATTACTCGCTTTCAAAGAGTCTATTCCGTAAGGAAGATATTAAAATGCATGCTGCTTTAGTATAAACTGATGCCAATGAAATTTTTGGCATTGGTTTATTCTTCAAATGCCACATTCAAATCGATCAGGACATTTATGAAAGCGTATTTAGACCTACTACAACATATCCTCGACAATGGCGGTGATAAAGGTGACCGTACTGGTACAGGTACTCGTTCTGTATTTGGTCATCAAATGCGCTTTGATCTTTCTAAAGGTTTTCCTCTACTGACCACAAAGAAAGTTCACTTCCGTTCAATCGTGATTGAATTACTTTGGTTCCTTAAAGGTGATACCAATGTTAAATATCTGCAAGATCATAAAGTTACAATTTGGGATGAATGGTCGACAGCTGAGCAGACTGCTCGTTTTGGACGTCCTGAAGGAGAGCTAGGTCCAGTATATGGACACCAATGGCGTAACTTTGGTGCAACTAAAAAAGACGATGGTTTATACGAGCAAGATGGTTTTGATCAAATCAAATGGTTAATTAATGAAATTAAAACCAATCCAAACTCCCGTCGTTTAATCGTATCAGGTTGGAACCCAAAAGAAGCTGGACAAGTGGCACTCCCTCCTTGTCACACGCTTTTCCAGTTTTTTGTTCAGGATGGAAAATTATCATGTCAGCTTTATCAACGTAGTGCTGATGTTTTTCTTGGCGTTCCATTTAATATTGCAAGTTATGCACTTCTCACCCATATGATTGCGCAAGTCTGTGATCTAGAAGTCGGTGATTTTGTTTGGACAGGTGGTGATACTCATCTTTACGCCAATCATTTCGAGCAAGCACAACTTCAATTAACACGTGAACCACTTCCATTGTGCCAACTCAAACTGAATCCCGAAATTAAAGATATTTTTGATTTCAAATTTGAAGATATTGAAATCGTAAATTACGAATCGCATCCTGCAATTAAAGCACCTGTTGCGGTTTGATTTTAACTAATGTCTTTTGGGATCACAGTTGATACTAATCGTGATCCAACTTTACATTTCCCTCTTTAACTCATATTCGCTGGAAGAATAATCATGGCATTTCAAGGTTTAGAAGTCGTACACGTCGTTGCAATGGATCAGCAACGTTGTATTGGCAAAGGAAATGATTTGCCATGGCATATTTCAGCTGATCTCAAACATTTTAAAGAAATTACCCAAGGTGGTGTTGTGGTGATGGGACGTAAAACACTTGAGTCTATGGGTAGAACGCTTCCTAAACGTGTAAATTGGGTCATTACACGAGATACGTCATGGCAATTTGAAGGAACAAAAATCGCGCATACAATCGAGAGTGCACTTGAGCAGGCAGTCCATGATGTAAAAGCTTCAGAAAAGCCTGGATCTATTTTTATCATAGGTGGTGGAGAAATTTTTAGCCAAACGATCTCTATTGCGGATCGCTTAGAACTCACGCATGTTGAATTAGACGTTCAAGGTGATGCTCATTATCCTGAGATTCCACCTGAATTTAAAAAAGTGGCATCAGAGCAACACATTGATGACAAAACAAATATTGCATTTGAGTTCGCAACCTACCAAAAATAAAGCTTTCTTACATATAGCCAATAACAATGCATAACATCGGTAAAAGAGAGTTTATTCTTGCGCTTGCAAAGGGAGCTTTTCACTCCCTATTTAGTTTATTTGTCATCTTCTCTTCAATTTGGTTATGTATGGCCTTATGGGTTCAAGAGCCATTTGGCTGGTTAGTCAGTCGTATTATCATTGGCTTTTGGGTCGCTTTTGCCTTAAGTGTTTTAGGCATATATGCAACACAACATTTTTTCAGCCGTAGTAAAGATGTTGTCTTATACATTGTCTTTTTTGCGTTCAGTTTAGTTTGGTATTTTAGTATCCCTGCCAAACAAGACCGTGAGTGGAATCCTGAAGTCGCAAGAATTCTCAATTATGAACGTCAAGGTGATTGGGTCACTTTACACAATGTGCGTAATTTTGCATGGAATGAAGACGGAACCTATCAAGAACGCTGGGAAACACGTCAAATTGATTTGAATCAAATCAGTGGCATTAACATCATTACTTCATATTGGATGGGACCACAAATCGCCCACACTTTAGTCAGCTTTGATTTCAAAAACTCTAAACCACTGACCTTTTCGATTGAAATTCGCAAAGAAAAAGATGAAGAGTTTTCTGCTATTGGTGGTTTTTTTAGAAAGTACGAAGTCAGTTTAGTTGCTGCTGACGAGAAAGACATTATTTATACACGTAGCAATGTACGTAATGAGCAGGTCTATTTTTTCCCAATCAACATGGAAGCTGCTGAAATGAAAGCTTTATTTGAGGAATATTTAGAGCAAGCAGATAAACTTAGTCAAGAACCAAAATGGTATAACACCTTGACCAGTAACTGCACCACTTTGGTTTTTGATATGGTTCAAGCGATTTCCAAACATGAACTGCCAGTGGACTACCGATTATTAGCCTCAGGTTATTTACCTAATTATCTGTATGACTTAGGGGCATTACAACATCATTGGGATATCAAAACATGGTACAACAAGGCACATGTCAACCCAAGAACAGACCAATTTAATCAATTTAAATATCAAAGTAGTGAAAATTATTCAAAATTGATTCGTCTGGGTCTCCCTCAGAGTCAGCCAGAGCTTGCACCTTAGCGTATCAGTTGATATACATAAAATTGACTTGAATTTAATTTACATTAGAAAGAAATAACACAGGGGCATTTCATATGTTAAAACAACTTTTAGCCGTATCCGTTATAGGCTCAGCATTACTTTTTACAGCATGTACCACAACACCATCTGCTGAAAAGCAACAACAAGCACTTAATCAATTGCAAAATAAAACTTGGATTTTGACACATATTGGCGCAACAGAATTTAAGACCGACCCTACTGCACACAATGTTCCAAGTATTCAATTTGATGCAGCATCTAGTCGTTTGAGTGGTGCAGATGGTTGTAACCGTTTTATGGGTGCATATAGCATTAAAGCTGACAAAATTAGCTTGAGTGAAGTTGCAACTACACAAATGATGTGTGTGAATACTCAAGAACTTGCAAATCGCTATAATGCTGCCTTGGCAAAAGTCGCGGCATTCCAAGTCTATGACAAAACGCTTCGCCTACTCGATGAGAATGGTAATCCAGTATTGCAGTATGAGTCTGCAATACAACCGCGTTAACAGTTAAGCAACCATTTCACTGGTTGCTTTTTTCATTCTACACCCCATTATTTCAGTCATTGCAACTCAATAAGGTGAATCCCATGCAACAAGCTTTGCTCGGTGGCGGATGCTTCTGGTGTGTTGAAGCAGTTTTCCTTCAACTCAAAGGTGTCACTAAAGTCGTGAGTGGTTATGCGGGTGGGTATACGGCCAATCCAAGCTATGAGGACATTTGCAAAGGAGACACCCATCACGCAGAAGTGGTTTTAGTGGATTTTGATGAAAGTCAAATTAGCTTTGCTCAATTGCTTGATGTATTTTTTGCAACACATGATCCAACCACACTCAATCGCCAAGGTAATGATATAGGTACGCAATATCGCTCTGTCATTTATTATTTTAATGAAGAACAGCGCCAGATTGCAGAGAAAGCGATTCAACAGTTAAAAGCAGAAGGTTTAGATATTGTTACAGAACTAAGCTCAGTACCGACCTTCTACCCTGCTGAAGAATATCATCAAAATTTCTTTGCTCGTAACCCGACTCAGGGCTACTGCAATTTTAGTATCCCACCAAAACTTTTAAAGCTTCGCTCTAAATTTGAAGGTTTACTCAAAGACTAATACAGGTATAAAAAAAGCGACCTTATGGTCGCTTTTCTCATGTTAATCAGTTAATTATCTGTGGCAAAGGCAATGTCAGCAAGCCCGGCTTCGCTTGCACGTGACATCACTTGAGCAACAGTATCGTAACGTGATTCTTTATCTGCTTTAAGAATAATTGTCGGTTGTTGTGCTGAACCACCGGCATCGTTAAATCTTTTTTGCAATTCATCTAAGCTGATAATTTCTGAATCCCATGCAATCTCACCCTGTGAGTTAATGCTTACTTGAATCGATTCAGGTGGCGGATCAATGATATCCGCTGTCGTTTTTGGTAAAGTTAATGGAATTGATGGGTTAGCAACGGTCGCTGTCACCAAGAAGATGATCATCAAAACCAACATAATGTCAATTAACGGGATGAGGTTCATCTCCGTCATGCCTGTATCGTTGTCTTCACCCAATTGAAAAGCCATTAAGCTTGACCTCCAACGTAACTTTCTTGAGTCGCTTTCACTTCAACTTTTTGCGCAGAAGAATCTTGTTGCAGCATCGTGTCGATTAAAAGACTGTGAGCATGATCTTGTAGTTCATTACTTAATGTACGATTAAAGCGAATACAAATGTTGTATGCGATCACTGCTGGAATAGCTACTGCTAGACCAATACCAGTCATAATCAGGGCTTCACCCACAGGGGTTGCAACTTGTGCAAGTCCTGCTTGACCGCTTTTACCTACTGCAACCAATGCATGGAAGATTCCCCATACTGTACCAAATAGCCCTACAAATGGTGCAAGTGAGGCAATTGTTCCGAGTACAGCAACACCTTTTTCAGCAGATGCTTTTTCCAAAGCAATCTGACGCAATAAAGCTTGCTCAGCAACAGCTTTACGTTGTTCAAATCCCAAAGGAGCGAGTTTTGCTTTCAATCCTGCTAATGCTTTAGAGAGTTGAGCATAAGCAACTTCTTTCAGTTGACGTGTTCCCATCACACGTAAAACGACAATTGTCCATGTCGCAATAGACATTGCGAGTAAAACGAAATAAAGCGTCTTACTGACTGCATCAGCATGTTGCCAATAAACTGAAAAGTTCATACTCGAACTCCTAATAAAAGTTAGCCGTTAGAATTCAACTTAAGTTCAAATGGTTGTTCCGCTCTAAACGGATAAGCCACGCCATTTTCCTTATAAGGTCTGAATTTTGCATTACGCACCGAGCGTAAAATCTTTTGATCAAGCGAATCAATTCCACTTGATTTTGTGATTCTGGCATTCACTACATTACCGTTAGTGTCCGCTTCAATCGATACTACAACAGTACGATCAGAACCTTGTAAATCTCGGTTGGTATATGATGGCTTCGGTGTACGAGACCATGATATTTGCCCAATACTTAAATTCTTTGGTGTATTACGTGCTTGCTGCTCACGACGTTCTTGTTCGCGTCTTTCATTTTCCAAGCGCTCACGTTCTTGTTGCTCACGTAGCTGTTGGTCACGCAATGCTTGCTCACGTCGCTGCTGTTCAAGCAACTCACGATTTTTACGTTCTTGCTCTAAACGCTGTTGTTCCTGCTTTTGCTTTTCTAATTTATCTTCTTGAACAATTGCTTTTTGTTCGACAGGTTTAGGCTTTTCAGCAATGACTTTGGGTTTAACCACAGGAGGTGGTTCAACGACTTTAGGTTCTGGTTTTGGTTGAACTTGAGGTTTCACAGGTTCAACAGGAGGTGGCGGCGGTGGCGCATCCTCTTTTATCTGAACAAAACGAACCTTAATTGGATCCTTATCAATAGGTTTTAATTCAGGTGTTTTCATCTGACTCACGGCAAATAAAACACCAATATGCCCGATCACCACTGCAATGAGCGAAGTAAGCACTTTCTTTTTCATTGAGATTGGATTTTGCATCATAGGAATGGGAGATGGGCTCATTAAAATTTATGATCTGATATACATTGACGCTGTCTTCATAAGGAAGATTTCAATCAAACTTATCGGTTAGTACAATTAAAGTACGCCAATAATAAATGAGAAGTGTTTTCATTTGCAACTATTAATTCTGCAGTTTTGATGAGTTTTTTTGATCATCAATAAAAAAGGCATGCTCATGCATGCCTTAATAAATCAGTGATATTTAATTAAAAATCACTGGAATACCACAGTTTTATTACCATCAACAATGATACGGTCTTCTAAATGCCACTTAACAGCACGCGCCAAGACATTACGTTCAACGTCTTGACCTAATTCACGTAATTGATCAACTGTAAAATCATGGCTGACACGCTCAACATCTTGTTCAATAATCGGACCTTGATCCAAATCAGCTGTCACATAATGCGCTGTTGCACCAATCAGTTTTACGCCTTTTTCATACGCTTGCTTATAAGGATTAGCACCCACAAAAGCTGGAAGGAAAGAATGATGAATGTTGATCACTTTCATTTCCCACTTAGAGACGAACTCTTCATCAAGAATCTGCATATAACGTGCGAGTACAAGCAAATCATTACCTTGCATTAACTCATCAATTTTTGCATATGCTTCGCGCTTGTTCTCTTTATTGACAGGCACAACTTCAAAAGGAATACCGAAGTTTTCCACAGACTCACGTAGATCTTCATGATTCGACACAACCTTAGTGATTTCACAAGGTAATCCACCACGTGCATGACGCCATAAAAGTTCAAGCAAGGCATGATCGACTTTCGATACCAAAATACCTACTTTCTTTACATCTGACACTAAAGCTAGACGCCAATGCATGTTGTAACGTTCAGCTACGTTTGTGGCGAAAGTTTGTAGAATATTTTCCTTACGGCTTTGCAAATTGTCGAGTTCAAACTCAACACGCATGAAATAACGCCCGCCCTGAGCTTCTGTTGCATATTGATCAAGCGCAGTGATGTTTGCCCCTTGATGATACAAAAAGCTCGATACAGCCTGCACGATTCCTGGTTTATCTTCGCAAGTAATCAGTAAACGTGCTGTGTTAGCAGTTGTCATATTCATGATGATTTATATCACTTAACAGTTAAATTGAAAAACAGCCGCGTATTCTAACTCTTTTTTTAATGCTTTCAAATTATCTTTGCTGAAATCAATCTTCTCGATCAGCAGAAAGACTAGCAAATAATTCAGATGTTCCCAACGTTTCAAGCAAGCGCTCATAAGTCTGACGACTTTCACCACGTAAATAAGGACCTTCAAGAAACACCATTTGACGCAGTGCCTGCCAAACCCACTTTTCATCTAGATGGTTGGAATCTTTTAAATGACCAGACATATAGAGAAAGTTCGTCCAATTGGTTAGGACAATCCATAGGTTAATGATCAACGCTTCAATTTCAGACTCTGTCATTTGCATGAGACCTGCATTGACGAAGGCTCGGTAAATCTTTTGACCTTGTTGCATCACTTTACCCGCGAAACGCGGGTAAATTTTTCTAAAGTCGTCATTATTTTCGGTTAAATGATATACATCACGATGCAGAAAACGATAGGCCCATAACTGACTACTGAGTACTTGAAAGTATCGGATTTTATCATTGGCATTTACATCACGGTCTTCTGGCAATGCTAGCAGCTCTAAAGTTGCATGCTGATATTGCTCCATCAACTCTTTAATGATCTCTTGCTTGTTACGAAAGTGATAATAGAGATTACCAGGGCTAATACCTAACTCTGCTGCGATATGGTTAGTTGTGACAGATCGCTCTCCACGTTCGTTAAAGAGTTGCAAACTAATTTGCAAGATTCGGTCTTTGGTTTTTAACGTTTTGGAATGCGACATCCTAATACCATCTATAACAAGAATAATGACGTTTAGCCCAAGCTAACATAAAAGTGACTTGACTTTTAGAGTATTTACTCTAAAAATAAAAATCACATCAACCCTTACATTAGTGGTACTGGTCATGAACAGTCAAACAAAAACAAATTTAATGACGACTGAAGCATCGGAAGTTCAGCATTTACATGATCTTCTAGCGCTTCAGAAAGCAGCCTATCGACGTTATCCGAACCCGACAGCAAAACAGCGTATTGAACGTTTGGCTCGTCTTAAAGCAGTTTTGATTAAATATCAGGACCAAATTGCAGAAGCAATTAGCCAAGATTATGGTAATCGTTCGGTTTCTGAAACGAAAATTGGTGAACTACTCACTTCACTCGAACAAATCAAATATTACAGCAAACATTTAACAGAGTGGATGAAGCCTTCTAAACGCCATATCGGTATTTTACATCAACCTGCAAAAGGTTGGGTTCAGTATCAACCTTTAGGTGTTGTCGGTATCATTTCCCCTTGGAACTACCCTTTATTATTGGCGATTAGCCCATTAGTATGTGCATTGGCAGCGGGCAACCATGCCATGATTAAAGTTTCAAGCACCTCTCGTAACTTTGGCTATGTATTACAAAATGCTTTATCTGAAGCGTTCCCACAAGAGTTAGTTGCCGTTGTTACAGGTGGTGGCGTAATCTCTGACACATTCAGTCATCTTGCATTTGATAAATTAGTCTTCACAGGCTCTACCAATGTTGGTAAGACTGTGATGAAAGCAGCATCTGAAAACTTAGTTCCAGTTATTCTAGAACTTGGTGGTAAATCACCAGTTATCGTGCACCCTTCAATTGACTTAAAGGATGTCGCGGAGCGTGTTGCATTCGGTAAATTGTGGAATGCGGGTCAAACTTGTGTCGCACCAGATTATATTTTCCTACCACGTGGTAAAACTTCAGAGTTTATTCACCAGTTTGAAACCGTTGCGAAAACGATGTATCCAACATTACGTGACAACCAAGATTACACCTCTATAGTGAGCGATAAGCAAAATAAACGCTTACAAGGTTACTTAGAAGATGCGATTCAAAATGGTGCTCAAGTCACTGAAATTAACCCATTAAAAGAAGAGCTTGCTTCTGTACGTAAAATAGCGCCAACCCTTCTGACCAATATCAGCCCTGATATGGAAATTATGAAGAACGAAATCTTTGGTCCAATTTTACCAATCTTAGAATATGATCAAATAGACGAAGTTATCGAGTTTATTAATGACCGACCACGTCCACTTGCATTATACTATTTCGACTTTAACGATGCTCGAGCAGAATACGTTTCGCAACGTACTCACTCTGGACACTTTGGTCAAAACGCTGTTGTTACTCATGTTGCACAAGATGATCTACCTTTCGGTGGCGTTGGTGCATCTGGTATGGGCAGATACCATGGTCCCGAAGGCTTCTTCAGTTTATCAAATGAACGCTCAGTCATGTCTATTCCAAAGCTATTCAGCTTGAAATACGTACTGCCTCCGTTTAATAGACCGATCCCTAGTCTTATCCGTAAAGCCTTTCTTCGTTAAATGATCAAGGCATGATCTATCACAACAGGTCATGCCCTGTTTTTATCAATTTCGCTTGTCTTTTAAGCGTATTTTTGATATAAAACGCCCCTTGAATGAATTCAATCCGTTTTATTTTGACTGGCCATACAGGTTTGCTGTTGGCTAAATCAATGGAGTTACACCATGTCTAAGGTTTGCCAAGTTACCGGCAAGCGTCCAGTCGTTGGTAACAACGTCTCACACGCCAACAACAAAACTAAGCGCCGGTTCGAGCCGAACCTGCACCACCACCGTTTTTGGTTAGAAAGCGAAAAACGTTTCGTACGTCTTCGTCTAACTACTAAAGGTATGCGTATTATCGACAAATTGGGCATCGAAAAGGTTGTTGCTGACCTACGTGCTCAAGGTCAAAAGATCTAAGGAGCAACGAAAATGCGTGATAAGATTCGCCTAGTTTCTTCTGCTGGTACAGGTTATTTCTATACCACTACTAAGAACAAACGTACTATGCCGGAAAAAATGGAAATCAAAAAATTTGATCCAAAAATCCGTCAACACGTAATCTTCAAAGAAGCTAAAATCAAATAATTTTAGTTCTTTAAAAAAATACGACCCATTGGGTCGTTTTTTTTGCCTTTTTTTTCTTCAGGTTGTTAAAATTTAATCTCAGTTTGGCATTTTTTATGCTTATACAGCTCAAAAGCCAATTCATAATTTATAAATATTTAAGGGGTGATTAGTGCCACATGATGTAGATTTAATTATATTGCTTGCGGTTGGTTTTGGCTTAGCCCTTATTTTTGGCTTTATCGCCGCACGTTTACGTCTACCCCCTCTTGTTGGCTATCTCATTGCCGGCATTATTATTAGCCCCAAAACCCCCGGTATCGTCGCCGATATCACACTAGCCAATCAACTCGCAGAACTGGGTGTCATGTTTTTGATGTTCGGTGTCGGGATGCACTTTTCACTGAAAGATTTAATGCAAGTTCGGCGTATTGCTGTCCCTGGTGCAATTTTACAAATCACAGTGGCTACCATCCTCGGGATTGGCGTCTCTATGCTATGGGGATGGAGTTTTGGGTCAGCATTGGTGTTTGGCTTAAGCTTATCTTGTGCGAGTACTGTGGTACTCCTGAAAGCTTTGGGTGACCGAGGCTTATTGGATTCAGTCAATGGAAAAATTGCTGTGGGATGGCTACTCGTCGAAGACCTAGTTATGGTGCTCGCTTTAGTTTTATTACCCGCTACAGCCGTACTCCTCGGCGGAACAGCACTCGAAGGCGCCAATCCAGATCAAAATGTCTTTGTGACTTTAGGAATAACCTTACTTAAAGTTGCGGGCTTTATCGCCTTTATGCTGATTATAGGTAAGCGCCTCATCCCTAAAATTATTCAGTTTGTCGTACGCTTAGGTTCTCGCGAGCTATTTACATTGACTGTGGTTGCAGCAGCCGTATCCATTGCCTATGGTTCGTATGCAGTTTTTGGCGTTTCAATGGCATTAGGTGCATTCTTTGCTGGGATGGTGGTTAAAGAGTCTGACTTCAGTCATCGTGCTGAAGAAGAAACGTTACCACTGCGTGAGATATTCTCCATCCTATTCTTCGTCTCTGTCGGAATGTTGTTTGACCCAACAATTATCGTTGAAGAACCACTTCATATTCTGGCTGTGATTGGCATTATCATGATCGGAAAAACATTAGCAGCAATGGCGCTGGTTTTGTTCTTCCGCTATCCATTAAATACCGCACTTACAGTAGGTGCCTCACTGGCTCAAATCGGTGAGTTCTCCTTTATCTTGGCAACACTCGGTCTATCTATAGGATTATTAACCCCTGAAGCTCAAAACTTGATTTTAGCCGGGGCATTATTTTCTATTTCGCTCAATTCTGTTTTATTTTCAGCCATTGAACCCGTACAGAAATGGATTCGTGAGCGCTCGCATTTGGCTCGTTTGCTTGAGCGTAGTGGTGATCCATTGGCGATGTTACCTGACGAGGTCTCACAGGACTACCTGCGCGATCAAGTGGTCATGGTCGGTCATGGAGAAGTTGGACGTCGCTTAACAAAAACACTGATGGAAAATAACATCAAAGTGGTGATTGCTGAAGAAAATCGAGAAATTGTTGAAAAACTACGTGCAAAAGATATTGCTGCAGTATCAGGTTCAGCAACAGAACCGGGCGTATTAATTCAAGCGCATATACAACATGCGAGGCTTTTAATTATCTCGCCGATGGATATTTTAGATATTCATAAGATTGTAGATACTGCCAAACTTCTGAATCCACAGATTCAAGTTTTGATCTGTGCAGAAAGTAAAGAAGAAGCTGAAGCAATACGTGCAGATGAAATTGGTGAAGTGTATTACGCGAAGGAAGAAATGGCGAAGAACATGAGCAATCATATTCTAAATCAAATTGAAATCGCACATCATCATGCACCATCTCACTAAGTAAAATAAAAACCGCGCTATTTGCGCGGTTTTTTCTTAGCTATAAAACTGTGGTTTTTCATCTACGACTTCCGCATGCCATTCATTCGATTGTTTTTCGAGAAGTGCAAATAACGCAGCCTGAATCATGTGTTGGGCAATCAAAGGCATATGATCACCTAATAAAGCTTTCACTTCATCATTAAATTGAATTTTCACAAGTGGCTCATCCTCGGATGCAGCGTGACGAAGAGCTAACTCGCCATTCTCAAGTTGCACCAATTCTAAAATTGCTTCTTGTGTTCCGAATAATTCTTTCAATTGCTCTATAGACATATACCCTCCATGATTCACATGGTGGCAAAATGCTGAATGCACTTTGCATTGCTTAGACTATTTTATATAAGTTCTAAAATTTATATTTCAAGTCTAATCGTTTAAAACTGTCATGATTACAATTAAAACTCAACCATTTCGTTACGAAAACCGTCAATAAGATGGGTTAAGTCACGATGCCACTCTCGAAGAATTTGAGTGTCTGGCAACCACGCTTGAGGTGTCTGCGTGACTTTAATAATAAGATTTGAAGAAGTCTCATCCTCAGGTTCTGGTGCACTTGGTTCAGGTGCATACTGGCACATACGATAAGCGCGCTTTAGTTCTGCAATAAAACCATCCTTTGCAAGATGCTGTAACACGGTGATTTCTGGAGAAACTTGCCCTTTAGCGGCCATATGCTCTTCAATAGATTTTAATGTAGGTGAAAAATCATTTAAACGGTAATAACGCACCAACTCTTGCAAAAATGCCAAGACCGCTCCATGCAAATGAAAGACTGCCGCTTCACGATGGGCTTGAGCTTGTTGAATATGCTCTGTCTGTTCTGCTTGCTGACATGATAGACGGGCAAAATAGAGTTTTTGATTAGTGCGATCTGCATGAAAACGAGCAACACGAGACATGAAAACTTCCTAACAACATTTATGTCATACAACTTAAATGTTGACGCCATATCACGCAATGCTTTTAAGAAAAAAATCAAGATTAATTTTAGATCAACAAGATTGATTGAAAGCCTGATTATTAATGCATACTGCTTAAATAAAAAAGCCAGCCAAATGCATGGCTGACCCTTTCGAATGAATCTAAGGTTATATTAGCGAACAATACCCTTAAAAATTCCTAATGGATTATAAGTCCCATCGCCTTTTTCATTGTCATAATGAAATTTGACCTGATCTTGATCGCCACCTAACAGTGTTCCAGCCCTGTAAAGACCTTCTGAAATCGCAAGGAAGCCAACATCAATTGCTTGATGAACTGTACCAACACCAGGAATTAGGCTCAATGGCTTCCAAATTGGAGCTTGAACATTCAATGTGCTCGAAAATAGGTTTGATGCGTTTTGAAGCGTGTCACCGATTAACGTACCTGCACCTGATACGATTTCTGTTTCTAGATGATTTAATTCTTGAATAGACATTTTTATAACCTTTTGGGGTTTTATAATGGAGCTTTTATACTACACACTTCACTCAAACTTATTCAATCTATTATTAAGATATACTTCACAATAATTTGTATATAAATGTGATTTTAAATGTATGTTTTTAATAAAAATATTAATATATAACAGAAATAAATTTCAAAAATATGTCAACTCTTCAAAGTACAAAAGTTGGTCAAAAAAGCTAAAAAAGATTCATATTTATTAGTAAAATTAAATAAAATATCAAATAAAAAGGAGCAATAACTGCTCCTACTTTATTTAGACATCAAGTTATGCTTCTGGCTTTTCGTCTGCAGCTTTTACTCGAATACCTGCACCTTTAACTTTACGGGTGTTCAGCCCCTTAATTGCTTTCACAGCTTCACGGCCATGTGGCATTTCAACAAAGGCAAATCCTTTCGATTTGCCTGTTGCAGCATCTAACACCAATGTACATGAGTCTACTGTTCCAAACTGCTGAAATAACTCCAGAATCTCAGCTTCAGTAATGCTGCGCTCTAAGTTACGAACTAAAATTTTCATGAAAAAACCTTAAGAAGATAGGCAAAAAAACCAAAAAGTACGCGCCTACTCTACTTTTTGTATGAAACAATCTAGATAGTTTAATCGAGATCAATTCCAAAATCTAAATTAATCGACTGTCGCTCAATCAAAGCACTCTTAACCGTTTGCTGCCTGGTTTTATAATGTGTTTCACTTGTACACAAATGTCTTGAAAGATTATTAAGAAAATAGCTTTCAACTTTTCGTCCTTGCTCATCGACTTGTTCCCTTGCCCACGTCACCAAATTTTGCTTGGTTAAAATCAATTCATTTTGTGCACGGGTAAGTGCTACATAAAGCACACGGCGTTCTTCTTCAACTTCATCAAAATCCCCTTGAGCTCTTGCATGTGGATACTGACCAGGTGTCACATTCGCCACGTAACAAACTTTTTGTTCAGTTCCTTTAGCAGAATGTATCGTGATCAAGGTAACAACATCAGTATCTGACTGGCGTTCGATTTCACTGATTGAAACTGGATCAAGCACGTAGGCTTCTAAAAACTCACTTAACTGAGTATGTTTTGAAGCTAACTGTTTCACCAACTCAAAGTCTCCTTGACGACGCCCCCAATCCTTTTTGTAATTTTCACTCAACTGAATTTCTATTGCCTGAATTGCCAAGCTTACGCAAGCTTGAACTTCAGTCTTTAACACATTCAACTGCTTCATAATGAGTAGAGCCTCAGCAGGAATACGTCCAAATTTTTCTAGTTTTTCCGCAATGACGTCATCTTGAGGGTCCTGTAACAACTGTTGCGCTAAACGGCTTGCGCCAACATCACCGACCCCATCCCAAAGCGTCAAAAACCGCATCCATGCAATATCGTCTGAAGGATTGGCAATGACCCGTAGTAAACTCAGTAAATCCTTAACATGCGCAGTTTCAAGAAGTTTCATACCACCAATAAACCGATATGGGACATTCGCTGCAATGAAAGCTGCTTCAATATGACGAGCTGCAAAGCTTGAACGTACCAGAACCATATGATCGCGCCAAGGACTTCCCTCAAGCAAATGTCGCTCTTTAATATCTATGGCAATCCATTTTGCTTCATCAAACTCATTCGGGAAAATATGAATTTTAGGCTTTATGCCTGTACCTCGATACGCATTTAAGCGCTTGTCATATTTAATCTCACTTTGATCAAGCAACCAATTTGATAAATCTAAAATTTCTTGAGTAGATCGGTAGTTTTTTTCTAATTTAAAGATCTGTGCTGCTGGCACACGCTCTTTAAAATGATGAATGTTTTCGAAATCTGCTCCACGAAAACCATAAATCGATTGAGCATCATCCCCGACACAAAACAAACTTACTCGATCCTTTAAAGGCTCTAATAGCGCCCATTGCAATGGATTGGTGTCTTGCATTTCATCCACAAGCATATGTCTGCAAATCGAGGCCACATAATCGACTAGACCCTCAGACTGTGCTAAAGCTGATGCCACGATCGCAAGAATATCGTCATAATCAAGAAAGCTACGTGCCTGCTTTCGAGTTTCATATTCTTTCATGATTTCTGCAATCAGGTCTTTCATTGCTAAGAATTCAGGCATTTGCTTTTCTATGGCAACACTTAGCTTTTGACGCGTATTTCTAGCATATGAATACAGATCACATAATTCAGCAGGCTTCGGGAGCTGATTGGGATTCTTCTTATCATCTTTACCACGTATCAAACGAAACATCATGAGTTGATCATCACGATCAATAATTGAGAATTGCGCTAAGCTGAAAGCTTTTGGTATACGACGCAGCAAGTACATACAAAAAGTATGGAATGTTGATGCTCGTAATCCTTTTGCTTGTTCACCGAGTGCCAATTCGACACGCGCCACGATTTCACTGGCAGCACGACGCGTAAACGTCAAAATTTGAATTTGATTGGCGGGTACACCTTGATCAATGAGATAAGCAGCACGTGCCACAATCGTTTTGGTTTTACCACAGCCCGCACCCGCCAACACCAAACTATGTAAGGCTTCTGTGGTTGCAGCTTGTTTTTGTTGAGGATTTAATTCATCAATCAGGCTGTCTAAACTCATCGCTACTCATCAATTTTACAATAACAATAGTTTAACAGAGCTAGATTTAGAAAATACAAACACGCTTCAGTTTTAAACATCAAAGCCCACTTACATAGAGAATTAGATATACTGCCTTACGATATTTTGTACCGTTAAATCTAAATTCTGAACTGCATTTTTCAAGGATTCTGACAAACTTTGATCCAGAGGATTAATACTACAGATGTGATGAAACCCTTGTTCGTACAATGGTTCTACTCCTTCACCAACTCTACCAGCGAATGCAAATACAGGCTTGTTGTGCCGATATGCGACTTGAGCAACGGCAAATGGGGTTTTACCAAATTGAGTCTGAGTATCAATTTTCCCTTCACCCGTAAATACATAATCAGCTTGCTCAATTTTTTCAGCCAATTGAGTTTCCTCAATGATTAATTCAGCACCCGATCGAATATCTGCGCCTGTAAATGCCATCAAACCAAATCCCAAACCACCTGCTGCACCAGCACCAGATCGATGACGTAAATCGACTAAAAGCTGCTGCTCTACCACCCCTGCAAAGTGCAATAAATTATGATCCAATACTTGCACCATTTCAGGTGTTGCCCCTTTTTGCGGACCAAAAATATAAGATGCGCCAAGTGGACCACATAATGGATTGTTTACATCTGAAGCAATAACAATATCTGTTTTAGTCAATCTTGGGTCGAGTTGTGACACATCAATGGAATCGATTTGGTTTAAGTTTCCACCTGTTGGCTCAAATACTTCATGATATTGATTAATAAATTTCACGCCCAAAGCATGCGCCATACCAGCACCACCATCATTGGTCACACTCCCACCCAATCCGATGATGATCTTTTTCACACCGAATTCGAGAGCTGCGGCAATCAGTTGCCCTGTTCCTACAGTATTAGTGAACAAAGGATTTCTTAAATGAGGTGGTATGAGATGAATGCCATTGGCTTTCGCCATTTCAATGACTGCTGTTTGTCCCTGATCAATTAATCCAAAATGAGTCATGACACGCTGATTAGCGAATGGGCCTTGTACTTCGCACGCGATTTTTAATCCTGATTTTGCCATGACCAATGCATCAATGGTTCCTTCACCACCATCTGCCATTGGATTCAAAATACATTGTGCATCGGGTAAGACTTTATGGATTGCATTTTTCATAATCATGCATACCTGCTCAGCAGGCATGCTTTCTTTGAAAGAGTCGGGAGCCAAAATAAAAGTTTCTATCCTTTGCTGCATGCTTTATTGCTATTCTCATATTTAAATTAATTCAGATACTTATTTATTACATTGAGATTTTCAATTTTTCAAATAGAACCCTTATATATATTGTAATAAACTTACAATTCCCCAAAAAAAATAACGGTATAACAATGCAAAAATATCAAATATTTAAAAAAACTTTAGTGCTGTGTACATTCATTTTTGTATGTAATCAAGCTACCAGCTCGTCTGCAACCAATTCACACAGTAGTGAAAATATTCAATTATCAGCACTTTCAGCCAAATGGAAATGTACTGAAGAAATGGATTACATGGGTTATGCTGCGAAAAGCGAAATAGTGTCTGAGTTCAAACCAAATGGTCAATATTTTGAAAAAAATCAAATGACCTTTATTAAAGATAACGAGAAAGCAATTGCTTATACCCAATCTGAAGCTCAATGGAGTTTACAAGAACATATACTCACAATTGATCAAAATAAATTACTGAAATTTGAAATAGACAATGCTCAAGTTGAAGAGCAATTAAACCTTAAATCAGCTTTAGCTGATCCTGATGCTGTGAAATTACTAATTAAAAAACTCGATAACAAAGAAATGATTGCGAATTTCATTCTATTTGATACAGAAATAGAAAATCTCTCAAGAGTATGTGTAAGACAATAAATTTAATGTCATAAAAAAATGCTGACCTAAGTCAGCATTTTCTGTTATTTAAACGTTAAGCTTCAATCCATTTACCATCTTGGTAAATCAAAGACCATTTCGTTTGTTTACCTTCAGGCGTTTCAGAACCAATATATTGCGCTTGATTTTTACGACTAAACTTCACTAAAGTTGGGTTTCCATCAGGGTCAGTATCTGGCGCTTGCAGAATAAACTGATACTTTGGATCTAGCTGTTCAGCAACCGTACGCAATTCCGCAACCTTAGGAGCACGAGTTTCACGTACTTTAGGGAATTTACTTGCTGCTAAGAATAAGCCTGCTGCTCCATCACGTAATACGAAAAAGTCGTCGTGTTTCGTTGAGCGCAAATGTTCCATTTTAATCGGGTCGACACGAGGAGGCGCTGGTTGACCGTTCTTCAATACTTTACGTGTATTTTCACAGCTTGTGCAGGCAAAATAAGGACCAAAACGCCCTGTCTTTAACTGCATCTCACCATCGCATTTGTCACATGGAATTGTTGGACCATCGTACCCTTTAATTTTGAACTCACCTTCTTCAAGCTCAAAACCTTCGCAGTCTGGATTGTTCCCACAGATATGAAGTTTACGACCACCATCAATAACATAGCTATCCATTGCTGTTTCGCAAATTGGGCAACGTTTTTTCGACATTAAATCTGCGGTTTCTGCAGACTCATCATCAGATAATGCGGCCAAGGACTCTACTGGCGTTAAGTTGAGTGTACCTTTACAACGTTCTTTCGGTGGTAAGTTATAGCCAGAACAACCTAAGAATACACCTGTGGTACCGGTACGAATCTGCATCGGACGATCACATTCTTTACAATGCACAGCATCAACTTCAACAGGCTGATTACGGCGCATGCCATTTTCACCCTGTGCAGTAGTCAGACGTTTCTTAAAATCACCATAGAAACTATCTAATAACTCTTTCCAATTACGCTCACCATCTGCAACTTTATCCAGTTGACCTTCTAGATCTGCAGTAAATGCATAATTCATTAAGTTGTTAAAACTTTCGTCCAAACGATCTGTAACGATTTCACCCATCTTCTCTGCATAGAGACGACGGTTATCCAATTTCACATAGCCACGATCTTGGATCGTTGAAATAATCGCTGCGTAAGTTGAAGGACGACCAATGCCTTTTTTCTCAAGCTCTTTCACCAATGATGCTTCTGTAAAACGTGCAGGTGGTTTAGTGAAATGTTGCGAAGGATCTAACTTTTGAAGTTGCAGAACTTCACCCACTTTCACAGCAGGCAGTAAAACATCATCATCCGACTTGTTCTGGCCACGTACTTTCGTAAAGCCATCAAATACCAAAGTACGACCTTTAGCTTTAAGTTCTACACCGTTTGCATCGACCAAGATTGTCGAAGACAAATATTCAGCAGGTGTCATTTGACATGCAACAAACTGACGCCAAATCAGATCATATAGACGCTGAGCATCGCGATCTACGCCCGCAAGCTGATCACCCTTCAACGCGACGTTTGATGGACGAATCGCTTCATGGGCTTCTTGCGCACCTGCTTTATTTCCAAAACGGTTTGGCTTTGCAGGAAGATATTTTTCACCATACTCGGTTTCGATATGTCCACGTACCATATTGACCGCATCATCACTCAAGAATGTAGAGTCGGTACGCATATAGGTAATATAACCTGCCTCATACAAGCGCTGTGCCATCGTCATTGTTTTCTTTACAGAGAAACCAAGTCGAGTACTTGCTGCTTGTTGTAAGGTCGATGTGATATAGGGTGCGCTCGGATTAACTTTGGTCGGTTTATCTTCACGGGCAGCAACTTTAAATTCAGCTTCTTTTAAAACATCCAATAAAGCATCTGTTTGTGCTTTGTTTTGAAGTTTTAATGTCTTACCTGACTGTTTGACTGCTTCTAAACGAATATCATCTTTTTTAGATTTGGTATCTGCAAAAACTTGCCAATATTCTTCAGGAATAAAAGCACGAATTTCTCGCTCACGCTCTACCACAAGTTTCGCAGCAACTGACTGTACACGACCCGCAGATAAACCACGTGCGATCTTCTCCCACAATAGTGGTGAAATCATAAAGCCAACAATACGATCAAGGAAACGGCGTGCTTGTTGTGCATTGACTTTATCAATGTCTAAACGAGCAGGCTGTTTAAATGCTTCTTGAATGGCATTTTTAGTAATTTCGTTGAAAACCACACGTCTATAACGAGAGTCATCACCACCAATGACTTCTTTTAAATGCCAAGCAATTGCTTCTCCTTCGCGGTCCAAATCGGTTGCGAGATAGACCTCGTCAACCTGCGAAGCAAGCTTTTTCAGTTCTGAAACAACATTTTCTTTACCAGGAAGCACTTCATAGTGTGCTTTCCAACCGTGCTCAGGGTCTACCCCCATACGATTAATCAGTGCCTGTTGAGCTTTTTCAGCTTTCTCTTCAGCAGTCTGTTTGGTACGTGTTACTGGTTTCTTTTCCGTACTTTTTGAAGCACCTGTTGGTAAGTCACGGACATGACCCACAGATGATTTCACAATGTAGTTTGAACCTAAGTATTTATTAATGGTCTTCGCTTTAGCAGGCGACTCGACGATCACTAAAGCACGTTTTTTTCCAGCTTCTGACGATTGAGCTGTAGCGCTTTTGGATGTGGACTTAGGAGCATTCGCCATAGTGAACCGTTATTCCTATAAGATTAAAAAAATTAAATTTCAGCCAATTTATGTAAAAGTGCTTTCATTTCATCAAGTTGTGTAGCGTGAAGATCTTCTTCTTCATTCCAGTACAAACCGACGCAATTAGACTGCATATCAATAGCATAAATCCCTTTTAATGCAATGGGGAAATCATTAAATTTCTCATTTCCGTGAACAACATTGAGTTTTTCATTTTCAACCAAAGCGCGCATTAAAGGTAGGCGACCATCAGGAATGATAACGCTGTAATACGCCACCATACTGGCACGATTTTCTGATGCCATTGGAATATTGGTCCATGAAGGTGCAGCAATCAAACGTGGGTGTAATCCCATTTTTCGCGCTTTCTCACGCATAATCCCCAAAGCTTTTTCTCTTGGATTTACACGTAATCCGAAGATCGAGCCCAGCACAAACACAACGATAAGAATCGTTATCCAAAGTCCAGCATTTTCCATAGTTCACCTTTTGCTTCTTATATTAGAGTTGCATAAGCCGAATATAAAAGGCAAGTTGAAAATTAAAAATACGATTTATAGCGGCATGAAACCAGTATTGAGACCTGAACCAAATAAGGCACGATGTGGTATAACCCACCTAAGCACAGTGCAACTGAAATAAAAAAAAAGCGATAAAATCATCGCTTTTTTCCTAGGCATATTTTAGTTCAAAAACATCTCATGGCTATAAAGTACTTCATGACCATTCCAATAAATATATCCCTTATCAATCATTTCCTTAAGCAATAATCGCACATCAGATTTTGGAAATAGCTGTTCTAATAAATCACGCAGTTCATAAATATCTTTAGGCTTTCCGGATTTTAAAGCGTTCAATTTTTGGATGACTTCCAGCTGGACAGGATCTATTTTTTCAAAATTTTTAAACAAATCACTCTGAATATGTTGAATGTCTTGTGACTCTTCAATTTCAGCTAAAATGTCTTTTGCTTCGATATGTAGCTTCGCCAATAACGCATCTACCTGACCAAGCTTGTGGTCTGCTACTACATCTTCATCAACATTCATATCCAATTGAGCCCACTGCTTTAATACCTTTTTACGAAAGGAAATTTGCTCACCTTCTTTTTTAACTACCTTTAAATTAATCAGCATGCCAATCAATTTAGCGCTGTGCTCGTCATTTATGCGCAACGTATTCTCGATCGAGTTTTTAAGCTTAGCTAAGGTGTTGGGCTTCCCTTCCATACGAACCACAACATCACAATACTGCTTTACTTTAAATAAATCATGATTTTGACGAATAGTTTCAACTGAAGGCACGTTGTATTTGAGTTTTGACACAGGTTGCTCTGGTTGTACCTGTATCAAATTACATTGAATGCCAGAAGCTCGCATCATGTCAGCCAACATGGTGCTACAGTCTCGTGCAGAAATCACATCAATCTCTGCGCCATGCTCAACCAATGCCAAGATTTGCCCCACAATCACAGCGTACTCAAATTCTTTTTCTTTTGCCTCAAGCATTTCTAAAATGACAATTTGACCACTACTAATCCAACTCGCAAATTCAGTCAAATCAGTGAGACTGTAATAAAAACTCCCTTTCGAATGAAATAGATAGGTCGTGGTGTAATGTTGCACAATCTCCCGAAATAACGTCGAAGTCGGCATGTTATTTTCAAGATCTATTAGGACAACTTTAGCGCTCATAGGATAAGATTCAGAATTCGGCAAGTGAAAAGACTATTACAACGACCTTCATATCAAAGGTCAAACTATTTACGCATACTTCTTAATAAATAATCAGTATTTATGTCACGTCTTAATAATGTGGCGGTTTATCCAAAATTGGATCAAATGGAGCAACACCATCGTCAGCATGAGTAGCTTCAACACGTTGATACAAAATTTGCATTTGTTTCTTTAAATCGCTGATTTCACGGCTTTGTAATGCAATTTGAATATTTAACTGATCAACTAATTCATCTAAAAATGCAATTCGGACTTGCAAATCTTCTATGGGTGCGGAAAATGACGCCTGCTCATTTAGATTTTTTTGATTCGACATTATAAGTCCTCATCAGGGGATTTCAGGAAACATTATGGCCTATATTACCTTAAGGGACGTCCAACTCGCATTTGGTGGACCGTACTTACTCGACGGCGCGAATTTTAGTTTAGAGCGCGGCGAACGAGTGTGTTTGATTGGCCGTAATGGTGAGGGTAAGTCTACTTTACTTAAACTCATTGATGGAAGTTTATTGCCTGACGCTGGTGAAGTTTCCCTGCAAAATGGTATTACCATTTCTATGCTGGCTCAAGACGTGCCAATGGACTCGGGACGTGTTGCAGATATTGTGGCAGATGGCGCAGGTGAAGCAGCTTCTGTTCTTAGAGCTTATCACGAAGCAAGCGAAGCTTGTGTAGTCGGCGATATGGAAGCTTGCGATCGCATGGGTAACTTGCAACATAAAATGGATCAATTAGATGGTTGGGCACTTGAAACTAAAGTGAATTCAATCCTCAGTAAAATGGGACTTGATCCTGATGCTGATTTAGCTGATCTTTCAGGTGGTCGTAAACGTCGTGTGCTTCTTGCACGCGCACTACTCACCCAACCTGATGTTTTGTTACTCGACGAACCAACGAACCATTTAGATGTTGAAAGTATCGAGTGGTTAGAAAAATTCTTACTCGATCAAAATAATCTAACATTACTCTTCATTTCGCATGACCGTTCATTTGTAGACAGTATTGCTACACGTATTGTGGAACTGGATCGTGGCATCTTACGCAGTTATGAAGGGAACTATTCACGTTACCTCGAACTCAAAGCTGCACAGATGGAAGCAGAAGAAAAACAAAATGCGCTGTTCGATAAAAAGTTAGCAGAAGAAGAAGTTTGGATTCGTCAAGGTATTAAAGCACGTCGTACCCGTAACGAAGGTCGTGTGCGTGCCTTAAAAGCATTACGAGAAGAATCTAAAGCCCGCCGTTCGCAGCAAGGCAAAGTGAGCATGGCCACCCAAGATGCTCAACGTTCAGGCAAAGTGGTCTTCGAAATTGAAAACCTCAGTGTGCAATTTGGCGACAATCCTCCAATTATCAAAAACTTTAACGCATTGGTGCTACGCGGTGACCGTATTGGTCTAGTCGGTGACAACGGTGTCGGTAAAACCACGCTGATCAAAGCAATTTTGGGTCAACAAGAACACTCAGGTACGGTCAAAACAGGGACACAACTCGAAGTGGCTTATTTTGACCAGCTTCGTAACGTGCTCGATCTTGAAAAATCGGTAAAAGACAACGTGGCCGAAGGGTCAGACTTTGTCGATATCAATGGCGGACGTCGTCATATCTATAGCTATTTACAAGATTTCTTGTTCTCCCCTGAGCGTGCTCGTACACCTGTAAAAGCCCTTTCTGGTGGTGAACGTAACCGCATTTTATTAGCGAAATTACTGCTTAAACCATCGAACCTCATCGTGATGGATGAGCCAACCAATGACTTGGATATGGTGACGCTTGAGCTGCTTGAAGAGATGCTCAGTGATTACAAAGGAACTTTATTGTTGATCTCGCATGACCGTGCCTTTATGGACAATGTCGTGACCTCAACTTGGGTATTCGATGGCAAAGGCAATATCGATGAATATGTCGGTGGTTATCAAGACTACCTCATGCAACGTCCTGATCAAACTGTAGTCGATCAGAAATCTGCGGTGAAGAAAGCAGCTGCAAAAGCTGAAGCGGCGGCAACCCCTGCACCCGCAGTTAAAAAAGTAAAACTAAGCTATAAAGATCAACGTACTTTAGAACAACTTCCTGCTGAAATGGAAGCTTTGGAAAAGGAACAAGCCGAGATTAATGCGCTTTTAGCTGATGGTTCTTTATTTGTGACAGATAGTGACAAAGCAACTCAACTTTCGATTCGCCTTACTGAAATTGATGAGTTACTTTTAGAGAAATTAGAGCGCTGGGAAGCGCTTGAAAGTCTTGCGAATGGTGGCTGATTACCCTGATGAATAAAAAACTCCGCGCTTGCGGAGTTTTTTTATTTTGCCAAGTTTGATCACGCTAAACCAATTACTGCAACCAATGCTGCTAGCACACCTACAATCTTTTTACCTTGTGGAACAAATTTCACCATCAATGCCCCTAAACCCAGTCCAAGAGCATAAATCATTGCCATGGCAGTAATCATGCCTAAAATCTGAACGCCAACATTTCCATTCATCGCTAATTCAGCTCCGTGTGCTGAACCATGAAAAACTGATAGAAACACTGCTGCAACTGGAAAAATTCTGTTCGATTTGGTCCATAAACTTACAGCTAAGATGAACAATGAACCTACAATTCCAATTTCTGCAACGCCATTCGGAATAATTCCATGCGCACCTAAACTGAATCCAGCAACAAGCGCTGTAAGCAAGCCCCATGCCCCTATCATCTTCCAAATTTTAGACATGCTCCACATCAAAACGCCGAAACTGAGTGCCATCATCAAATGATCCAATCCTGTAAACGGATGAATGAAGCCCGTCCAAAAATTAGCGTCATGGTGATGATGGCCTGGATGTGCCATTACAAGGCTCGGAACACTTGCCAGAATGAATAGACCGAATTTATTGCATTGTTTCATCCTTTAAGCCCTCTTGTTTAAGCTTTGAATAAACCTTGTTTTTCAATAAAACTGATAATCTCGTTTAAACCATCTTCAGTTTTCATGTTTGAAAACAAGAACGGTTTATCTCCTCGCATACGCTTGGCATCTTGGTCCATCACCTGCAAATTCGCTCCAACCATTGGCGCCAGATCTGTTTTATTGATAATCAGTAAGTCAGACTTGGTGATGCCTGGACCACCTTTACGTGGAATTTTTTCACCACCAGCAACATCAATCACATATAACGTCAGATCAGACAGTTCAGGGCTAAACGTTGCTGCCAAATTATCGCCACCACTTTCAATGATAATTAACTCTAGACCATCAAACTTTTCACATAAGTCATCAATCGCTGCCAAATTGATTGAGGCATCTTCACGAATAGCCGTATGAGGGCAACCGCCAGTTTCCACCCCCACAATACGATCGGGTGACATGGCTTCATGACGAGTTAAGAAGTTGGAATCTTCTTTTGTATAAATATCATTGGTCACCACCGCCATATTGTATTTATTACGTAATGCACGGCATAAATTTAAAGTCAGTGCTGTTTTACCAGAGCCGACTGGTCCACCAATTCCGACACGTAAAGGAGAACGTTCTGACATGATTGATTCCTTATGATAATTTTTAAGATCTAAATAAACGCGAATATTGTGTTTCATGGGACATGCTGAGCATGGCATATTGAGGTAAGGCACTGCTGAGTTGATGATCTTCTATACACATTGCATGCGTTATGGCATCTGGGACTAAACCATGTAAATGCCACAAAATTCGTTGACCACTCATCTGTCCGAGCGGCACAGTTTTGACTGCGCCAAGTACTTGGTTTTCTAAAACAGTAAATGTATACGCCGTTAAAACATCTTCGATATTCAGATCCAATCGCCCACATAACTGAGCATATACAGGTACAAATCCAAGTTGTTTTTTGACCGTAACGGGCATTTTCAATACATCTTTAATCCATGCGTTCAAGGAAAATGCCAACTGCTGCGATTCAGCCAATAACTCACGACTTTCACGACTGGCTCGATACAACTGCGCCCAATGATTAAACTGCTGTTCATCATCATGGGCCTGCATCAAACGCTTCAATACAGGTAGCTCAAAACGAACCAAAAGCATTTCCAGAACTTCTTCGAAGTACGCAATACTGGATTGCTCATCATGGATCAAACCTTGATCGATCGCACTTTCAACACCTTGCGAATAGCAATAAGCGCCTACAGGCAAAGCTGTAGACGACAAAGTTAACAGTTTGAGTAAGTGAGCTGCATTAGTGATGCGCATGAGCATGAATCGCTTTGATTGGGCTGAGACGATGATCATGTCCATGCTGAGCATAAGCACCACTTTCTGGCTCAAATGGATGATCCACTTCAGTCACCATTAAACCCAATCCTTCGACCATTTCTGCTAAGACATGATCAGGTTCAAAATATAATGCATGAGGAGTGAGCATAAGAGGGACATGACGATTCCCTAAATGATAGGCTGCTTTCAAAAGCTCAAAATCAGAAGAAGCTTGGGCACACATCAGGCGTTCGGGCAATGCGTCCACCCGCAGTAAGTCACCTGATTCAGTTGCAATAAATGATCCGCCGCGAAGAATACCTGTGCGCGGTAAATCTGCACCAATATCGCACCCTGAAACTAAAGTTGCACGAAAACGGCTCTTTTGTCGTGTATCAAAGTTGAGTTGCACAGTTTCGAAAGCTTGATCTTCTGTCACTGCTTCTATTCTTTGAGTATAGATTTTCATGCCTTTCCTATTGTCGCTTGAATACTTTGCTTTAATTTCAACTCGCGAAATGTCTTGTTCAACATCAATCCATTTACGCATCAAAATTAAGCATTATTCATGCCAACATGAAATCTATTGGTGCATCCCCTTCTTTCTTATTAAATAATATTTGATGATCTCTAAAAATATTTAAGCCCAAATCACCAAGATTGCTGCAATCACAACTAAGGCTAATCCCCAATGTTCGGCTTTCGCTAACTTTTCTTTAAAGAAATAAGCGGAGATCAACAAACTAAATAAGATTTCAATTTGACCAAGTGTTTTTACAACTGGGACACTCATCATACTCATGGCAGTAAACCATCCGAGAGATGCCATAAAACTACATACACTGACTTTAAAGGTCAGTCCTAGACGTTGCCACATCGCCAGCAACGTTTGATGACTGAATAAACTGAGATACAAAAGCATACTCAAACATTGTAAGCCAATCACCGACAGTAATACCCATGCAGCGCGATGAATTGTTGGCAACATTGTTAGTTCAAGACTGGCCTCTCTAACCAATAGTGAAGTGATAGCAAAACACAAACCACTTCCGATGCCAATCACCAGTGTTTTGGGTGAAAATCCTGTAAAACCATGTCCCCGACTCAACAGAAACACAGCAAAACCACCCAGTAACACCCCAAACCATACCAACCATGACAAATGATCAGAGAGAAAAGCAACGCCAATGATTGCAGCTAAGATCGCTTCACTTTTAGCCAGTCCCACGCCAATGGCATAGTTTTTTTGTTTAAATAACTGCACCATCAATGCAGTGGCTAAAATTTGGCTAATGCCTGCGATAAAAATATAAACCCAATATTTTGTCGTAAATTGAACAGTCGCTGTTACAGGTGAGAAGTGATAAAGGCTACTCAAATAAATCAATGCAAAAGGCAAGGCGAAGATAAAGCGTGCAAGGGTGACGCCCCATACATCGACAGTGGTACTCAATTGTTTTTGAAAGGCATTGCGCCAAGCCTGCATAAAAGCAGCCATGAGGGTAAAGAGAATCCAACTGAACGCCATAAAAATATCACTTTAATGAGTAGGACTGACGGGTTTTATTCTATGCCTCATCCAGTGTAATGACTAATCAAAAAAGGATTGTATGTAGATAGCATAAAGTTTGATTTTATTCGTTAGATAAAAAGATGATATTTTTTGAGCTAACATTCCTCGTGTAACTGTCACCTAAATCAGTTGAAGTAACATGGTATCTAAATTGCATAACATTGAGATCACTGATAAATTTTTCACATGAATATTTTTATATGTTAAAAGTATGTAATTAGACCCTAAGTCTAATTGCAAGATGCTGCCCCTTAATGCAGTATTTACTTATAAAAAAAATGATTTATCAGTGACGATATTTCACCCTATACCCGATAGCCGGAAGCCATCTCAGGTAAGGACCTACAATGACCAGCTTACAATATTATCAAACTATTTTTGATAAAGCGGGCGATGCAATTTTTGTACATGATATTGGCAGTGTCCAATTTATGGATGCCAATGAAGCCGCTGTAGAACTTACTGGATATAGTAAATCTGAATTGACACAAATGAACGTTGAAAAGATCAGTGCTTTTCAACATGGTTTTGATTTGCATCATGCACTCCGAAAAGTTCAACAGGCCGCCACTACAAAAGACGAAGCAATCACATTTGAATGGTTAATAGAGTCTCAAGACCAACGTCATATCCCAGTTGAAGTATGTCTTAAAAAAGTTGAGATTGAAAATAAACCAAAGCTTCTCGCTCTAGTACGTAACATCAGCGAAATCAAAAAGTATCAATATGCTCTACAGTCTAAAGATCAATATTTCAAAATGCTGCTTGAGCATTCTGGAGATGGAATTGCTATTCTCGACTTACAAGGCAAACTACTTTATGCCAGCCCATCATTACAAGGTATTCTTGGTTATCGGGATCGCTTTGTACTCAATAAGAATGTGTTAACTGCAATTCATCCTGATGATCGTATTAAAGTCAGACAGCTTCTATTTAAGAAAACGGAACAACGTGCAGTTGGTGTGATTCATTACAAAATCTTGCACCACAATGGAAAATGGCGACACCAAGAGGCAACCTATCGTAACTTATTAGATCACCCTGATATTCAGGGAGTATTGGTGAATTATCGTGATATCACTGAGCGTATTGAGGCTGAAGAAAAAGCACGTGCTCGTGAAAAGCAACTTGGTCATATGTCACGTTGCAAAACGATGGGCGAACTGGCTACAGCGCTCGCCCACGAATTAAATCAACCACTGGCTGCACTCAACAATTACGTTGGAGGTAGTATTATTCGCATTCAAAACGGTTTAGCCAACACACAAGAGACTCTTGATGCCCTCAATGCTGCTTTAAATCAAACACATCGCGTCAATGGCATTATTCACAGCATGAGAAGCTTTTTACGTAAAGGCGAAGCGAATTTCCAGATTCATTCTGTGAGTCATCTTATTCAAGAGTTACATCCTTTGATTAAGCTTAAAGCAGATCAAGGTGGATGTACCATCCATTATGAATTAAGTGTTTCGCCTATTTTTATATCAGCAGATGAAACGCTCTTTAGCCAAGTCATTATCAATCTCGTCTTCAATGCGGTCGATGCTCTACAAACTAACCCTGAGGGTGAAAGGGACATTTATATCCGCACTTGGCAACATAACCAACATGCTCGAATTGCAATTGCAGATAATGGGCCTGGACTCGAAGGGCAAAATCCAGAACAAATTTTTGAATCTTTCTATTCAAGTAAAAACAACAGCATGGGTATTGGCTTAACTCTGTCTCGAAGCATCATTGAAAACCATCATGGTTATTTATGGGTCTGTGAAGGTGAGTCCGGCGCTATTTTTAATATCTCTCTGGCAGCACAGGAGCGTACAAAATGTATTTAACCAATTCTCATGTTCCCGAGCCCATTGTGTATGTGATAGATGATGATCAAGACATTTGTAATTCACTCACATGGTTGCTCGATTCCGTGCAACTCGAAACAAAAACATTCAATAGTGCTACTGAATTCCTGAATTATCAGCGCCCGCAAACGCCTGCATGTTTGATTCTTGACATTCGTATGCGAGGAATGAGTGGCTTGCAATTACAACAACAATTGAACCAACAAAAAACCCGTATGCCGATCATTTTCATGACTGGCCACGGCGACATTCCAATGTCGGTCAATGCGATGAAAGCTGGGGCATTTGATTTTTTAGAAAAACCTTTTAATCCACAACATATGCTTAATCAAATCCAAGCCTGTCTGCAACTTGCTGAACAAGACTTTATTGAAGAAGAAAAACGTCAAGAACAGATGATTAAATTGAAATCTTTATCACCAAGAGAAAGTGAGATTATAAATTTATTGGTCGATGGACTTTCGAGTAAACATATCGCACAAATGTTGAATATCAGCCATAAAACAGTAGAAATTCACCGCACTCATATTCGTCAGAAATTAGGAACTGAATCTATCGCACAGATCGTCAATATGGTCTTGATGTGTCGTGATCGCTCAATACCGGCGATGGGTTAACCATCGCCTGAGCGGGAGAAAAATGATATCTTCGATTAAAAGAAACGATCAAAATGAATTTGTTGTTGTGGAATACCTGCTTGATGGGCCATTTGTTCAATAGATTTCACCATCGGTGGCGGACCTGCACAATAAATTTCATGCTCACGCAATTGTTCGCCTAATACATCTTGAATCACTTCATGAATAAACCCCGAACGGATACCTTCAATGAGTTCAGAGGAGGTTGCAGGTACATAATTGAGGCGTTCCCCTAACTCTGTCCAGTCACGTAATTGATTTTCAGTAAACAAATCACGTTGCTCACGACCACCATGGAAAAACCAGACTTTTTGATGTTGCAAATGTGGGTTAACTGCAACGCCACGAGCAATCGCTAACATGGGAGCAAGTCCAGAACCACCAGCCACACAGACAATAGGGCGAGGCTTCTCTTGTAAATGCGCTAACCCATATGGACCATCAATTTGAATATCAGCCTTTTCACGTAACTGTTCATCAAATAACAAATTGGTCATTTTACCATCAGGAACACGTCGAATTTGGAAGACCCATAAACCGTCGTCATTCGGCAGATTGGACATCGAATAGGCACGAAGTAACTCTTGATTCACCCAAATTAAAGCGTATTGTCCAGGAATAAATTGTGCTGGCTCATCTGATTGAAAATGTACTTCCAAAATATCATGTGTCACCAAATGAGCATGCTTCAATGTTACTTTTTTTTGTTTTGGAATAATTTTAGGAACACATTGTTCGTCTAAACGAAGCTTAATCACGCAATCCGATTTGGGGCGACACTGACACGCCAGTAACCGACCTTTACGTTTATCACGATCGCTTAATCCAGGTGCATCTGCCCATAAATTTTCTACTTCACCTGACAGGACTTCGATTTTACACGTCCCGCAACCACCCGCATTACATTCGTAAGGAATGCCTAGTCCTTCACGTAAGCCACCGCGTAGCAATACATCATTAGCTGAACAATAAAATTCGGCTTGACCGTCTATTTGGATTTTATACATCGGCATCACTCCACCAAATAAACATTATTGTCACGTACAATCGATTGATAGGTTTTCAGTGGAATCGTACAAGGTGCACCACATGGTTCACCGGTTTTGATATTAAATGCACCCGCATGAAATGGGCACTCCACTTCACAGCCATCAATCTCACCATCTGCCAATGATGCATCACCATGTGTACACGTATCATCGGTGACATAGAACTCGCCATCTTCTAAGTGAAACACTGCCAATGGAGGATAACCGTCAATAATGATTTGTAGTCCCTCACCCTGTTCCACATCAGAGGTTGAACACAAAAATTTCTCAGCAACATTGGTCATTTTAATGTTCATTGAGTTAACTCCTCTATCGGTGAATCTGTGGCTTCAGGACCTAGAATGTGATAACCACCATCGGCATGAATCACACTGCCTGTAAGTAATTTTGCTTTCGGGCTACACAATAAACTTAATGCTTGTGCGACTTCCTCTGCATCCGCAATACGTCCTAACACATGGAAACGTCCTGCCACTCGATCAGTTTTGGCGCGGTCTCCGCCGGAAATCATTTGCATTGGGACGGACCAAGTCCAACCTAATGAGAGTGCATGTACACGAATACCATCTTGTGCTAGATCCAGTGCCATGCTTTGTGTGAGTTGCTCTAAAGTTGCTTTAGATGCTGGATAGACCCAGCGTTCTTTTTGTGCAATACGTGCACTGACACTGCTGATATTAATTACGGCACCATCAGTACTTTTTTTCAAAAGTGGTCGACATGCTTGTACTAACGCTGCGTGACCAAATACCGTGACATTGAACGTGTTTTGCCAATCTTGACGTGTAGATTCAGATCCATGATCTTCATACAAACACGCTAGGTTAACCAAGACGTCTAACTGAGTGAGTTTTCCACTTAATGTGCGAATACTGTCATCATTAGCGAGATCTAGAAATTCGTACTGAGCTTGGGTTGATTGTGCAACTTGCTGTCCTTGAGTTTGATTAATATCAGCAACAATGACCTGTGCACCTAAGCCTTTCAACTCTTGGACTACGGCTTGACCAATATGTGTCGCACCACCTGTCACCAAGACGACTTTTCCATCTAAGTCTGTCATGAAACCTCCTTGTACTCAGGCCATTCATTAAATTGTCCCTTGCAAAACAGCAGAGGTCGTTGATTACTGTGGCGACATTGCTCAATTTTACCGAGGAAGATTTGATGATCACCCGCTTCAATTTGTTGAGCTCTTTTGCAAATAAATTGCACGACACATCCTTCTAAAACAGGTGCTTTCGAACCTTGAATTTTCCACGTACCATACTGAAATTTGTCCGCAATCGGCTTAGCGAAGTTTAAGCCTACTTCCTGCTGATGTGCACCTAAAATATTAATGGCGAAGTATTCAGCATTTTCAAAAATAGATCGGCTTGGAGAATGATTGACTAAACTCCATAACACCAATGCAGGATCTAAAGACACTGAACTAAAGGAATTAATCGTCAACCCTACAGGTTGTTGATCTTGGTCTAGGCAAGTGACGATCGCCACTCCTGTCGCAAAGCCACCAAATGCCTGACGGAGCGATTTCGCTTCCGCCAGATCAACATCCTGCCAAAGTAATTCAGGCAGCTGCATGTTGAAACTCCTTTCGTGACAAGTATTCTTTTGCCCCAGCTTCACCATCTACCGCTGGCCAGAAACCACATGGATTGTTGAAATGCCCCATAAAATCATCTGCAATCGCTTGGTTTTGCGATGCTGCGCCTAACACTTGCAATAAGCTTTCACTTGGTGGGTTTAACAGCAAGTTGGTAAATTCTGTGGTATAACGACCTGACTTTTCCCAGAATTGCTCGAATACTTCTGTCATCCAATCTGCACTAAAGTCTTCATCACCTCGTGCTAAAATCGCAGCTAAATAATGCTCCACCATACGAGTTGCATTGTTTGCGCCTTGTCCTGCGATTGGATCATTTACAATGACAGTGTCTCCAATCCCCCAAATTTTTGCACCGTTATCTAAGGTTGCAACAGGATCTCGAACTTCAGGGCGGAATGCACCTTTGAGCCATGCATTTGGATCACTTAATTCCATATTATCGACCATACGGAAGCTTTGATCTGGTGTTACTTTGGCAACCGCTTCTTTCATGCGTTGGACCATTTCTTCGCCAGATGTCACATCATCGAAGATATCCATTGGACCATTCGGTACACATTCAAATAAGAAACTACGACATGGACCATGCGTGTGACTGTAGAATGGCATACTGAAGTATTCACCTGCACCTGCCACGAAGTTGAAATGTAAGGTCTGTGAGGGTTGACCTTGCCAACTATTTGGACCACACAAATCATCACCTACGACGAGTGCAGCAGCCAATTTACGTGGCGGTGTTTGATGCACTGAACGTGTTTCATTACGTTTGAATAGGCTCGTGATATTGCCCTTACCTGCCGCCAAAATCGTCAGATCATTTTCAGCAGTGATTACTTCCAAATCTTCTGGACTGACATTTTGAATGATGAGCTTGCCACCACGGCGTGGATATTCTTCTAACCAACGGTGATACTTGGTTCGCTGATCCATCGCGATACCTTTGTTCTGATGCAAGAATCCTGTAAGTGGCAATGCAATTGAACCATCTGGACCACGGAAATCTACATGAATGGCTTGACCATGATGGGCTTTACCATCCCAGAAATTCAAACCAAGTTTGCGTTCAAACTCTAATGTATTGGCGAAGAACATCGTGGTACTGACCATACGACCGTGTAACAATTCATCCGCAGGGCGATCTACATATAAAGTGACATCATATTTATTTTCGAGTAGCGAGAACGCCAGTAATAAGCCTGCTTGTCCACCACCGATAATTGCGATTTTTCTCATCTTGAATTCCCCTTAGGCCGTACTGATACAGTGCCTATATTGCTGTGTTCGGATAAGGTTGATTGAAGGTCAGATTCAGTTCGACACGATCAAATTTCCATTCACCCCATTGATTCCGACGTACTTCCGTTTTATAAAAACCACCTAAACAACAGGTTGTTGGTTGGTTTTGTTGTGTTGATGAATCTGCCAGATTACAGACTTCCCAAAGCATCCATGACGCGTTTGCATGATTTTGATCAATGACTTCAATATCTGGCATCGCCATGATATGTAAGCTCCAAAGCACTTGTGCTTCTGCAATCTCTGACAATGCATTCAAGATATTTTGGCGTCCTTGATATTCTCCAAAACCATTTGCACACCATATGGCATCCTCATGAAATACATGCTGTAAAATGGCTGAATTGTTGCGCTGATCAGCCGCTGTTGCATAACGACCGATCAGGCTACGAATCGCCTCGCAGGTCTCCAGATAGTGCAAACGCTGTTCTAGATTGTGCTGGCTCATCTTCGAGATCCTTTTAAACGTTAACTACATCACCAGTTTCATAAACGAAACGCTTTTCTTCAAAGGCGTATGGCACACCTACTGAACCTTTATAAAGTTCAATATGTGGAGCAACTTCGGCAAAACTCAGGCTTAACCAGTACAACTTGTGCAGCTCTTCAGGCAAGGTACCTAAAGCGTATTGGTCAAGTGCTGCAAGGAGCTTGCGCATTTCAGGCAAAATAGCATCGTAAAAAGCTTGCAATTCAGCTGTAGTCGAATTTAAGCGTGCTGCATGACGTTGTTTCGATGTCCCTAAAGCCCATTTCGCGACATAAGGTTCTAAGCTTGAAAAGTCAGCTGGCAATTGTGAAATGATGTTTGACATGTGCATTCTCCTTATGCGCGATTCAGGTATTGTTCAAGAACGTGGTAACCGTGACGAATCAGGATTTCTTCGTCTTGTAGATGCATCACTTTTTTCGCTCGAGACTCAAGTGCTTCTTGGGTATCTTCCATGGTGGCAGTATCTTCTAACCACGCATTACGTTGTAATACTTGTGCAAACTCTTGCGCCCAACGCTCTGAATAGGTTTTCGCTTTAGGCAGGTAATAGCGACCCTCCCAACGGGTTTGGTTATGACCGACCGGCCAGAACTGATGGGTGAACCATACACCTTCAGTCACATGCACCAAGATATTCGGGAAAATGACAGATAATTCAAACGAGAAGTCATCACGATCATTTGGATTGACTGATTTAGGTAGCTGAACACGTTCATAGTGATTCACCAATGATGCGCCAGTGATCTCACCTGACAATGCAGCCGCTGGTTTTGGATTGGCGTTTTTGGTTAAGCACACAGCGCAAGTACGATGATCACCAAACAATTGCACTTCTTGTAAACCTGATGCGAATACATTCGGGAAAGAGCCTGCATGAATGGTCGCCACGTGATACGCTTCAGCAAATGCGTCATGAGCGACTTTCCAGTTACAGTTCAGAACTGTGTTATAGGCAAAGCATTCTTCCATTTCATGGAATGGATAACCGCCTAAATGCTGTCCCATACCACCTAAGAATTCTTCTACCGATTGAGTGCCATCATTATCCAAATTGATGAAAATAAAACCTTCCCAAACTTGGGTACGAATAGGTGCAAGACCGTTATGACCTTTATCAAAACAAGAAGTGAATTTTTCTTCTTCAGGTACACTAACCAAATCACCTTTAGCATCGTAAACCCAGCCATGGAAACGGCAAGTCACGACTGCAGCTTTATTTGAACCAAAAGTTTCATTGCCAGTCTCCACCACAACTTTATTGCCACGGTGTGAACAAATATTATGAAACCCACGAATTTCACCATCTTTACCGTGCATTAAAATGACTGAGGTTTTAGCAAAATCTAAGCGTTTAACTTTGTAGTCGCCTTTCTTTGGTATTTCTTCTACACGCCCCACTTTCAGCCAAACTTTTGAGAAAACTTTTTCAATTTCCTCTTGATAGATCTCTGGCGAAATACATGGTTCGGTTGGAATCGGCTCAATACCAAGTTCTGGATATAAATCGCCCCAACGGAGTTTTGCATTACTGTTCATATGACATTCCTGTTCAAGTTCTCGTTTCTAAGTTTTAAGTTCAGTAAATTTCATGCTTATTTGCGAACAGCGTTTGAATCATCTGAATCAACCGCCGTTCACGTGATGAATTAAAGTTGGTAATGTTCGCGAACTAAGTTTGCGATCCCCAATTTTTCTAAAATTGGCATTGGGCATAAGAAGGTTGCACGTACCATTCCTGGTAAACGGCTGATTTCGATAGAGCCTGTGATGGTGCAACGGTTCATAACCTCATCCACACTTAAACCTGTGACTTTTGCCGCTCGATTTAAAGCATTGTCCGTTGCATCATTGAGGTTCTTACCTGTTCCCATAAATGTGATTGGACCACTTTCCTCAATCTCAGTTTGTCCCCAACGCGCACCTAATGCTTTCACTTTTTCACGCTCTTCCTTGGTAAATGGACGTGCCATTGGTGGTAAGTCATCTGGTGCTTGAAGTAAAATTGGGCCGTCAATTGTTAAACCTTTAATCACTTCCACTTGTAATTCTGTTTCGCCTGAAACGTCCGTGGCATGCCCTGCAATTTCACCATTGCCTTGTTGCGCATGCATATCTCCCATGTAGACACCTGCACCTGGTACTTTCACAGGACAAATCAAAATACAGCCTGGACGAATCGAATTGGTATCCATGTGACCGTCTGTTTTGGCTGCGATAAGTTCTTCTTCAGTCATTCCGAATTTATGCGGTGCATCAATCAAATACTGACCAAAGTCGTGGCAGTTGTGAGAGTCTGGTAAGTCACGTGAAGGTGTCGTACCAATATTTCCGAGGAATGGACGCATATGCGCAGCAACCCCAGGCATATCAGCACGTGCAAGCGACAAGATTGAATGTTGCGCTGCATGTTCAGGCAGTGCAGAAAGCTCATTGGCATTGCCTGCTAACTTGTTGGCAATCTCTTGATTGACCGTCAAGCTCACTTTGTTTTCTTCATCCAACACAATCACATAACCATGTGAAAAGCGAAAAGCACTGACTTCTGCCCCACAGTTTTTACAGTGAATCGCATCTTCACCAATTCCTTCTACATAACTTGCCGGTTGCTCTGTACCACATGCTTCACAGTATTTCGCAACAAACGGATCGCCTTTATAACGCCCTTCAACAAATTGCATCACACCCGATGAGGTTGCTGTAGAAGTGACATGCATATCCTTAATCTTTAAAGCGACAGCATCACCTACCTCTGCACCTTCAATAAAGACAGGGAGTGTCACTTCATGACCACCTTGGAATGCAGGTGTAATCATTGGACCCCAACAGCCAGGCGGTGTGCCTGTTTTTAACGTTCCACCATTTTTTAAAGGTCCCAGCATACGTTGGCTTGGTCCCACAATACCGCCTGAAAACTCATTCACCACTAAATAATCGACAGCTCCAGCACTGCCTGCTGCATATTCTTGATTCTCAATTTTCATGGCCTTACCTCTATATGCTTGCTCTAATGTTTGGGTAACAATGTTTTAAAATGGAATGGTGATATCAATTGCGAACTTCTGACCTTCTGGTCGGTTTTCAACATCAAATTCTTTTTGATATTTCGCTGCGATTGCATACCCTTTAGGGAATTGATAGCGAACCTGTGGTCCTACGCTGGCTGCTTTAGCTTTAAAATCACCTAAAACAGCACCTTCACCTGAGTCACCTTCAAGCTGACGATGTACGTAACCACCAACACCAACCGCCAAAGGTCCCATGTGTTTCGCGACTAAGTAATCGACATGCAAAGCATTACCCGACTCGTATTTGGTATCTTTATTCTCGAAATTGATGTCATACATCCACTTGGTACTGACTTCGATACCTTGTTTATTTAAGTATGTGGTCGAGATAATCGGTTGAATGGTGTAATAATTACGTCCAATATTTGCGAGTCTATTTTTGTTGTAAGAGCCAACTGGAATATAAAAGTCGACACCTGTCGCCACATGCCAATCCCCTTTATGCCAACCCAATAAGAATGGATCGATAATGAGATCACCCATTGCCATGTGATCATCTTGACGACCACCTAATGTAAGATCTGCATTGGCATATACAAGGAATGCATGCATGCCCCATGTCGCGCCTAAAAATGTTTTGTCACTGACATAGACACCACGAGCAACTGTGGCAAAAGTATCAATTTTAAAATCATCAAATACTGGATGATCATTTTTAAATTTATCTGCGTTGTAGTATTGGTTATAACTGACGAGATACATCCCAGGTGGCGGCATTGCTCCACCAAAAAAACTCTCTGTCCCATCTGGATAAGCACTTCCGCCATTTTCAGCGGCAAGCGCTAAACTTGCGCTACTGAAAAGACATGTGGTCAATGCCACAGAAGTTAGATATTTCCTTACCATTACCGCATCCCCCTCGTTGCTAAATTCCTTGCTGGCGATGTTCTAAATCGTCTAGCGCATGTCTTAATCTAGTCTTGAAAGGAGGCAGGGAAATATAAGGATGAATCTATGTTGAATTAAGGGATTATCTTGTAGAAATATTGATTTTTTCTCACCGGTATAGAGGTTTTAGAGAAATAAAATAGGTTTTCTTTACTATAGTGATAGGTAAAATCCCCTATAAATGTGAATGCTTTTTTATTTAAATTACATGTTTTGAAACATTTGAAAGTTAGCGTTGTCATATCGCTGTTGTACTTTGTAGAACACAGAGCAGCTAGATGTGCACAATCATGAATATTAAAAGTAACCCAATCATCGGCGTGGGCATCATGTTGATTGATCAACGTCAAAAAGTTCTATTGGGTTATAGAAACAAAAATGATGAACCTGCCTCATGGTGTTTTCCAGGTGGAAAAATGGATGCGCATGAATCAGTTGAGGATGCTGCAGTACGCGAATTGTTAGAGGAAACTGCTTTAGATCTGAGTCAATATATTGAGTCTATTCAACCCTTAAATACGATCATTGATCAAAATGCTGAGGCGGTGAAGATTACGTTCGGAACGATTTATCAACTTTTAGATGAACGTTTAAAAACTCAAATTTGCGTGACAGAACCTGAGATTTTTGAGCGTTGGGAATGGTTTAGCATTGATGAGCTTCCACAACCACTTTTTTCTGAAACTGAAGTCATGATTAGACATTGGCTCAAACAATTTCAAGATAAAAAATGGTCTGTATATTCCTTGTCTAAGAAAGATTAGTTTTAATAAATTAATTTCAAAATTATTTTATAAAGGTATCTTTATTTATTTCATATAAAATATGATTTTCAAGAATATGCCCTGTAGGTAATTCTGGATGCTTGAATTGCTTAACTTCGGTCATACCTAGCCTTTTCATAACTGCTTCTGAAGGCTTATTTGTCAAAGCTGTAAATGCAACTACTTTATTTAAATTAAGCTCTTCAAAAGCATATATCAATGCAGCTCTTGCACCTTCTGTTGCGTACCCCATTCCCCAATATCTTTTTAATAACCGCCATCCAATTTCAACACATGGAGAAAATTCGAATAACACTGGTTGATTGTGCAATCCAATAAAACCAATAAACTCACTAGTATCTTTCAACTCTACAGCCCAAAAGCCCCACCCGTTTCGTTCAATTAACTCATAAATTTTTTCCGCCATCTCAATACTCTGTTGTGGGGTCAAAACTTCATGAAAATATTTCATAACATCTGGATCTAAACCCATTTTTATAAAAGATGAGTAATCTGCTTCCTTCCATTGTCTTAATATTAGTCTCTCAGTTTCAATCATTAGAGTACCTCTATGAATCTATTAAATTTAATATTTTTTGTGCTTGGAAAACTTCTAATATCGATTAAATTTAAAATTTATATATTTTAATTCAGTGTTTAATTTCTTTTAGCAAACGCGTTTATTCCGCTGAAATTTTTATGTATTTAAAATAAATCGATGAATTCTATCTAATGATAAAGTCTTATTAATTACATAAGACTTTATCACCTATCACAGTAATTATCTTTTCTAGAGACAACTTTAAAACAAGAAATACCGCTGTGCCATCGGCAATACTTCCGCAGGCTCACAGGTTAGCAATTTCCCATCGGCTCGCACTTCATAAATTTCAGGATCAACCTCCATCACAGGACAGTAGGTATTCAGTTTCATATCTTTCTTCTGAATATCGCGTGTACCTTTACATGGACTGATCAACTTTTTCAGACCCAATTTTTCATGCACGCCTGCTTCAATCGCGACTTGTGACAAGAACGTAATACAGGTGTTATGCACACCGCGCGCATTTGCCCCAAACATCGGACGATAATGCACAGGCTGTGGTGTTGGAATCGAAGCGTTAATATCTCCCATCGGCGCAGCTGCAATCATGCCACCTTTAATAATCATCGACGGTTTTACCCCAAAAAATGCAGGCTTCCACAGTACCAAGTCAGCAAGTTTACCTACTTCCACCGAACCAATTTCATGGCTTAAACCATGCGTAATTGCAGGGTTAATTGTATATTTAGCGATATAACGTTTTACACGATTATTATCATGTGTCGCATTGTCACCCTCTAAAGGTCCACGCTGCACTTTCATTTTATGCGCGGTTTGCCACGTACGAATCACCACTTCACCGACACGCCCCATCGCTTGCGAGTCTGATGACATCATGGCAATGGCACCTAAGTCCTGCAAAATATCTTCTGCAGCAATGGTTTCACGGCGAATACGACTTTCCGCAAAAGCCACATCTTCAGAAATCGCAGGGTCTAAATGGTGACAAACCATCAGCATATCCAAATGCTCATCAATGGTATTGATGGTATAAGGACGAGTTGGATTGGTGGAAGATGGCAACACATTCGGCTGACCAATGGCTTTTAAAATATCAGGGGCATGTCCACCGCCTGCTCCTTCGGTATGGTAGGTGTGAATGGTACGATTTTTAAATGCAGCGAGGGTTTCTTCCAAGAAACCACTTTCATTTAAGGTATCGGTATGAATCGCCACTTGGACATCAAACTCATCGGCAACGGTCAGACACGTATCAATCGCTGCAGGGGTTGAACCCCAATCTTCATGTAGCTTTAAACCGACCACACCTGCACGAATTTGCTCACGAATTGGGTCGGGCTGACTTAGGTTTCCCTTACCGAGTAGACCAATATTCATCGGTAAATCATCTATGGCTTGAAGCATTGTCCCAATATGCCAAGGCCCCGGTGTCACTGTTGTTGCAGAAGTCCCTGCCGCAGGGCCTGTACCACCACCAATCATGGTGGTCACACCGGACATCAGTGCGGTTTCAACTTGCTGCGGGCAAATCCAATGAATATGCGTATCGACACCGCCTGCGGTGAGAATCTGTCCTTCACCAGCGATCACTTCCGTCGCTGCACCAAGTGGAATGGTGATATCGGGCTGAATATCTGGATTTCCCGCTTTCCCAATTTTCCAAATGCGACCGCTCTTTAAACCGACATCAGCTTTGACAATACCCCACCAATCCACAATCAGCGCATTGGTAATGACCGTATCCGCAACATCTTCAGCCAACAGTTGTGATTGTCCCATGCCATCACGAATCACTTTACCACCGCCAAACTTCACTTCCTCACCATAGGTAGTGAGGTCTTGCTCAACTTCAATAAACAGCTCAGTATCCGCGAGACGAACTCGATCACCTACCGTTGGACCAAACATTTCCGCATAAGCACGGCGTGACATTTTCATTATTATTTTCCCTTAATCCAACTTACCCATAACACGACCCGCAAAGCCATACACCTCACGCTTACCTGCGAGTGCAACAAGTTCAATATCTCGACTCTGTCCTGGCTCAAAACGCACCGCTGTACCTGCAGCAATATTCAGTCGATATCCTCGTGCCAACTCACGATCAAACTGCAACGCATCATTCGCTTCAGCAAAGTGATAATGTGACCCAACCTGAATCGGTCGATCCCCTGCATTTGCTACCGTCATTTTGAGCGTTGCCCGTCCGACATTCATTTCAATGTCTGTATCGGACGTAATGATTTCACCTGGAATCATATTTAATTTTTCCTCTCAGACATCACACAATCGGTTGATGTACAGTGACCAGTTTTGAACCATCAGGAAATGTCGCTTCCACTTGGACCTCTGCGATCATTTCAGCCACGCCTTCCATTACTTCATCCCGTTTTAGCAATGTTGTTCCAAAATGCATGAGGTCACTCACACTCATTCCATCACGTGCACCTTCTAATAGTGCGGCAGAAATATAAGCCACTGCTTCTGGATAATTCAGCTTTAAACCACGGGCCTTCCGTCTTTCCGCTACAAGCCCCGCAGTAAAAATCAGCATTTTGTCTTTTTCTGTAGGTGTTAGTTCCATAATGCTTTCCTCACTATCTTTAAATATTGATGCAAGATGTGTGCTCAAATATTTGTGTTAAAACAACTTAACTATGTTGCTATGACAAGAATAAATTTATGTGCGCCAAATTCTTGGGAACTCTTCATCAAGATCAAACCAATAACGACGAAGCTTTGCACGAATTGCAGCAAATGCATCATGACACTCACGTACATCATTTCCGAGATAACGTGCTGTCACGACGTAATCGAGTAACGTCAATGTGACGTTAATATTCATACGCATGATTAATTCACGAATTTGATCAATATGTTGATCAAGATAGAAATTTGACCGGTATTGTTCTGGAGGCACTGCCCAAAAACTGGCCATCACTGCATGAGCGTTCATCCCTAAACAAGACTTTAACCAACGATCATTGCCTTTAAAATTTAAACAGTCTGCAACCAATATTTTCTGATTTTGATAAAGCTGAAATTTATTTTGGTAAGCACCCTGTGAGAAAGTTTCATGTCGTGCTTGCCGTCCAATCACCAACATATCCCAACCGATAAAACTGGCAGCAGCGTCCAAATGTACGATTGTTTCTGAATTTGCATTCGCACCATTAAAGAGCATCGTCTCTTGAGGAAGCCATTCGAAAATCGCCTCATCTTGGACATGAATATGAATATGTTGAAATGCTTGTTTAAGATTGGTTTTGTACCACTTCCCTGCGCCAGGTGTGGTAACCAAAGCATGCGAATCCTGATCTATTTTTATTTCAAAGGTAAGATGATCTCCACCAGCAATTCCAGCAGGTGGATGAACAATAATGGCATGACATACTCCTGTTTTTTCAGGCCACAGCATCTTTTGCACGCGAACAGGTCCAAAGTGCTTACGATGCGCCAAAATTGTGCGATTTGAATCTTTGGTAAAACCTAACTCTAATTTAGCAAACCAATACTGTGCATTTTTGACTGGCTCATTGAACAATACTTGATTCATTCACGGTCATCTTCGTATTCATATCATTTTCAGTAAATGTTCTGCAAAAATTGCACCAAGTTTGCTCAAGCTAATTTTGGTTAAAGGTTTTTAGGCACTTAATGTTGTTATTGATGAGTAATTCATGTGAAAAATCTAAGAACGTTTTTCTAAAGAATCCGATTGTTGCCTTCGCCGAAAAAAAACAGTTCGTGCTAATATAGTGAATTACCTTAAATTGTTATCAAGTTTAAATATGAGTAAGCAGAAAAACTACCAACCGGGAGAGTTCCAGTGGTCTTTCTTAATGCCAAAATATTGGGGCATTTGGATTGGTATTATATTTCTGATGCTCCTTGCGATATTACCTTGGGCAATTCAGCATCGTTTAGCTTATCTGATGGGAAATGTAGCTTTCAAATACTTGCGTTCACGTCGTGAAACAACTTTAAGAAATTTAGAAGTCTGCTTTCCTGAATGGATGCCCGAACTTCGTTATGAAAATGCTCGCCAAGTCTTTATTGATCAAATGGTCGGTGTTTTTGAAACACTGAATGCTTGGTATTGTCCCAAATGGTTTAAAGATCGTGTAACGATTGAAGGTTTAGAACATATTCAACAAGCGCAAGCTGAAGGGCGTGGGGCTTTACTACTTGGTACACACTCTACCCTACTCGATGCAGGTGGATATGTCTGTGCCCAGTATTTTGATCCAGATGTCGTATATCGTCCGCAAAATAATCCATTGCTAGATATGCTGATTTACCGTTGTCGTGCCACGATTTATACCAATCAAATCGACCATGATGATATGCGTGGATTAATCCGTCATTTAAAAGAAGGACGACCTATTTGGTATAGTCCCGACCAAGATTTTGGTCTTAAACAAGGCGTTATGGCACCCTTTTTTGGTGTACCCGCAGCCACTGTAACTGCACATCGCCGTATATTAAAAATGACCAAAGCTGCCGCGATTCCACTTTACTTCTACCGTAAAGATGATATTACAAATCCGAAATATCATATTTTGATTGAACCTGCGTTAGACAATATGCCAAGTGAAGATGAAATTGCAGACGCGACACGAACAAATTTGATTATTGAAAATCAACTTCGTTTAGCACCAACCCAATATATGTGGTTCCACCGTAGATTTAAAACACGTCCGGAAGGTTTTGAAAAAATTTATTAAAAAAAGCGGCTGAGCCGCTTTTTTATTGTGTTTCTAATACATCTGAATTTTTATCAGTATCAGGCTTTTTCGCCTCTACCATCTTATAGCGGTTGATACGACCTAACTCATCTTTTAAAGTCATATGCTGCATGTCCAAGACATTTAATATCAGCTTTTCTGAAGTTTTATTTTGATTCTGATCTGTCCAATTTACATTGAACTCCGTACCTAAACGAGTCCATTGATTTGCATGAATTTCCCCGACAGCAACAGGGGTTATAAATTTTGGTACTTTTCCGTTGAGATCAATTTGAATCTCTTTTAAATCCACCCTTGGACATTGCTCAGCAAAACATTGATAGGCTGCTGGTTCAGGCGTTACTTTTTGAGCAAAAGACTGTGCTTTAGCTTCTTTAGCTTCTTTAGCTTCTTTAGCTTCTTTAGCTTCTTTAGCTTCTTTAGCTTCTTTAGCTTCTTTAGCTTCTTTAGCTTC
>NZ_JBWYIS010000005.1:0-168572 GCF_056779945.1 Acinetobacter sp. ANC_7635 | reverse complement strand
TAAGGGCATGGCTGCCATCGATGCGTTGTAGGAAGACTTGGCTATTCAGTTGTGAATGACTGAATTGGATGTGGAGGGCTCTGTTTTGGGCAGTTAGACCGAGTTGTTCAATCGTACGCTGAATATTATTGATGAAATTCTTCATGTCAAAATGAGTTAATCATTATTATTTAGATATTCTTAACCCAAATTGTACACGAAAAAATCAATTTTAAACGATATGAATTGTTTCAACCGTTAATTCACGACGGGCTAACCTTTTTTTACCAAATAATGAAATTCTTTGTTCCCATTGTCATCTAAACGTTCTTCTTGCAACAGCAATTCATGACCAAGATGCATACAGAATTTAGGAATATCCCAAGAAGTTGAATTATCTGTTGCAAATACTTCCACCACATCACCAGACTTAGATTTACGAATGGCTTGATGTAACATCATCACCGGTTCTGGACAACGTAAACCACGTGTATTCAACTGGATTTGAGGTTGAACTTGAGAATCAGACATTCAATATCGCCCTTAAAAGATTGGGCGATTATTTTATCATAATTCAATCTTTTCACTCCCAAATTCAGAAAAAGACTCCAAATACAGTGGTCTATGATCAAATAGATCATTAGGAATCAAAATTTTACCAATAGACAAGCGTATTTTCTTCGGTATGATTAAAACTTATTTTTTCAATTGAAGAGTCTTTAGGAAAGATCATGCAAGAGGAATCAGGTACATCGTGGGGTATGCGTGGCTTACGCAAATGGTTAGGCACAGCCCCAGAAACCCGAGATGAACTGTTAAAAATTGTACAAGATTCACGTCGACTACTCGAACCAGATACAGTAGCGATGCTCGAGGGAATCTTTGACCTTCCAGCGACTAAAATTCGTGAAGTCATGACGCCACGAACTTCAATGGTCAGCTTACAAGAAGATGATGAGTTATTGGATATTCTTGATGTTCTCATCGAGTCAGCGCACTCACGTTTCCCTGTATTTTCAACAGATCAACCTGATAACGTCATTGGTATCCTTTTGGCAAAGGACCTCTTACCTTTCTTAAAAGATCGTGATTCGAAAGTAAATGTACATTCGCTGATGCGCCAACCGATTTTTGTGCCTGAAAGCGCGCGTTCTGATCAAGTGCTCCGAATGCTAAAAAACACTCAAACACATATTGCGATTGTGATTGATGAGTACGGTTCTACTTCGGGTTTAGTGACACTTGAGGATATTCTTGAAGAAATTGTGGGTGAAATTGAAGATGAACATGACAATGTCGATGAAGAAGCCAATTTCATTGTTCCAGATCAAACCAGCAACAGCAGTAACACGTGGTTAGTTCAAGCACTTACACCAATTGAACATTTTAACAATGTTTTAAATGCTGAATTTTCTGATGATGAAGTGGAAACTGTGGGTGGACTATTACTGCAAGAAATTGGTTTAGTCAGCGATCTTCAAGGCCAAGTGATTGAATTGGGAGATTGGGAATTTACCATTGTGGAAGCAGATGTCCGTACTATTCATCTGATTCGAGCTGTGCGTAAATGAGAGCCTATTTTCAAAAATTATTGAGTCCTTCAGAAAAACAAAAATCATTACCTTTCATTTATCCACTCCTTATTGCTTTAACAGCAGGTGCGACTTTTAGTCTCGCACTTGCACCTTTTTATTGGTGGTGGCTGGCAATATTATCGCCAGCATTGCTATATGCCACACTCAGTAAGCGAAATCCTAAACAAGCATTCCTCATCGGTTGGACTTACGGTTTTGGTTTATGGTTTGTTGGTGCATTCTGGTTATACACTTCTATCCATGTGTATGGTGATACATCTGCGTTTTTAAGTGTCATCATGATTGCGATTATGGCCTTGGTGATGGGGCTATTTACTGCAATACAAACTTGGATATATCGTCGATTCTTTCCAGAAACACCACTTACTTTTGCCCCTTTATGGGTATTCTTTGAATGGGCAAAAACTTGGGTATTTACTGGTTTCCCTTGGTTATTTGCAGGTTATGCTTTTACCGAGCGCTTCTTAGATAGCTATGCACCTTTATTTGGTGTATTTGCCGTTTCTTTCGTGGTCATTCTCATTGCATCTGCACTTGTTGAACTCCTACGAAAACGCTACTTTTGGGCTATTCCAGTTTCAATTGTATTACTAGGTGCATGGGGCGCATCCTATTTAACTTTTGTTGAAGAAAAAAAATCAGCACCGCTGAGCGTTTCTTTAATCCAAGGTAATATCCCTCAAGATTTAAAGTGGTTAACTGAGTATCAAGTAAAGACACTTGAAATCTATGCACAATTAACACGATCAGAATGGGGACGTGACTTGGTGGTTTGGCCTGAATCATCTATCCCAATGTTTCAATCAGATATCGAACCATTTTTAGATGCAATGGATCAGCAAGCCAAAAGTACCAACACAGCTTGGGTAACAGGCATTCCATATTGGGATTTAAATGAATCTAAGGCATTGGGTTATCCGCGTTATTATAACTCCATGATGGCATCCGGTGATGAAGCTACAGGCTTATATAAAAAACAGCGTCTCGTTCCTTTTGGTGAATATATTCCGCTGTCTGGCCTGTTAAGTTGGGTGTTACCTGCGCTTCAAAATGATCCTTCAATGAGCGGTTTTTCACGTGGTCCGCAGGATCAAGCTCCTTTTTCAATTCACAACCACAAATTAGCTGCTGCGATTTGTTATGAGGTTGCCTATCCGAACCTAACCCGACGCAATGCACTAAATAGTGATTTCCTCGTCACCGTTTCAAATGATGCGTGGTTTACGGGTACGGCTGGTCCGTGGCAACATTTACAAATGGTACAAATGCGAGCAAAAGAAAATGGACGCTGGTTTATTCGTGCAACCAATACAGGTGTAACTGCTTTTATCAACCACAAAGGGGAAATCGTCAGCCAAGCCCCAATTGATCAAAAAGCGGTTCTTCGTGGTGATCTACCTGCAATGGAAGGGCAAACTTGGTATACGAGATTCAGTGATTGGCCAATATTGGGATTGTCATTGATTTTATTGGTGATGGGTTGGTTCTTTAGACCACGTGTTGTCGATGTCAGTTTTAAATCTCGTCGATAACACTTGGTTCAAATCAAATATACGTTCTATATCAAAAAAACCGAGCAAATATGCTCGGTTTTTTTAAATTTGTGTTGTGAGGTAAGACAGCATTGCCATCAAACTCAACATCGGAATAGATCGATAAATTTTAATGAGCAGCGCTTCAAATGTTGAAGATACATCAGACAGCGTCAAAACAGATGCTTTAAGTGCACTATAAAAACTTAAAATCGTAATCGCACTAAATACACTAATCGCCATAAATCCGATCATGATTTGACTGCTTGCATCTGCATTTGACCAAAGATCAATAAATAGATGACTGATAGGTAATAAGCTCAAAATAAGCAGTGCAGACTTGAGCACAGTCCAATGAAATAAATTGATTTCATCTGACAATATTAATGCTTTCATCATTCCCCCTTATTATCAAGCTAAGCTGTTGGCTCCATTATGCAGGGAAAAATTAAAATAAAAAGCCTAATTTTCTTCATATTTTCTGTTTCTTGTAACCATTAAATATGGGAATAATTCTTATTATAAATCTCAAAAACCCTTTATTTGTAAACATTATAATTATCAATTATTTGGGTTAATATTTCTAAATAATAAAGATTATCACTTCACTCAATATTTATTAATTCGATTAAGTGAAGTGATTAATACCATGAATGGTTTTTAATAATGATTTTTAATAATGATTTTTAATAATGATTTTTATTTATGGTGTGTAAAAGATATCAGCATCATTTCCTTCACCACCCTGCTTTCCATCTGCGCCGAATGAATAAAGATCATATGCACGACCTTCCGAACCGGGAATCACATATTGTAAATCATTATCCCAACTATCTTTAGGATAACCACCCTTCACATAACCACCAGGTAACCAATTTTTTGCTGAAGCTGGTTGATTGACCAAGGCATCCAAGCCCCCATCTTGCATCGATGGATATTGGTTATTGTCTAATTTGTATTGATCTAATGCACCTGCAACACCTTTCAGCGTAATGATTGTGGTATCAACCTTCGCTTTCTCACCACGCCCCATGACATTAGGCACAATCAGTGCTGCAAGCACACCTAAAATCACAATCACTACCATCACTTCGATCAGGGTAAAACCAGATTGTTTTCGCATTTTCATCTTGTTTCGCATATTTTCACTCGCTATTTCATTCATTATTAGAATTTATTGAATCTGTTTAAATCATATTGTTCATGTTGACGATTGGCAACATGACAGCAATCACGATCACCAATACAATCGCAGCCATTAACACCAACATTAGTGGCTCCAACAACGCCAATAATGTCGAAATTAATGTGGTAACTTCTCGATCTTGCATCGTCGAAGCTCTTTCTAACATTCGATCCAACTCACCCGAGGCTTCACCACTTTTGATCATTTGCACCATCATCGGTGGAAAATAACCACAGCGTTCAAGTTGCGTCGCCAAATTTCCACCCTCTGTGACCTTTTCAGCCGCGACATTGACTGCATCTCGAATAACCCAATTGCTACTTACTGCTGCACCAATTTTCAACGCGTCGACCAAAGGAACACCAGATTGCGTTAAGATAGATAAGGTACTTGAAAAGCGGGCGGCATTAATACCTCGTGATAGTTTTCCAAATAATGGCAACTTCAACGTGAGACGATCAAAAGCATAATGCCCTGCGGCAGTCCTTAAAAAACGCACCAATAGAAAGAATCCCAACGCCGATGCAACCAATACAAATGGCCAAGCTTGACGTATAAAATCACTAGCTTTCATTAAAGCAACCGTAATCCAAGGTAGCGCATCTTTACTTTGGTCAAAAGTTTTAACGATATCTGGTACTACATAGGTCATGAGTCCCATTACGATACCGAAAGACATCAACATCAAAATAATAGGATAAATCATTGCACCTTGAATCTTCTTTTGCATCGCAAAGCGATTTTCAGTGTAATCAGCCAATTGATCGAGAATAAGATCTAAGTGTCCTGATCGCTCACCAGCAGCAATCGTTGCAATATAAAGTTCAGGGAATCTGCCAGATTGTTGCATCCCTTGAGCCAAGGAATGACCTTCTAAAACCTTTGATCTTACAGATAACATCAAATTTTGCACGTGAGCTTTTTCGCTTTGTTTGGCAACTGCTCTTAATGCTTCCTCAAGTGGGATCCCCGCAGCAACTAATACGGATAATTGGCGAGTCATCAAAGCTAAGTCATAAGCTGTAAACTTTTTTTGAAAAAAACCACCAGTTCGATGCTTGTCTTTTTGTTCTACAGCATCAACTTGTACTGGAATCCATTGTTTATCCCGAAGCTGTTGTCGAATCTGTCGGGCTGAATCACCTTCTAGCACACCCTTTTGCTGCTTTCCTGAAGCATCGATGGCAGTATATTGATATGCGGGCATGATAATGCTCTAATTTTCCTAATTATGATGTCTTAAGAGTTGCCTTAGACCGTTCTCTTCATTCATATTGATCACTTGCAACAACTTGAACACTCTATCACAAGCATTGGTTATCCACGATAAGTTTTCACCATATTGATTGACGACTATATATGACAAATATTTCAGAATTAAGCCAAATTGTTTATCGAGTGCGCATCGCGGTGCCAGTTTATCTATATGATTGTTTTGATTATGAAGTTTCTGCAGAACAATACCAAACTATACACATAGGTTGCCGTGTTCTTGTTTCGTTTGGTCGTCAAAACTTAGTCGGAATCGTACTCGAAAAGATCGCACCGGAAACGCCATTAGATCCGAAAATCAAACTGAAACCCATCACTGAAATCTTGGATCTGCAACCCATACTCAATGATACGATCATTCAGCTCGCGCAGTGGTCTGCTCAATATTATCAATTCCCCATTGGGGAAGTCATGCATACCACTTTGCCGACATTTTTAAGGCAGGGTAAACCCTATAATTTATTAGCTCACTCTTGGAAAGTTTTAAATTTAGACGCTGAAAAGAAAGTGGCTCGATCTTTAAAACAACAAGAGGCTTATAAAATTTTAAAGCTACACCCTCAAGGGACTGCCGAGACGATACTGAATTTGAGTGGTGTGGAAACAGCAACATTAAAAGCGCTTGAAAAGAAAGAAATCGTCGAATGTAAATTGATTCAGCAGGACTTTAGTCCTGAACCTGTACAGCTGGCTCAAATGCCATTGACTGCAAATGATGATCAAAAAAAAGCAATTCAATCCATTTTAAAAGCACAAAATCGCTATCAAGCATTTTTACTCGATGGTTTAACTGGAAGCGGAAAAACTGAAGTTTATTTGCAAGTCATGCAAGAGGTTTTACAAAAAGGTCAGCAAGTATTGGTACTGGTACCAGAAATTGGCTTAACCCCTCAAACTATCAGTCGGTTTCAATCTCGCTTTCACTGCAATATTGTCTTGTTGCATTCCGGACTGAATGACACAAAGCGCCTCCAAGCTTGGCAATATGCTCAAACAGGAAAGGCCTCCATTATTCTTGGTACACGCTCTGCGATTTACACCCCCATGCCAAATTTAGGGCTCATTATCTTAGATGAGGAGCATGACCTGTCATTCAAACAACAAGAAGGTTTTCGCTACCATGCACGTGATGTTGCTCTCTATCGCGCTTATTTAGAGCAATGCCCCATTGTCCTTGGCTCAGCAACACCAAGTATTGACTCATATCATTTGGTGGAGCAAAAAAAATTAACGATTCTGAAACTCGATGAACGTGCTGCAGGTGCAAGCTTACCTAAAATTCATTTAATTGATCTAAAGATTGCTCAAAAACAGCATGGTATAAGCGAACAACTCATTAAAGAAATTCAAAAAAGACTCAATCAAGAAGAACAGGTACTGATCTTTTTAAACAGACGTGGTTATGCACCTGTCCTGATCTGCGAAAGCTGTGGATGGCAAGCCAATTGTCCCCATTGTGATGCACATTTTACGCTTCATAAAAAACCATATGAGCACCTGCATTGCCATCACTGTGGGACAATTAATCGACTGCCTGATCAATGCCCCTCTTGTCAGCAACACACCTTGAAGCCTATTGGAATGGGCACGGCAAAAGTTGAAGAGAATTTACAACATTTATTTCCAGACTTTCCTGTGGTCAGAGTAGATCGTGATTCCACGAGCCGTGTCGGTAGTTGGCAAAAAATTTACGAGCAAATTCATCAAAGTAAACCGATGATTTTACTTGGTACGCAAATGTTAGCCAAAGGTCATCACTTTCCGTATGTAACCTTAGTTGCAATCTTAGATATTGATAGTGGCCTACTCAGTGTTGATTTCAGAGCAACGGAACGAACAGCCCAATTGATTGTTCAAGTTGCAGGTCGTGCAGGACGAGGTGAAAAAAAAGGTGAGGTTTATCTACAAACTTTACGACCTGATCACCCTCTACTCAACACGCTCATTAATAAAGACTATCGTGCTTTTGCTCGTGAAACACTTCATGATCGTCAATCTGCTTTACTCCCTCCAATGCGCTATGCAGCATTAATACGTTGTGAATCGCGTAGTCAGGAAGAAAATCTCAATTTTTTAACCAATATGACACAATCGCTCCAACAACATACTGGTGAGCTGATTGAGATTTGGGGTCCAATTCCTGCGCCAATGGAGCGAAAGGCTGGGCGTTATCAGGCACATGTGGTTTTATTGTCATCAGATCGTGCAAAAATGCATTTCTATATACGAGAATGGTGGCCATTTGTGCTTCAACAAAAACCTTCAACGATGAAGCTCAGTATTGATATAGATCCTCAAGAGCTAAGCTAATCATGAATAGAGTTAAATTATCAAAGTCGAAGACCTGAATTAAATTTACACAGCTAAAGCAGACACGATTACAATTTCATCAGTCCAACATTCCACTTTAGGGAAGGCCAATGCCATTGTTGTTACAAATCACAATTTTTCTAGCTGCCGCATTAATTTTTGTTCCGCTCGGAAAAAAAATTGGTATTGCGACAGTCTTAGGTTATTTGTTTACAGGAATATTACTTGGTCCAAGTGCATTGAATGTGACCAATGATGCCGAAACATTAATGAAATTAGCTGAGTACGGCGTGATTTTTTTGATGTTCTTAATCGGCCTAGAATTACGCCCTCAGCGCTTGTGGAATATGCGTCACTCTATATTTGTGATTGGAAGTGCTCAAGTCTTGATCACAGGTATAATTCTTGTCGCAACCATTTGGCTGTTCTTCCAACAGCATCTTGCTGCTAGTGTCGTAATTGGTCTTGCCCTTGCTTTATCATCTACAGCATTTGTCATGCAATTACTTGCAGAAAAGCAGCAGCTGAATACCGCGCATGGTCAGCAATCTTTCTCTATTTTACTGTTTCAAGATATTGCCGCTATTCCTTTACTCGCCCTGATTCCCCTACTCGCGGGAAATCAGTCTACACATCATGGTATTGCTTATTTTGCCGCTGTTGTTGCAACGTTTACTGGCTTATTTTTATTTAGTCGCTATGTGATGCGACCATTTTTTAGATTCATTGTACAGAGTGGTGCCACTGAACTCATTACGGCTGCTGGACTCTTCATTGTTTTGGCTGTCGTTCTGTTTATGGATATGCTCGGATTAAGCACCACGCTCGGTGCTTTTCTGACAGGTGTATTACTCGCGGATTCTGAGTTTCGCCATGAACTGGAATCGAGCATTCAACCCTTCAAAGGGTTATTACTCGGTTTATTCTTTATGAGCGTAGGCATGATGACACCGATTGATCTCCTCGTAGATCAGCCGCTATTCATTTTTGGTGGGGCATTCGTGCTGATCATCATAAAAATATTAAGCATGGTTGCAATCGCGCGATATTTTAAATTTCAATGCAAAACCAGTGTATTGATTGCCATTTGTCTTGCTCAAGGAGGAGAATTTGCTTATGTGATCTTAGCTGTTGCGAATACCGAAGGTTTAATTACTCAAGCAGTGTTATCCCCTACGATTCTGATCATTGCAATTTCGATGGCACTCACCCCTGTCATTTTCTGGCTTGCACAACAATGGCTCATTCCATATCTTGATCGAAAGACTGATAGCGCTGAAGATGTCCCATTACCAGACACTCATTCAACATTAATCATTGCAGGTTTTGGACGCGTCGGACAAATAGTGGCGCGCGTTGCTTATCTCAATCATGTCAGCTTTACAGCCATTGATAATAATTTAGAAAAAATTGATTTTGTGAGAAAGTACGGTGGTAAAATTTATTATGGAGACGCCTCCTCCCCTGATTTATTGAGATCTGCAGGCATCGAGCATGCTAAGGCCTTTGTACTTGCTGTAGACGATGTGGAAATGTCGATGAATATTGCTCGCCATTTACGTTTGAATTATCCAACGCTCAAACTCATCGTCCGTGCCCGTGATCGACATCATATGCATTTACTTAAAGACTTAGGCATTGAGCATATTTGGCGTGAAACTTTTCTATCTTCACTCGGTATGGCATTTCGCACCTTAACCGCGTTAGGTTTAAGTCAAGAACATGCTCAACATAGTATTGAAATATTTAGAGACTATGATGAGCGTCTATTAGCTGAGCAACAACGCATCTATACGGATGATCAAAAAGTCTTTGAAAGCTATCGAAATTTCTTAGCGGAACTCGAACAAATTTTTGAAAATGATGCTCAACAACATCAACCACTTTCAGAAAGTTTAGATGAAACCATTGATTCTGAAGTAAGTTCTATAGAACGACGCGCTAAGCACTCGCAAAACCAAATTAATGTTTGTCGAGATGAAGAATTTTAACTTGTGATTTACAATATCGTCACCATCTAGACAGGGATTTGGAGAATTTTATGTCTGATTTACGTCAACGTTTTTTTATTGATAACAGCCCTGTTCGTGGTGAAGTCGTACATCTTGAAGATGCGCTTAAAACAATTTTAGCGCAACGCGCCTATGCACCTGCGATTCAAATTTTATTGGGCGAAATGCTCAGTGCGACTGCATTGTTGGCCAGCACACTTAAAATTAAGGGACGTATTAGCCTCCAAATTCAAGCTTCTGGCACCTTAAAATGGGCTATGGCTGAATGTAATCACCTCGGTGAAGTACGCGGATTAGCTGAATATGAAGCTGATCCACGTTTTGAAGAAGCATCAGACAGCAGCATCGTTCTGAAAACTTTGGTCAGTCCAGTTTTATTTATTAATATTGAACCTGAATTTGGCGAACGCTATCAGGGTATCGTGCCTTTAGATCAGCCGAATTTAGCTAAATGCCTCATGCAGTATTATGATTTATCTGCCCAAATCCCAACCAAGATCGTTTTAGCTAGTACTGCTCAACGCGCTGGTGGTCTTTTGATTCAATTATTACCGCGTAACAATGATGAAGAGCAGCAAAAGGTTGATGAAGATATCTGGCCTCGTCTAACCATGCTCACTGAAACTTTAAAAACAGATGAACTTACTGAGCTGGATGCGCAAGAAATTTTGTATCGCTTATATAATGAAGAAGAAGTCAGACTACCTGAAGCTGAACAACTTCAATTTGGCTGTACATGTTCTAAAGAGCGTTGCTCTACAGCATTAATTCAGGTGGGTGCTGAATCTGTGCGTGAAATTTTAGAACAACAGAACCCTATTACCATGGACTGTCAATTCTGTAACACTCAATACAGATTTACTGCTGAAGAAGCTCTTGGTCTATTCGGCGAGCACCTCAGTTAATCCTAAACAGTTCTCTTCGAAAATCAGCAAGTTTTACTTGCTGATTTTTTTTGTTGTAAGAAATTGAAACAATTATTCACCATCTGAACATATTGTAGTCTTCGAAAGTCTGCTCATAATGATTAAAAGTTAATCAACGGTTATTTTTGCTTAATGGCAAATAATTATTATGAGGAACTCGGACTAGATCGCGATGCGAGTCCTGAGGAAATAAAAAAATCATATCGAAAACTGGCTCGGAAATACCATCCCGATATCAGTCAAGCACCTGATGCCGAAAAAAAAATGCAGGCGATTAATACGGCTTATGACACATTAAGTGATCCTTTAAAAAAACAAGAGTACGATCAACAACTCGATCAGTTGAATAGTCAGTCTCCTTTCTCGGATAGTGAAAACCATACAAATCATGAATTTTCTGGCTTTGAAGATTTGTTTGGGCGTTTTGGAACAGGTTTTGGTGGAGGTTATGCACAGCGCTCACACCAATATAAATCCCAGCCGATTCGTGGTGAAGATCAACATGCCAGTATAGAAGTGCCCTTACAAGTCGCTTTTGAAGGTGTCACTCAATCCATCCAATTGCGTATACCCACTTTTAATGCATATGGACAACCTGAAGTTCAGCGAAAAACCCTTGAAATTAGAATCCCGAAAGGGATGAAAAACGGTCAACAAATTCGACTCAAAGGTCAAGGACAAGCTGGTTTATCGGGCGGTGAAAATGGAGATCTTTATATACAGATCCATTATCAAACCACTGACAGCATATATGTCGATCAGGCAGACATTTACTATCACATTAACATTAGTCCTTGGGAAGCTGCTTTAGGCCAAGACATCGAGCTAAAAACCCCCTCTGGAAAGATCAAAGTCAGCATTCCTCAACATACAATTTATGGCAAACAACTCCGTATTAAAGAAAAAGGGATTCCCTCTTCCCCCCCGGGACACCTTTATATAATCCTGAATATTGTTTATCCAAGAGCAGAATCCCCGCAGCAAAAACAGGCATATGAGCAATTTGCTCAAGCATTTACACATTTCAACCCTCGTGATGAAGGAGGTGAATCATGACAACGATTCAGTACCGAGAAGTGTACAAAAATGGATATTTAGAGGCTGAAATCATTGATGACCAATGTATTTTTGATTTAAAGCATTTTGCCCAAGCATGCGGACAAAGTCCTGAATGGGTTTTGCAATTACTTGAATATGAAATTCTACCAGCTCGTTCTGAGCAAAAAATCCATCAATTTTTTGGTGAAGAACTTACTCGAGCACGGAGAGCTTATCGCTTGCAACGGGATTTTGAAGCAAGTCTCCCTGCCGTCGCCATGATGATGGATCTGATAGATGAAGTACAACAATTGCGCAAGCAAGTGAAATACTTCAAATAAAGCAAGCCCACATAAATGCATGTACTGTTACATGCATTTATTTTTTATTGATTAGAATGAAAGGATTAAACCATCAATGAAAGTTAAAGAATGCAATAAAAAGCTGAAAAACCTTTTCCCTGAGTTCCGTGAACTTATTCAGCCTTTAAGAGAAGAAAACCCTCACTTCGCTAAAATTTTCGAGGAACATGAAACGCTAGATCATGAAATTACGCATTTGGAACTAAATCCAGTTAATGTAATTAATGATGATATTGAGTTTCTAAAGCGAAAAAAACTTAAATTAAAAGATGAAATGTATCGTTTGCTCAAACAAGCGCAGATGAACCTTACCCAGTAATTTCAATTTAATATTATAAAATAACGGTGAATCTGGCACTTATCATTCTGACTTAAAGCATAAGTGCCTTATGTGACGTTGACTATTTTAATCGAGTCCAACGTCCCATTTCTCGGAGCGTACCTTTCAATGTTTTTTGAATCGGTTCATACTCCAAAAATGCAAACAAACCGAGTTGTTGCTGCTGGTTTTGTTGAGCCAACAATTCCATCACACTTTTTTCACCGCGCCCGACCATTTGTCTACGATAAAAATACCAAATTAACAAAAGTGTTGTCACACACATGGCTGTGAGCATATACCAAAAGCCATGCGGTGAGTTTAATCCTGGAATAAATTCAAAATTCATTCCGTAAATACCTGTAAGAAGAGTCAGTGGTGCAAATACAGCGGTGATAATTGCTAAAATTCTCATATTTTCATTGGTTTGATTGGCCACTGCTGAAAAGTGCAAATCGATAGCGGCTTGTACTGCATGGTTTAACCGAACACTGTGCTTTTGTATTCTTTCAATATGGCTAATTAAATCATCCATTCGGACGAGCATTAAATTTTGCTTCTCTGCCTTACGTTTAGCTTTAATATGATGATAATTTTCGACAACTTCATCTCTTAATTCTTGTAGGCATTCAACCTGTTCTTCACACAAATTTTCAACTTGTTGAAAAGCCGTGATCTCTTGCAGCAGTTGATTCCATCGATTAAATTTTTGATTTCCTTGTAATAGTTCTCTTTGCCAAAATTCCACACGTTTGGTTAGTGCCACACGTAAACCTAAATAGCCATCCACCATCATATTCAGTAATCTAAGCACAATATCTACAGGGCTCTGTGCTAATTTTCGTGGAATATTTTGTTGCTCTATAGGTCGTGTTTGAATCGCCTGCACTCTTTCAAGATATGTTTCAAATACACGATTACCTCGTTCATGCACTGTGATTAAAACATTTGATGTCATGACAAAACTTACCGGCGTTGTAACAATGTCCGCAGTTTGTTGTTCAGCTGAATGACCATTCTGAATTTGAATGTGGTCATCTGGGGTGATTAATTTTTTAAATATCAATAAATCATAATCATCCAATGCATCAAATACGCAAGGATGCTCAATGTTTTGAATATCTTTAAGATGAAATTCGTTCAACAGAATTCCAGTGTTCTCAAAAATATATCGTTGCCACGTCTCTGTATTTTGAATCAATTCGTGGCGTTCAAAACTCAACCATATAAATTCTGCATCAACATCAGTCGATAATTCTTCACTCAGATAAATATACCCGTCACCTTGATGATAATAATAATTAAACTTTTGCATTTTAGTTATTTTTAAATGAGAACATTTTGATCATGCCATAAAAAAAGCCTTGTGTAACACTCGTTTAAACGAAGCACCACACAAGGCTTAGAATTAGCTTAAATGATTAAGCTTGTTCAATGTCTTTCATTGTAAGTTTGATACGACCACGGTTATCAACATCCGCAACTTGTACCTTAACCTCTTGACCTTCAGTAAGAACGTCTGTCACATTCGCAATACGCTCGTTCGAGATTTGTGAAATGTGAAGCAAGCCATCAGTACCAGGAAGGATATTGACGAACGCACCGAATTCAACGATACGAATGACTTTACCTGTGTAAATTGTACCTGGTTCAATTTCTGCTGTAAGCGCTTGGATTTTCGCTACTGCAGCCATTGCCGCTGCTTTAGTTTCACCAAATACACGTACTGTACCGTTATCTTCGATATCGATCGCTGCTTTGGTTTCTTCAGTGATTTGACGAATAGTTGCGCCGCCTTTACCAATCACGTCACGGATCTTATCAGGATTGATGCTGATCACTTGGAATGTTGGTGCGTGCATTGAGATTTCAGGACGAGCACGTGAAATCACTTGATTCATCTCATTCAAGATATGCATACGACCTGCATACGCTTGATTCAATGCAACTTCCATGATCTCTTCAGTAATACCTTCGATCTTGATGTCCATTTGAAGTGCAGTAATACCGTTTGCAGAACCTGCTACTTTAAAGTCCATGTCGCCAAGGTGATCTTCGTCGCCTAGAATGTCTGAAAGAACTGCGAAACGTTCACCTTCTTTCACTAGACCCATTGCAATACCTGCAACTGGCGCTTTAAGTGGAACACCTGCATCCATAAGTGATAAAGAAGCACCACACACAGACGCCATTGAAGACGAACCATTCGATTCAGTGATGTCAGATACGATACGAATCACGTACGGGAAGCGATCAGCTGGTGGAAGAACTGCTTGAACACCACGACGTGCCAAACGACCATGACCAATTTCACGACGTTTAGGACCAGATTCACGACCAGTTTCACCTACAGAGTATGCAGGGAAGTTGTAGTGAAGCATGAAGTTATCAGTCTTCGTACCTGCAAGGGTATCCACCATTAATGCATCACGCGTGTTACCCAAAGTTGTTGTTACAAGTGCTTGAGTTTCACCACGTGTAAACAATGCAGAACCATGAGCGCGATCTAATACGCCCACTTGTACGTCGATTGCACGAACAGTTTTAGTATCACGACCATCAATACGTGGTTTACCAGACAAGATATTGTCACGAACTGTACGATATTTAAGGTCTTCAAATAATTCGTTAACTTCGTCAGCAATACCTGTTTCGTCATTTTCTGGAACGAATTGAGCAATCGCTTCAGCATGAAGTGCATCAAGTGCTGCATAACGGTCTTGCTTAACCGCAATCGTATACGCTTCAGAGATTTTCGCTTCAAAAGCTGCTTTCAATTGACTACGAAGGTCTTCGTTTTTCGCTGGAGCAACCCAGTCAGATTCCTTCGCGCCAGCAGCTGCAGCAAATTCTTTGATCGCTTGAATTGCAATTTGCATTTCGTCGTGACCGAACAATACAGCACCCAACATTTGGTCTTCTGAAAGTTCTTTCGCTTCAGATTCAACCATAAGAACAGCAGCTTCTGTACCTGCAACCACAAGGTCAAGGTCAGATTGAGCAAGTTGTTCATGACTTGGGTTAAGAACGTATTCACCGTTAATTAAACCAACGCGTGCAGCACCAATTGGACCACGGAATGGTGTACCTGCAATTGCGAGTGCAGCAGAGGTACCTAACATTGCAGCAATATCAGCTTCCATAGTTTTGTCAGATGATACAACTGTTGCAGTCACTTGGATTTCGTTGTAATAACCTTCTGGGAACAACGGACGAATTGGGCGGTCGATCAAACGTGAAATTAAAGTTTCAGCTTCAGATGCACGGCCTTCACGCTTACCATAACCACCTGGGATACGACCTGCAGCATATTGTTTTTCTTGGTAGTTAACAGTCAGTGGGAAAAAGTCTTGACCTGCTTTCGCAGTTGGTTGAGCAACAACAGCAACCAATACAGTCACACCACCCATGGTAATCACTACTGTATTTGCTTGACGCGCCACACGGCCTGTTTCAAGCACAACTTGGTGCTGACCGAATTGGAATTCTTTACGAATAATATTAAACATCGACATGTTCTATTTTTTCCTGATTTTATTCTAGTGGAGACCCCTAAGGTTTGGCATTCACAACACAGGTTTTAAATGACAAAGCTTAGAAGCCGACCTCACTAGAAACACTATTTTTAAACACAAAGAAGGAGCGAAACTATTCGCCCCTTCCCCATGATCTAGTCGAAACTAGATCGCCTTTAGTTTTCAGCAATACAGCATTCAACATGCAATAATCCGAAAATAAAGTTTAAATCGAATTAACGACGTAAACCTAAAGCAGCAATCAAATCGCTGTAACGAGTAGCATCTTTACCTTTAAGGTAGTCAAGAAGCTTACGACGTTGGTTAACCATACGGATAAGACCGCGACGGCTATGGTGGTCGTGTTTGTGCTCTTTGAAGTGACCTTGTAAGTCATTGATTTGAGCAGATAAAAGAGCTACTTGAACTTCTGGTGAACCAGTGTCGTTTTCAGCGCGAGCAAATTTAGCAATGATCTCTGCGCGATCTGCGTTTGTTAAAGCCATTCGATTTCTCCGAGATGCTTATTTAAAAGTATTTGATACAAATCAATGACGCTCTTCAAAGCGGAATTGACTGCCGTGCATCACTACAGCAGCGTGCTATTTTAAAGGAACCCCCCTCAAAAAGCAAAATTATCCGCTCAATAACTTCTGGCAGAAACAATCATCAATTCATGTCGTTAAAGATACTGACTTTTGTTTTTTGGCAGGGCAAACTTGCCTGTTATAAAAACAATGAAACATGGAATGAACGTGAAATTACTCTCTACAAATACGTGCATAGCACCAAAAGACTTAACTACGATCACTCGTCATAAAGACGAAGTTGCGCCAGAACTTGGGGGAATGACGCAACAGCAAATTGATAAAATTTGGCACAGTGTTGAAGCACTTTATCGTACTGGCAATCATCCAATGATCAGTATGTGTTTACGTCGCAAGGGTCAGATATTAATTAATCGCAGTATTGGTTACACAGAACTTGGTCCAAACTATCAAACAGACCCTTCTAAAGTTGCGACACCAGAAACACCGGTCTGTATGTTTTCTGCCTCTAAAATCGTTAATGCCATGTTAGTGCATTTGTTAGATCAACAAGGGAAAATTAACTTACTTGATCCAGTGAGTCGCTATATTCCAGAGTTTGGTGTTAACGGTAAACGACGCGCCACCATATTTCATTTGTTATCACACCGTGGCGGTATTCCTAAAATTGAAACTGAGGTCACTCCAGAGCTTTTATTTGATCGTCAAGGGATCCTGGAGCATCTTTATGCAGCAAAACCGATTGCACCCGTAGGCTCGCAACTCTCTTATCATGCTGTAACTGCTGGATATATTTTAGGAGAATTGGTTGAACGTGTAACAGGACAAGATATTCGTGATTACTTGCACGAACATATTGAAAAACCAATGAATTTACCTTTCTTCAACTATGGTTTAAAACCAGAACTACGTCATTTAGTTGCAAAAAATTATCCAACTGGGATTCACCCTGTCTTGGGGACTGACCTATATCTCAATCGTGTATTAGGCGGAGGACTGCAACTGGCAGTGGATGTCACCAATGATCCCCGTTTTATGGATACCGTCTGTCCAGCAGGAAATATTTACACCAGTGCTGAACAAGCCAATCGCTTTTTTGAAATGTTACTCAATGGTGGTCGTTATCAAGACCAGCAAATTATCAATTCAGAAACGGTTTTCAGAGCAACACTCCCTACATCCAATACAACAATAGACCGTAACCTTTTAGCACCTATGCGTTATGCACTTGGTCCGATGTTAGGCAGTAATCCAATCGGTGTATTTGGCCCAAATACTGGACAAGCTTTTGGTCATCTAGGTTTCTCGAATATTTTATGTTGGGCAGATCCTCAACGGGATATCAGTGTATCGTTCTTAAATACAGGGAAATCTGTGTTAGGCACACATTTAGCCGCTTTAGCAAAAGTGCTATATCAAATATCCAACCAATGCCCAAGTATTCCTAAGGAAAAAAGACGCGCGTTATTTGGAACTGATCAATCTGAAACTGAACGTGTTTAATATCAATGTAAAAAAGGCATCATTTAGATGCCTTTTTTTAAAGTTTTAATCTATTAGCTATTAATTAACCACTACAGATTGTCACAAATAAGAAAGTACGACAGTTACGTTGTGGTGCTGGAGTTGGTGTTGGCGTAGGAGTTGGCGTCACTACAGGTGGCTCAACAACAGGGGGTTGTGGTGCTGGAGTAGATGGAGCACCATTTAACGCAGCAATTAAATTCAAACGAGGTGTGCGAATTGAGTTACGATGATCCGTAACCAAAGCTCCCGTAGACGTCATACGTGCAACAATTTGATCCAATGATTCATTCGGGAAAGCATTATTCGCACGTAACACAGCAACAGCCCCAGCGACGTGAGGTGCAGCCATTGAAGTACCATCCATTGTATATCCGCCAGCGGTAATACGTGAACCAGGTGCCAATAAAGTTAAATTACGACTCGAGTTACTGAAACACGTTACTTTGTCGCTATAAGTTGCACTGTCAGAGCAATTTTTAAATCCAATTGAACCTACATTAGCATCATAAACCGCTCCTACACTGACCGCACCCGCAGTACATGCTGGATAGGATATACCACTCAGATGGCTATCATTACCAGATGCAACAACTGGTAATACCCCATAGCCTCTCAACTTCGAAAAAGAATCTGTAAGTACGGAACTAGTACAAGTTGAGGAATAACTACGTCCATTACCAATGCTTAAGTTTACAGATTTAATGTTTTTGCTTTGGGAGTGGTTCGCCACCCAATTCAAGGCAGCCACTAGATCATAATCGTATGCCGGCCCCCCATCTCTAGAGGTACTACCAGTGAAGACATCAAGCATGACAATTTTTGCACCTGGTGCAACTTTAGAAGCAATTGCTGCAACGTTAGTTCCATGTCCATTAACATCTAACTGATAGTCTTCTCGAGCAACCTCGACAGTTTCTAAAACTTTACAAGTCGATGATGGTACACCTGGCGCTGTACAATTACCAAAATCTGAATGTCGGTAATTAATACCTGTATCTAAGATAGCAATTGTTGTCCCCTCACCAGTATAGCCTTGCGCAGCCGCAGGTACTTGACCAATTAATGGTAGACTTTGAGATGCTGTCGTATAAGAAACATTATTTGGATAAACTGCTTTTACATTCGGGTCATTCAATAAGCTTACGAGCGTGTCACGCTTTTGAACGCGATGAAAGCTATATGGTAAAGCATTATAATCACGTAGTAATTGAATACCACCTAAACGTATAAACCGCGATTGAATCGATTGCTTCTTTTGAGCAAGATGTTCACGAAGTTGAGTGCGATTATTTTCTAAATGATTAGTGTCAACATGATATTCAACGATTAAATCATTTGAACTGTTGTTCAGTAATGCCGACAGATTAATACCACCTTTCGACACTTTTTGTTTTGCCTGATTGTTCAATTGAGCGTTAGCTGCTACAGGACTCATCTGAGCCATCGCAGTTCCGACCATCAAAACACTCAGACATGCGCTTAATGATAAAGTTTTAAACATAATTATTCTCCGTTGTTATGTTTTTAGTGCGCAGGGTAAAAAATTACACTTGATTGGCTGGATCAGTTTCTGGATCAATAGGCTTAATCGAAAAATCGCTCTTCGGATCTACTAAATCTGGAGAATCAGTAACAGGCATCTTCTCAGACTCATTTAAATCTTCGACTTGATCTTCGTTAGGCGATATTGGCGTTTGCTGTCCACTCTCAGGAGCAGATAGAGAATCAATCTGAGCGACTGAGGAAGTGTTTTGATCTGCAGGCTTAAAACATTTATACAACCCAAACAGAACAACACTCACCAAAATGATTAAAATTATGAATTTTTTCATGGTTTTTTTGTAAAGTGATATTTTTTACGCACTTTAATAGAATCGTTAAGTCAAAACAAGTATAAAGATGCCTAAAAATTAAGATTGAGATAAACGGTTAAAAAAGGCCCTATGACAAGTCATAGGGCCTTTTTTGCGCTGTAGATTCTTATATTTTAGTTATGATTCTGTTATTTATATTTTTATTGTAAGTGCTGCACACACATTTATTATTAATACGGTCCTTGTTCTTAAGGTTTCATTTCCTTATATGACTATTTTGCCAGATTCATTATGCAACACAAGTCGCAGTTTTCTGATCTTTATGTAAGAAATTGCGTACATTATGTAATCAATTTAATCTTATATGTATATAAAAAAGCCCTGTAGTCTCTCCCAAAACTACAAGGCTTAGCGGCTGTAAGTTTCCTCTTTTATCACTTACATCATTGTAAGTTCGCAGTCTCTCGACTATAAATTATTGTAATTATGCGATATTGCTCAACTTTCCGTGTTGAACCTTTTATGCAAGCAATCATCGCAAAAAATTGTACGAAGCTCTATGCGCCAATTTCTCGAATCCTTGTAAGATATTTCCTACAAAGGTTTTCTATTTTCAACCAATCGTTAAATATTAGATATAAATAAAGTGTTTAATTTATTCAATAAACCTGTTTTTCTTATTGTTTTAATGTTTATTGCCTCAAATAAAGCATCAGTATCCACCAATAAACTGACTGCTTTTTTTGCCCTCGTAATCGCGGTATACAATAATTCTTGGCTCAATAGACGTGACGCAAACTCATCTAATACAACTGCAGTGTGTTTAAATTCAGAACCTTGCGACTTATGAATGCTCAGCGCATAACAGGTTTGCATTGACTTTGGTAAACGTGATGCTGGAAACCATTGGTCAAGACTTGGAAAATATACTTCATATTGATCAGCAAACTGGCGATGTCTGAGACATATCCCAATATCACCATTAGAAAGCCCGAGTTGATAATCGTTATATGTCATCATGACAGGGCGACCAATATACCAAAGGTCGTGTCGTGATATCCGCATGTGCTGAAATAGCTCCCTTTCAATTTCATCATTCAAACGATTCAATCCCAAATGTCCATGTCTCACTGCAGCTAAGATCCTATAATCATCAAATTTTTGGATAATTTCAGCCACATCCTGCTGCTGATATCCATTTCTGACATAAAGGTTGAGTGCTTTAAAGTAATCCGTAAACCCCGAGCTTAATTTAAGGTAATAGGCTTTTAAATCTTGATCTGAATATTCTTTATTCAAATACTCTAGTTGAACAAGATCCTCTTGAAGCTCAGCTAAATTAATCTGTTGGATTTCAGATGCTCTACAAATCTCCTTCTCAAATTTAGCCAATAGCTCAACTTTCGAGCTTTGTGGTGAGCATTGATGTGACTGGATGAACCTTGCCAAATCACCGATTTTTGCACCTGCTTTGAATCTTCGACTGGTCACTAAATTGACGTGATGGTCATTAAGCGCTTTTACTTGTTGTAAATCCGCCAATACCATCCCCACATCAACCGAGGCCAACTGCTGTGCATCCCCTAACAAGATCAAACGACATTGGTCTGGAATTGCTTCAAAAAGCATCGTCGCGAGATTGAGATCGAGCATTGAGGCTTCATCAATCACCACCACATCATAGGGTAATGGCTTTTTCAGACTGTATTTAGGTTGAGCGCTATGCCCTAAACCCAGAAGACGGTGAATCGTTAACGTATTTTGCTGCTTTAAGTGGGCAATATCCAAACCCATATTGAGCATTGCATCGTCATTTAATGAGTTTTGCAATGCTTCTTTCATTCGCTGTGCAGCTTTCCCTGTCGGTGCAGCCATTGCGATTCTTAACTGATGATTCGACTCATTTAATACGGCAATAATACGCGCTAGAGTATACGTTTTCCCTGTACCCGGACCACCTGTAATCATACTCAGCGCTTGCCTTGATACTATTTCTAAGGCTTGCTTTTGAAATGGATCGATTAATAATTTTTCATATTTTGTGCAATCTACAGGCACTATCGTTTGCTGCTTTAAACGATAAACTTGTTGAGCTAAACGCTGCTCTAATTGCCAATAGCGATATAAATACAAATAGTTCTGATCATAAACAAAAGGCGCGACCTGTTGTTCTGCAAGCTCTGCGCTCACGAGCAACTTACTCAGATCTTGGATAACCTCCCCTTTCAAATCAATACAACTATCGCCGACAGTAGATGCCATCAGAACTTGTTCAATGGTGTTAATGGATTGTTCATTTAAATCATCTGATGAAAGATACTGATTTAGGATATATTCAGCCCAAGTTGTTACCCATTGAGGAACATCAACTTTTTCATTCTGATTAATTTCCACACAGTTATCCTCATAGTTATCTACACATTTATCATCAATATTATCCACAAGATAAATTAATGATTAATAATAAATTCATTTAAATATTCATGCTATTTTGCTGTTTTTATCCTCAGCAAAATAGCCCAATATTGCATCTAATCTTAGAATAAATTCTGAACTAGGACGCCAATAATTAAATCCATATTGGTCAGTGCCATTCATCCCACGTAAATATAAATAACTGGCACCACCAAGATCTCGATCGATGTTGTAGTCATCAATATGAATACTTAAATAGCGATGTAATGCCACCAAATATAGGGCTGCTTGTAGCCAATAACTTGCATGCGTCATGCTCAGCTGAATAGCTTGAGCTGAATAGTCTTCCACATGATTTCCGAGATAATTACTCTTATAGTCGGCAATGTGATAGCGCTCCCCATCATAATAAACCAAGTCAATTGAACCATTGAGGTAACGTGCTGAATTTGCAGCATTGAATTCGGGCATATTAAGTCCAAACTCTAAAAATAATTGCTGAATACGCTGAATACCAAATATTCGGTCTGCTAAAGCCAAATAGAATGGAAATTCAGCCAAATGTGCTTCAGGTACTAATTGTTTGAGTCGAAATTCAGGTTGAATCGGTGTCTCTAAAACCTCTGCTAACCATTCAGCCATCATTTCTAACAGATGTTGCTCGGTATCATGATGTTGAGGAAAATCTGATTGAAATTTAGCGAATAATTGCTCCCATAAACTCGAATAGGCATTTTTAAAACGGCGGCGAATTTCTAATGTCCAATCTCGGCGATCTTGAAAATCGATATGTTCAAAAATTTCATGTAGGAAATTTCCAGCTAATGTTCCCATCGGAAAATGAGCACGAATCCAACTCAAAGGTTGTTGATGATCCAAATCCTCAAATTGATATCGAGTCACGAGCGTCACAGCATTGACCTCATCACTCGCATGATGTTCAATCATATCTTGAGCCGCCATACGATCTTTAATTTGTTGATGACTCAAATGTTGTGCGAGATAACTAAAACTGGTTTTGGCTCTAGGATAAAAATGAACTTGAGGATATTTCTGCGCAATCATTTGAACAGTATGATGTTCTTTTTTTGCGATTACTTTCTCAGGGCATTGCTCTAAACATGGCTCATCTAAACTGAAAGCATGCTGAAATTGGTTCGCACCATGACCACGCCAAAACGCCAAACCATAAATAGATTGCCCTTTTTGATCACTCATCATTGAATAAACGCGGTGTTGTGCTCGAGTTAAGGCCACATACCATAATCGTCGATGCTCTGCCAAAGCACGTTGGTCATGTTGCTCAACCTCTAATGGTTCCAATAATTCTTCACGCTTTAACGCCACGACACGTTGTGCGACGGACTTTCCAGTTCCATTATCCTGCACTTCACGAATTGAAAAGTTAAGTTCGCTTCGATCTGACAGTTTACGATCTGCGCCAAGCAAGAATACAATCTTAAACTCCAATCCTTTAGATTGGTGAATAGTTAAAAGGTGAACGCCCGCTTGATTACTCAACTGTCTTTCAATTTCCCACTCTCTTTCCATCGGATTTGAAAGCTGCCGCATATACCAATGATAAAGGGTGTGCATACCTCTTAACTCATCACTGTTTTGGCTCAACAACTCTGAAATGTGTCGTAGATTGACCACTTCGCGTTCATTGTCATAGCTGAATTGCTCAACCAAGTTTGTCCAAACTTTGAATTCTGTGAGGAAACTTTGCCATGCCGTTAAAAAGCCTTGACCCATCCACATTTCACGAATTTCTTCAAATTTCGTGATAAATAAACTTAATCCATCTGCTTGAATTTGAAGTTGCAAAAAGCGATGTAAATTAAAACCCATCAATCGTGTAAGTAAAGCTCTCTTTAATTTAGCTTCATCAAATGGATTCATGATGGCTGTCAAAATTGCACCAACATCTCGAGCAATTCCACTTTTGAAGACACTTTTTCGTGAAGGTCGATTTACAGGAATGCCTAACATCAATAAGTGATGATGAACTTTATCTAAATCAGGATTGTTACGAGACAAAACAGCGATATCATCTGCCTGAAGCTCAATACGTTGCCCCTGCTTTTCGAAATATAGCTGACTTTGGGCAGCCTGATTGAGCAAATCCCGTATCTTCCAAGCAACCTGCTCTAACTCGTGTTCCTTATCATTTACTTGAACCCAACGAAGCGGAGCATAATTTTCTAAACCGGATTGGATCAATAATGGATGCGATCGAGTACCTGCTGTAACAGGCGTATATTCAACTTGTTCACCAAAATCCATTTGTTGTTGAAACAATGCATCGACGACTTCGACCAATGGTTTCACTGAGCGATGATTATGCACAAGTTGGTAAAAACGCCCTGCTTTAGTTTCAACATCTTGATATGCTTTTAGGAACGTGAGCATGTCTCCACCGCGGAAACCGTAGATCGCTTGCTTACGGTCTCCCACCATAATCATACAACCCTGCTTCACACGACTTGGATGTCTCCAAATCTGCGCCAACATATCATCTTGATCTTGGTTGGTATCCTGAAACTCATCCACTAAAATAAGTGGGTAACGCGCGTGAACGTACTTTGCAAACTCCTGACCTTGCGCTCCCTGCAGTGCTTCGGCCAAAGTTCGAATTTGCTGTGAAAATGTGGTTTCGGATTTTTGCTGTAGCAATTCTGGCAGACGTTGTTTTACTTGCTGCGCTAAATAATATTGTAAATAACTCTCCAAATGCTCGAGTTGTTGGTTGAGCTTATCAAAGTGTTTAAAAAACTCAGCAAGTTCAACAATAATAGGATGTTGCTCAAATGCCGCCAAAACATCGACGGGACATTTATTGAGAACTTTTTTTCTCAATTCATTCAACTGACTAAGATGAGTGCTGAGATGCGACGCAAAAATGACTTCAATGCCTTGGGATTTAACTTGATCAAGGAATTCAGGCAACAACTGCGTGAGTGTAATTTTTAATTTATCTTGATCGCGCCACTTCTTTGCGACTACAGCATAATACTGCCCTTCAGGATCATAAAAGTCTATTAATGAATCTAGCGTTTCAAGCTCGATCTGTATGAAGCGCTCTGCATGAGTTCTGAAAGCGTCTACATCTATGGTCGGCGCTGGCACTGCTTTGAAATAAGCAGAGGAAAAATTCAAACTCGTTTCAATTAAATCGATATAAGCATCTTGTGACTTAATTTTTTTCTTAAGCAGCAAATAATCTACAGTTGATTGAGGCTGCTGTTGAATCCATGCCCGTAATTCATCATGAATTAACTGAACCGTATATTGTTTTGCATCATTGGTGATTTGCATTCGTTCAATTTTACCGCTCTCAAATGCAAATTCACGAAGAAGCTTTTGGCTAAAGCTATCCAAGGTACCAACAAAGAGTTCTTCAAGCTGATCTATCACCAATTTTAAACGTGCACATGCATGTGCAATCAAGCCAGAAAATTGATTTAAAATCACTTGATATAAAATATCTGATTCTAATTTTGCACGCGCCTGAACTTGATCTTGAGTTAGCTCACGACATGACTCTAAAAGTCCAAGTACCTCGATTAAACGTGCACGAATTCGACTTTTCAATTCAGCCGCTGCTTTGCGTGTAAATGTCGTCGCAATAATCTGCTTTGGTAAATATTCTTCTAATAAAATTCTGACCATGAGGCTGGAGAGCGTATACGTTTTTCCAGTCCCCGCAGAAGCCTCAATCCAATGCAATCCAGTGAAATGCATATCCACAATTGGCTGATACGAGACTGTAGGCTTTTGACTCATATTTCAGCCTCCGATTGATACATATATATCGGCTGATATAAGACATAAGCAAACTGATCACACGCTTGTTTTAATAGGTGCTCAGCATCTAAATCTTGCAAAATATACTGCCAATCTCGGTGCAAATGACTTTCTTCGCTGTCATTTAAACTATAATTCAGAAAGGCATCGCTTTTATTCCACTCATTTAATAGCTTATCGAAGTTATTTAACTGCTGATGACCCTTTTCATCAGTGACCCATTCTAATGCTTTTCCATCTACAGCAAGTTTCATCAGCAATGCTGCAGGTAAAACGAGAGGCTCTATCTGAGCTTGTTTATATGCCTGAATCCATTGGGAAAGCATATCCTGAGCTTGTTTCGTCGTCAGGCCAGTACACATAATGGTTTTATCGCTAAAGATTTGGATGCGCTGCATTTCAGTTGCAAGGTGATCTGGTAAGTCTCGATAACTTAACCAAAGTAAGTATTCTAACCACACATGTGCTCGTCGTCGTGCGCGTGCACTGGATGTTGAAACACTCACCCAACTCGTCTCATCCCCTTGAGGAACGGTCACTTGAAGCTGTATATCATCTATTGCTATGACGCGCTGAGTGATTTTGGTCGGCTCATCAACATAGCACTTTTGTCTTTTTAATAACTGTTGATGCTCTAACAGACTCATTTTCAAACTGACTTCTTGTAATTTGCCGACAGGAAGCTGGTCACTGAGTAATTCAGTCTGAAGCTTCGAAACATTTGGCTGCTGTTGTAAAAAGTCACGAATAGAGTATCGCGCCAATCCATCTAATAACAACGGCTCATTCACCTCAGGGAAATCCTGATCCTTTAAATTAGATACGCCTAAGGTTTTTAAATAAAGACGCGCAGGAAAACAGATATCTTTGATCCATTGTTCAGCATCCAAGACCATGATGTCCTGATTCAATTCAAGCGAGGTATTAATCCAAGCCGCTCTATGACCACGTTGATCCTGACGATTGAGGTTAGAAGCCACGGCATACCATTCATCGTCATAGCGCTGATGCTGTTGCTGAAAACCATCAGGATCAAAGGGTTGCAAAGGATGCACCGTATAGAGTGTGCTCAAATTTTGATGAACTTGAATGCCATCTATATCAATGAGAGGATTCGAGGAAGATTGATCTGATGTTTTTATGATCCACGCGAGATGTTGGAGCAATTCCTGAACACTACTTGATGGATCTCGCACTTCACCATCGGCTACATCAAAACCATTATAGAATAGCCAGAGATTATCTTTGGCCAATAACAAAGCGTCTAAAAAAGCACCTTGATCATCATCTAAACGTGATCGATCACCAATCATTGGCTTGAGTAAATCCATTAAATCAAAAGGTAAATGGCTCTCCCGATTTGGAAACTTCCCGCCATCTAAATTCATCATGACAATTAACTTATACGGTATTGGCCGAATCAAACCAATTTGACTAAATGTAATTTGTCCAGTTGGCAATGCATAATCAAGTTGCGATTCAAGGGTGCTTTGGATTTCAGTCAGAATATAGCTCAAAGGCAAACGTATGTTTTTAAGAATGGCTTGATCATGTTCTTCATAGAAATTTGCCAGCGTTAGCATTCTTATTTGCTTTTGAATAATCTCTTTAATCATCTCTAACGAGCTTACACCAGCGCTTTCAAACTCATTAACTTCTAAAATTAAACGATTGAGCCAAAATTCAACATGCTCTGACGTCTCTTGATCATTTTCGATTTCAATCGTCGTGAGCCAATCTCGACGCTCTACAAAGTGCTTATATATTTCAATGAGCGTGGCAATTAAGTGAAAATCACCCGAGTCCACTACATGAGAACTTAAGGTCTCCTGAAACATCGCATGAACTGGAACAGCCACACCCAGCGCCAAACGATCTAAGGCATACTTAAAACTGAACCGATAGTCTTGATCATACTCCGCCAATGTTTTTTGCAAATGTTGCTCATCCAAACCTCGTCGAAATCCCGCTTGTCTCAACAACGATAAGATGCGCTCAGCCCCGTTAATGTCTAAGCAATATCTCACCTGGGTCGCTGCTAAGTTCAACCAATCAGCAAAATCATCAATGGTAAATCGACTTTGTATCAGTTCAATTCGCCCTAACACTGAACGCCATGCCAATACTGTATCTAACTGCGTGATACCAGCTAGCTTTACTGGCAGATAAACACCTGTTGCAGTATTTTTTTGCGGAAACACACTCCGTATCAAAGGCTCAATTTGCTTCAGATCAGGCGCAAGAACTAAAATATCACTCGGACGGCGTGGTGCTTCTGCTGTTGACTGAGCAAGCCATCGGATCAATTGATCTTTTAAGACTTCAAGCTGTCGTACAGCGGAATGACAAACATGAATGTGGATTGAATCGTCTGCTGGATCTAATACATAACTTTGAGCTTGAGGTTCAACCAAATGTAAAATATCTGATTGCAATTGGCTCAGTAAATGCTGCGGTGCTTCATCCACAAAAGCATCTATCCATTGCCCCTCATCACCCGAGGAAAGGTTAGACAACAGAGAAAAGTGATCACGTGCCTGCTTTCCCATTCGTGTTAATAAGGGATGTCTGGACTCACGTGCCAGCCCATTAAAGCTCAGACTAAAATTCTCAAAAAACTGCTCAACTTCATTATCAGCTGGTTTTCTTTGATGCTTTTGCTGAAACTTTTCGATATATCGCTCTTTGAGCTTTAAGTCATATTGTTTTTTCCAATTCGGATCGACACTATCCGCCCAATATTCTTGTGAGGGATTGTAATGCAAAATCAACACATCAATGTACTGACCCAAACGGCGCAAAAACTGTAATTGACTTGGTGGTAAATCCAAGAGTGTAAAAACGATCAGTTGCTGTGGTAGTTTTTTGAGGGCTATTTTCTGTTGCTGTTCATCACGAAGTACACCCCAAAAATCATGATCAATACTTTGCATTTCAACAAAGTCTTCATGAAAAATGTTGAGCCATAACCAACGTTGCCAAGCCTCTAATTGTTGTGCCTGCGAAAATTTAAAACTGGAATCTTGATCGTTTAGATATTGTAATTGTTGTTCAATATTGAGTGCTTCATTACGCCCCCATACCTGAATCCAATTTTCAGGACAACGACAATCATATTCACATGCTCGGCGACAATCTGCTCGATAAATCATGTAATTGCTGAACAATTTTGACACTTGATCAGACACCCAATACAACATGCTCATTTTTTTTCGATATTGTTCATTTGACTGTTCAATACGTGCTGCGCTGTCATAGATACGTGTGATTAATGGGAATAAAGGATGTTCAACCTCAAGCTGATTATGCGCACGCTGTATAAAAGGTTTGAGTGCTTGGAAAATACGCCACTTCATAATCAGACGTGGAATATTCGCTTTACGTACTTTATCTTTGTCACTCAAAATTTGCTGGTAGGCATACCATTGAAAGCCACGAATACGTTGATGGAAAAATGTATTTGCACTGATGCCTTGGTGTTCAGATAACCGTTGGGTTAACCACTCTTGCATTGCCGCAGAAGGCACCACAAAATGTTGTTGCTGTAGGACTGCAAATGGGTTGTTCGTGGGACGCTTTTGAGTTGTGATGATGCCTTGTACCAAAACTTCAATGCGCTGACTTTGAATTACATGAATTCCCATAAGGTCCCTTTCACCATACAACGAACACGTTATGAAGTTGTGTGAACAAAATCATAAACATAAATTACTATACATCTTAATCTGACTATGTCACTTTTACTTTATGACTTTAATAAAACTTTCATCTCGCGCTATGTTCATCATGTGATGGATCGAGAACCATAGACTTTGATTAGGTGATAAATAAATGAAAATTGATAAAATTCCAGAAACAATCGACCCAAATTTAAATTTAGAACAAATTCGAGATGAATGTCTTGAACTCGTCAAAAAACGCTCTTATGTTTCAGCAGGTGTTGCTGTCATTCCTGTGCCCTTTTTAGATGTTGTGATTGACGTAGGTATGTTGTCAATTTTAATTCCAGAAATTAATGCTCGCTTTGGCTTAGCTCCTGAACAAATCAGCGTTTTTGATCCTCAAACCAAAAAAATCCATTGGAACGAACTACGCAAACGCGGTTTCGAGTTTTCTGGTCTAGTCGTGGCTCGTACTGCCGCTAAAGCTTCGCTGAACAATATGGCAGCCAAAGTGTTGACCAAGCAAGTGACTAAGTTTATTCCATTGGGCGGTTCAATTATTGCAGCTAGCTTGGGTTATATTGTCATGAAAAAAGTGGCTGAGGCTCATGTTGAAGAAAGCTATAAACTTGCCAAAAGCATTCAACAAAAACAACAAGCAAATGTTGTGAAATACGCTTAACCCATAAAACCTTATACGTATAAATAAAGCCCTGTAAGGGCTTTATTTATACCTCTCACCAGCTCTAAACATCTACTTTTAATTGTTTCAAAATTGCCTTCAAAATTTCAAGGCGTGCAGTATATTTATCATTGGTAGCAATGATATACCACGGCGCATCTTCGGTGTTTGTTCGGTGGAGCATGTCTGCTGCAGCCAATAAATAATCATCCCAACGTTTGCGATTACGCCAATCTTCAGCCGTAATTTTAAAACGCTTATGCGGTGTTTCCTCTCGTGCTTTGAAACGATTGGCTTGCTCTTCTTTACTGATGGCCAACCAAAACTTAATAACGACTGTTTGCGTATCTACTAGATCTTTTTCAAAGCGATTAATCTCATCATATGCACGTTTCCACTCCACATCCGTTGCAAAACCTTCAACTCTTTCCACCAATACACGACCATACCAAGAGCGATCGAAAATCGAGATTTTTTCATCTTCAAGCAGTTTATTCCAAAAACGCCAGAGATAAGGCCGCGCCAATTCATACTTTTCGGGCGCAGAAATGTTATAAATTCCATATTCTCTTGGATCGAGCTTTTTCACAATACGCTTGATCGCACCACCTTTACCTGCGGCATCCATCCCCTCAAAAACGATCACCGTTTTTTGTCCTTCTGCGCGTAATGCTTCAGCGACCTTCTTGGTCAGTTTCTTGAGTTCAGCCTTATACTGATCTTTTTCAAGTACTGCTTCATTGGGGGACGTTAAAATTTCTGGGATATCCGCTTGATGCCATTTTTGGCGCATTTTTTGAGGATGATTTGGCAAATCTTTCAGTCGCGCTAATACAACTTCTGCGAATTTCTGATCACGACATACTTCATCTTCACAATCGATAATGACCCAGTCTTGGGTAAATTTTTGACGCAATCGTTGTACATTTTCATATTGTTTTTTATTGCGCCAATCCAGCCCATGCAATTTATGCCAACGCTGCTCCGAAGGTTCAATTTTATCTAAACGCTTCTGTAATGATTTCCACGATAAATCAAACCAAACTTTCACGACATCAACATGATTATTTTTTAAATCCTGCTCAAAGCTTTGCATTTGCTGCAAATAATTTTCGAACATGGTTTCATCAAATGGTTTTGAAACATGTAAGGATGTGGCTAAAAGATCACTATACCAATTTCCAAACATGACGATCATTTGTCCTTCAGCAGGAATATAACGTGCATAAGGTTGCCAATATGGGATATTCGGCTGAATAAGGTGAGGAGGGTCAGCTTTGACTTTCAAATATCGTGGATCAACCCATTCTCTTAATTGCTTAACCGATTCTCCTTTACCTGCTAACTCAATGCCACTTACCAACACCACTAAGCTTTTGGCATTTTTCTTACCACGTGTATCTTTGAGAGCATATTGCGCTTCAATTAAGTCTAAATTGATCTGATCTGCGTCAAATATTTTGTTCTTATCTTCGGGTTGATCAGTATTTTTATCAAATTGTTGTTTTGGTTCAGACATAGCCCACTCAAAATTATTGTATTTTCGACAGTATACGCAAGGAACAGTATCAACTTAAATCTTCAGGTACAATTTATTGCAATTGTCTTTTCATCCATGACTGACCTGAAAGGTTTTATTTTAGATTTCAACAGTCATAGTCGAGCGCAATCCAACCTATTATGCTTTTTTCAGTCCTTTTAATTGAGCTAGAACATGTCCAAACTTGCTGCATTAGATCAACTTTTAGAACAATACAAACAACTCAATTATCATCAGAATCCGGCACTTAAACAAAGGTTAAATGATGCTCAAAATTGGCTAAAACAGCGCATACTTCACACACATGCTGAGTTATTCGCTGAAGACAAAAATAAGCTGATGGCTCAATATTTTATTAACCGTCTTTATGGTGGCCCTGAATTTGATGACCTAGCATTGCAAATCGAACGTTTACTAAAATACGCACACAAAGCTGAAAAAATCATTCCAGAAAATGCCATTAAAACTGGGTTAAAATCTGTAGGACTGGCGGTCTTGGCGATGCAACTGGATGAACAAGTTGCACAGTATTTACTCCAACATTATCCAAAAGACCAACCCATTACTGATGAAATGATGCGTGAAACTCTAGTGGCTTTAGATCAAGAGCAAGCGCGCCATGAACAACTCAATCTGTTGGATGAGCTCGGTCTGAGTCTGGACAAATACATGCGTTCATTCATCATGCACACAGCGTTTAAAATGTGTAAAGGTGCAGCAAGCAAATATAATTTTGAACTGATGTATGACTTTATTGGTGAAGGCTTTGTCGCTATGAAACCAATGAAATCGGCTGCGACCTTCATTCGGAGTTTTACAGAAAAAGAGCGAATCATTGTGAATAATGTCCACACAGGGAAAGAAAATCCCTTCCAAATCGCTTAATTAAAATTCATCAGCCAAGATTCTGATCAGCCGAAAAGCGTAAAAGCGTCTGGTCAGAATATCGAAAATAAAAGAACATCTTCTCATTTCATGGATGAAACTTCGCTTTAATTCTGTATATTATTCATATCAATTGCATAATCTAGACTGAAAAAAACTGAAGAATCTGTCATTATGCAGTTTAATTCAGATTTAATATTATTTGTGTTCAGGAGTGACTCGAATGTCTAATGAAAATCAACAGCCTCATGCTCAGGTTGAGCCGGCAAATAATAAAGACAACGTGAGTCCTTTTTTAACAGATCCATTACCAACTGGCGCACCTCAAGGTCAGCAACAATCGCTACAAAAGCAACTGACAGATACGCCAGTACATTCTTCAGTGCCGAAATATAATTTGCCACGTGGTGCGAATACTGGAAACGTTGGACCAACGACACACTTCGGTTATAAAACCGTAAATTCTGAAGAGAAAGCGCAAAAAGTCGCTGAAGTTTTCCATTCAGTTGCCGCAAAATACGACATTATGAATGACTTAATGTCATTTGGTATTCATCGTTTGTGGAAACGTTTTGCCATTAATATGTCTGGCGTTCGCCGTGGGCAACGCGTTTTAGATATCGCTGGTGGTACTGGTGATTTAGCGAAAGTATTTAGTCGTGAAGTTGGTCCTACTGGGCATGTTGTATTATCTGATATTAATGAATCCATGCTGAATGTAGGTCGCGACCGTCTGATCGACGCGGGTTGTACCAACGTTGATTTTGTACTGGCGAATGCTGAAACCCTCGAGCCTTTCGAAGACAACAGTTTTGATTTACTCACCATCAGTTTTGGTCTACGTAATGTAACAGACAAAGATGCAGCACTTGCAGCAATGTATCGTGTACTTAAACCAGGTGGTCGCTTACTTGTATTAGAGTTTTCAAAACCAGTCTTTGAGCCTTTCTCAAAACTCTATGATTTGTACTCATTCACTGCTTTACCAATCATGGGTAAAATTGTGGCAAATGATGCTGAAAGCTATAAATATCTTGCTGAATCAATTCGTATGCACCCAGACCAACGCACATTGAAAAGCATGATGGAAAATGCGGGCTTCCAAAACTGCGATTATCACAATTTAACAGGTGGTATTGTTGCAGTTCACCGTGGTTTTAAACTCTAACCGCAGGTAGCACTTCGTCATGTGGTCAATCTTAGCACTGGGTGCAGTTGAAAAAACCATACATCATTGGATTAATTTGGATGCGATTACTCGTATCCAATTTAACCAATTACAAGGGAAAATGCTTCGTGTTGTGATCGATGCGCCACAGCTTTCCGTTGATGTGTTTTTTGATGAAAATAAAGTTCGTTTAGAACCAACAGTAACAGGTCATAGCACTCAACCCTCTATTTTCGAACAGCGGCCTTGGGAGCAAGCTCACACGATTACTGAAGCAGACTCCACATTGCATGTTAATAATGTGGTCGACTTGTGCAAACTATTTCTAGCACATGACATTGGCAATATCCCCGTTCAAGGTGACTATCGCCTTCTGCAAGACATTCAAAAAATTATACAAAATGCTGAGCCAGACCTCGCTTCGCAATTGAGTGATTGGATCGGACCTAATCTTGCAAGTCAAATCGGCAAAGTTCAATTAGCACCACAACATTTAATTAAGTCACTTCAATCTCATCTTTTTTTTGCGGAAGACTTTTTAAAAGAAGATACTGGACTATTCGCACCACGTTGGCAAATGGACGATCTTCTCCACGGAACTCGCCAGCTTAATCAAGATATTGATCGACTAGAAGCAAAAATTCAGCTTTTAAAATCAAAATTTAACCCTTCGTAGATTTCAGGTAATTGCATATATGATTCCGCACATTAGACGTTTAATCGAACTTTGGCGTATAGCTGCGCACTATAGACTCGACACGTTGGTACCTGCGGAAGATATTCCTGCAAAGGTTCGCCCCCTGCTGAATCTTATACGTTTGCATCCTGCTGCACTTTCTAGTCGAGAACGTAAAAATCCTTTAAAGCTTAAAGAAGCTTTAGAAGAAATGGGGCCACTCGCAATTAAATTAGGGCAGCTCCTCTCTACGCGTCGCGATCTAATTCCACCAGAAATATTACAACAATTGGTGTTATTACAAGATCGTGTTAAACCTTTCGATCTTGGTGTGGCTAAGCAAAGAATTCAAGAATCACTTAAAGCAGATGTTTCCACATTATTTGAGCGCTTCGATGATAAGCCGCTAGCTGCTGCTTCAATTGCTCAAGTACATACCGCTGCTCTTCACGATGGGCGTGAAGTTGTCGTGAAAGTAACTCGCCCGAATATACGTGCTCAAATTATTCAAGATTTTGAAATTTTAGAATGGCTTGGTCACTATTTAGAAAAAAGGCTAGAAGCTGCCCGTGCTTTACATCTATCAGAAATTATTCAAGATTATCGTCAAATCATTTTAAATGAACTCGATTTGACTCTTGAAGCCGAAAATACACGACGTATGCGCCATTATTTTACTGGCTCAAGCATGATGTATGTGCCTGAAGTATATATGGATAGTCCGGATGTAATGGTGGCAGAGCGTATCACTGGTGTGCCTATCTCAGATACTGCGACCTTTGATCGTTTAGGAATGAATCGTGCAGACTTAGCAGAAAAAGGCTTAACAATCTTTTTTACTCAAGTGTTTCGCGATAATTTTTTCCATGCAGATATGCATCCGGGTAATGTTTTCGTAGAAACGATTAATCCGCAAAATCCAAGATTTATTGCGCTCGATTGCGCCATCATGGGCGAGCTTTCCAAGCACGATCAAATGACGATAGCACGTATGTTGCTGGCAGTCATGAACAGTGATTTCATGCAATTGATTCAGATTGTGCATCAAGCAGGTTGGATTCCACCAGGCACGGATCAAGATGCTTTAGCACGTGAAATGCGTCGTACAGTAGGACCTATGGTTTCGAAACCGATGCATGAGTTAGATTTCGCAGGCATATTGATCCAAGTGATGGACATCGCTCGACGTTTTCATCTAGAAATTCCACCACAACTGATGTTATTGCTTAAAACCTTAGTACATGTTGAAGGCTTAGGTACAGACCTTTATCCTGAATTAGATATTTGGAAGTTAGCAAAGCCAATTCTAACGGATTGGGTTAAAGCCCAAATGAATCCTCAAAAAAATATTAAAGAATTAGGACAAAAAATCCCAGACTTGTTATTGGGCGCTCAGGATTTACCGACTTTACTGATTGACAGTCTTAACGGTTTAAAAAATCAGTCTGCATGGCATGCTAAACAATTGAATGAACTTCAAACGCTGCGCTTGCAAATGGAGCATCAGCAAAAGCGTAGTTGGATTTTCGGAAGTGTAATCGCAATTCTGCTCTCAATCGCTGTGATCGCACCATGGTTTATTTCCATGATTTTAATTGTGTTGGCATCTTTTATTGCTATGTGGCGTATGGTGAAATAAGTTCACTATCTCATGTCAAAACTTGCTACATCAATAGGTTTTAGTCGCTGAATTGCTTATGACACATATCCTCAAGACCACTCAACCTTGCTTGAATATTCATGTAGGTTATAAAGCAAAACAGATCATTCAAGAACAAGGTCTACAAGCCAGTGCGGTTGATTTTGTTCCTGGAGCAGCAGGTGGTCCCAAAGGTATTGGAATTCAAGGATTGGACCTAGCTGTTTTTGGTGAGTTCTTTGCTCAAGCACCCAAAAAGCGGACTCTAATTGGCTCATCCATTGGGAGTTGGCGTTTTGCAAGTATTGCAGCGCATGGTGCACAAGCAGGCACATCCAAATTAGCAGACTTATATACCCATCTTGAATTTCGACCTAAGATGAATATTCTTGAAGTTGGAGACGTCTGTCGCGGCATGCTTAAAGCCCTCCTTCAAGGTAAAACCAATCAAATTATTGATCATCCCGACTACCATTTGGCTATTTTGTCAGTAAAGTCATCGAAAAAATTTCAAAGTGATCATCCTCTTATGCTTGCCCGTGCAGTTGCTGGCATTATCGGTCTCAATACTTTTTCGAGAGCTAAAATTGGGCACTTCATGCAACGTACAATTGCCCAACCACACAACGCTTCACGACTTTCACTCATCAAAAATGAATTCGAACATCTTGATTATGCGTTGACTGAAAAAAATTTAGAAGATTGGTTAATGGCATCTGCATCCATTCCATTTGTGATGCCGGCGGTCAGAAATATCGAAGGTGCAGATGTCGCTGCTTATCGTGATGGCGGGCTAATCGATTATCATATTGATCTACCTTTACCGAGTCATGGGATTGTCCTCTACCCTCATTTTACAGATCAAATAACACCAGGTTGGTTCGATAAGTTCCTCAAAAAACGTAGATCTAATGCTGAATATCAAGCACGAACCGTATTGATTTCACCCTCTGAGTCTTATTTAAGATCACTTCCTTTAGGACGTCTTCCTGATCGCAAAGATTTCACACTGAAAGGGCTTGATCAAAAAAAACGAATCGAGCTTTGGAAACAGTCTGTAGCTGAAAGTCAACGATTAGGGGATGCATTCCTAGAAATGATCCATAAGCAAAACTTTGAAGAATACATGCAAGATCTTAAATAAATTAATTTCTACTCTCCCCTACAAAGATTTATTCGCTTAAACTAATGACCTACAATTTTGTAGTGTCTCATTTAATTCTGGTGAAATCCTTATGAACAATACGCAATGGCTCGATGAAGTAAAATTTAACGAACAAGGTTTAATCCCTGCCATTGCTCAGCATCATCAAACAGGTCGAGTGTTGATGGTGGCTTGGATGAATCGTGAGTCTTTGGCACTTACAGCAGAAAAAAATCAAGCTGTTTACTACTCTCGTTCACGCAGCAAATTGTGGCATAAAGGCGAAGAATCAGGTCACTTCCAAACTGTGCATGAAATTCGTTTAGATTGTGATGCTGATGTGATCGTTCTTCAAATTGAGCAACATGGTGGCATTGCTTGCCATACAGGACGTGAATCATGTTTTTATCGCCGCTTAACATCAAACGGTTGGGAAATTGTAGACGCTCAATTGAAAGATCCGAACCAAATTTATGGCGAAAAGTCTGAGAATGCGCATAGTAAAGTGATGAATGCATCAACAGCTCAAGCTGAGCAAGTCGATGTGTTACATTATCTTGGTCAAATGATGGCAGAACGTAAATCTGCAGATCCTGACTCTTCTTATGTGGCAAAGCTTTATCATAAAGGTCTCAATAAAATACTTGAAAAAATTGGTGAAGAAAGTTTTGAAACGGTAATAGCTGCTAAAGATTTCAAACAAGAAGCGACGCTGGATCACCAAAATGATTTAATTTATGAAGTTGCTGATGTTTGGTTCCATACCATAGTGATGCTGGGTTACTTCGATCTTGATATTCAACTCGTTTTAAATGAGCTTGCACGACGTCAGGGTCTGTCAGGACTTGTTGAAAAAGCAAATCGCACGCATTAATTTACTCTTTAAAGCCATGTTCAAACATGGCTTTTTTATTTAATTCGGCTTTTTAAGTCGCCGAAGACTCCCCATCCAAAAAGAAGAAGATTGAACTCTCCCCTTTGTAAATTCTTGCTATACTCACTGATCATTTTTAAAACCATTGAAGATTTATCAACCTGTGTCTGTCATTGTCAAACCTACCTTAGAACAAGAAATTGCGATTCAACAAGCGCAATCTGGTCAATCCTTCAAAGTGATTGCCTATGCAGGTACAGGTAAAACAACAACGCTTAAATTAGTCAGTGATGCGATGCAACAGCGTCGCGGTATGTATCTTGCCTTTAACAAAGCGATTGCCAGCGAGGCTCAACAAAAATTTCATCAGCGCGTGGATTGTCGTACATTCCACTCTTTAGCATTTCGAAGCGTTCCACGTGGAGTGACAGATAAACTTAGACTCCCACGCTTGAGCCCGAGCTTTATTGCCAAAGAATACCGTTTGCAACCCATCACATTACGCCGACTCATGGGGGGGCGTTACGAAAAATATGCGCTTATGCCTAGTCGTTTGGCGGGCTTAGTTGCAAATGCTGTTAGTTATTTCTGTTCAACAAGCTCGCAATATCCTGCACCCCGACATATTCAAGCACCAAGTTGGCTACATGCTGACGATATTGCGGTATTACAGCAACACCTCTATCCTGCAGTCGAACGTCGTTGGTTAGAATCAATCGACCCTAATCATCAGGCTGGCATTGGGCATGATATCTATCTCAAATTATGGGCTTTATCAGATCCTTTTATACCCGCAGACTATGTATTGTTTGATGAAGCACAGGATGCTGACCCACTCATGCTAGGGATTTTACTCAAGCAAAAAAGTACGCAAGTCATCTATGTCGGCGATGCACATCAACAAATTTATGCATGGCGTGGGGCAGTCAATGCGATGCAACAAATGCCTTTACCCGAATCGCGCCTAACCACTTCATTCCGTTTTGGTGATGATATCGCTGAAGTTGCTAATCACTTATTAGGCGCACTCAATGAGACTGTTCCGTTGATTGGCAACCCCGAACTCCAATCAAAAGTCGTCAACAAGCCTCATACCAAAATGCGAGATGCGATTTTGTGCCGTACTAACGCACGCGCAATGGAACTTTTACTCTCAGGATTAGTTCAAGGGGACAAAGTGAGCCTGCAAGCCGATCATGCGAAATTAAATCGCTTTGTTGACGCTGCAAGCTTACTTAAACAAGGTAAAAGAGTAACGGACGTTCCAGAGTTAGCTTGGTTTAACTCTTGGCATGATGTGCATGAATATTGTGAAACAAATGATGGTAGCGACATCAAGCCTTTGGTTAAATTGGTTGATGAACATGGTACAGATCCACTCAAACGAGCTCTTGCCAAAATCACACCCATTGAACAAGCGGACTATGTAATCTCAACCGCTCATAAAGCCAAAGGTTTAGAATGGAATCGTGTGCATTTAGAAGATGATTACCAATTTAAAATTAATGGACTAGAACATAAAATTAGCGATGAAGAATTACGTTTACTTTATGTTGCATGTACACGAGCAAAAAGCAGCTTAAATATTCATCATATTTATGATTTAATACAACAACTCAAACTTAAATCCACGATTAAAACGAAAGCAACAGCATAATCCCCTACGATAAGTTGCAGGCAAAATATGAAAGTTCAATCTATTCAGTTACGTCACTGTTATCATTTTTCAGATATAAAAATTAAATTTGATCCAACTCAACGACCAATATCTATTATTTTAGGTGATCAGGCCTCTGGTAAAACTGCGATAATTAAAAATATTTATCAAGCTTTAACGTGGTTTGCTGCACGTGCCAAAGATTTAAGAACTGCTGGTGTAGTCATGCTTGATTCGGATATTAAGCACAAACACATTCAAGCCAAAATAGATATTTGTGTTCAATATCCCACGGATATTGGATCTATTGAACAGGCTGCGACCGTGCAAAACAATGAAGAGGGTTTGTGCGAATGGCAACTCTATAAAACATTAACCAGCAAAGGTGTAGGTCATAGTAAAGCGCTAACGACTCAATTAGAATCACTCGTTCATCTTTATCAACAAGCGATCAAACAAGATCCTGCTCAAGGCATGCCTATGGTGGCCTACTATCCTTCTGATCGCTTTATCAACGAAGTGAATTTGCTAAGCAAAAATAATCCTGCTGTATTACAAACACATGCAGCCTACGAACTTGCAGCACTCCCTTATACAACATTTGCTCGGTTCTTCGAATGGTTTCGTGAAATTAGTGACATCGAAAATGCACGATTAGCACAAGTTTTTCAAAAAATTCAAACCAATCAAAAATTATCCTCTCATCATGACCAAGAGGATTTAGTTGCAAAATTATTGAATCTTGAAGCAGAGATGCAACTACCATCACTCAAAGCACTCAAGAAAGCCATCCAGACATTATTCCCGTCGATCAGTGACATTTATATTGAATACACGCCCAAGATCCAATTGATGCTGGTACAAAATGGTCAAGAAATTCCTTTTTCGCAATTATCTAATTCGTATCGTCAATGGTTGTGTTTAGTAGGTGATATTGTCAGACGACTTTGTCTCCTGAATCCTCATAGTATTGACCCATGCCTTGATGGTGAAGGCATTCTATTAATTGACAATATTGATGCTCAAGTGGATGAAGATTTTGTGCAAAACGTACTCAGCCGTTTGCATGAAGCATTCCCACAAATTCAAATTATCGCATCTGCATGCTCTGAATTGATTTTAAACAATGACGTAGATCTACAACATTTTAAATTAGAAAATCGAAAAGTTGTTGAAATAGAACAAAACCAAATCAGGGAACAATATGATGAACTATTTGCTCAACTCATGGCTAATGATTTACAAGATGGCCAAATCTCTGAAGTGAATCGAACTACTGATACGCTTGATGGCTTGCGTTTGTTTGAACACTTCAAAAATTTATCAGCGTCAGAAAAACAGCGCTTCATTGAGTATCTCCAAGCTGGTGACTTATCGAGTATTTCCTTACCCTAATTGATTGGAAATAGATGAATTAATCGGGTATGACTCACTCAATTTAAACAGAAATTTAAGCTTTTTTTCGCTATAATTCTGAATTGTGTAGCTAAAAAGTTTGATGTAATTTTATACATGTAATAAAATCTACTCATTCATTTTTTAATCAAAAAGTGTCTATTTCTTTGCATTAGCTTTCCAAGTTGCGCAACACAACTTGTTTTTGTTTTTAAAATTCGTTCGGCTTTCAAAGTTTAAGTAGTTGGATGACTCTTTGCCATCCTCAAGCTTTTGAAAGATAAAACTCATCATAGGTTCCGGCCTACAACTCTATGGATACGAGTGTGCTACCGATTATTATATTGTTACCATTAATACTTGGCACTTTTCTTGTCCTCTGGCTGCAAAAAATCTCTCGCGGGGCGACAGCATTAGGGGCAATTGGAGTCAGCTTAACAAGTTTTATCTTGTTGCTGACTCAAGCCAAAGACGTCTTTCAAGGTCAAGTCATCTCTGAACATTGGTCATGGTTACCACAGTTTGGTATCGACTTAAGCTTTAGACTTGATGCATTAGGCTTGATCTTCTCCCTCCTTATTACAGGGATTGGGACGCTCATTTATATTTATGCTTATTATTATTTAAATCATAAAAACTCTCTAAGTAAGCTATATTTCTTACTGATGCTGTTCATGGCCGCCATGCTCGGCATTTCACTTTCCAATAATTTACTTATTCTTCTTGTCTTTTGGGAAATGACCAGTATTTCGTCATTCCTTTTAGTGGGTTATTGGAGTAACTACGAAGCAGCACAGCGTGGCTCAAGAATGGCCTTAACCATCACGGGTATGGGTGGTTTAGCTATGCTCGGTGGTTTTATTCTCTTAGGTCAAATCACTGGCACATATCAAATTGATCAAATCCTCAATATGACGACGCAGATTCAATCGAGTCATTTATTTGTGCCAGCCTTGCTCCTTATTCTTTTAGGTGCATTCACCAAAAGTGCTCAATTTCCTTTCCATTTTTGGTTGCCAAATGCAATGGCTGCCCCAACACCCGTGTCAGCTTATTTGCATTCAGCGACAATGGTGAAAGCCGGAATTTTCTTACTGGCGCGCTTAATGCCGATCTTTGTTGGTTCTGCTTTGTATCATAACCTCGTCACATTCATTGGTTTATTTACCTTATGTATGGCCGCGTTCTTTGCCATTTTTAAGGAAGATCTGAAAGGTTTGCTTGCCTACTCCACCATTAGTCATTTAGGCTTGATCGTTTGCTTACTTGGGATTGGTTCACCACTCGCTGTGGCTGCAGCTATTTTTCATATCATTAACCATGCGACCTTTAAAGCAGCATTATTCATGATCGCTGGTATTATCGACCATGAAACAGGTACACGTGATTTACGAAAACTCAGTGGGGTATGGCAGTTACTTCCATTTACAGCGACTTTAACCATGATCACAGCAGCCTCAATGGCTGGTGTACCACTGACCAATGGATTCTTATCCAAAGAAATGTTCTTTACTGAACTATTAGCGAATCTCTCGGGTGGTGTAGGTATCTTCGCAGCAATTATTGCAACACTCGCAGGTCTGTTTGCTGTCGCGTATTCTGTTCGTTTAGTTCATGGCGTATTTTTTGATGGTGATTTAGGCAAAGCGATTCCAAATAAAGATGCACATGAACCACCAATTGGTATGCGTGCACCTGCAATTTTATTAGCTACATTATGTATTGCAGTGGGTCTATTACCAGCGCTCTTAGTAGGCGATATCGTCAATGCTGGTGCACGAGCAAGCACCAACCTTCCAGCTTTTGAAGGCGTACATCTAGCAATCTGGCATGGCTTTAATGTGCCTTTATTGATGAGTGCGATTGCATTGATTGGCGGTATTATTTTTTATTTTAGTCTTGCGAAGAACAGTAGAATTCGTGACATTGACCTTGATCCAATACTTGGCAAACTTCAAGGTAAAGTCCTGTTTGATCTCTTTCTCAAACATTTGCTCTTAAATTCGCGAAAATTAAAAAGAGCAACAGAAACAGGTTCTCTACAAAACTATTTATTGTGGATATTAATTTTTGCTGTTGCTTTAGTCTCCATGCCTCTCATTGGTCAAGGTATTTATGCAGGTACACGCGAACTGACGCATGCACCATTGGTTGCAATCGTGCTTTGGTTATTACTGTTTTCAGCGTGCTGGATGATGCTTTGGTTTCACCATGAACGCATTAAAGCCGTTCTTATCAGTGGAGCAATCGGTCTTGTCGTGACGATGGTCTTTGTTACGATGTCAGCACCAGACCTGGCACTCACACAAATCACAGTCGATGTTGTCACAACTGTTTTACTTCTGATGAGTCTGTCCCTCTTACCACAACTTACGCCTTATGAATCTTCACGCACTCGTCGTTGGAGAGATGCGGTGATTGCAATCATCGGAGGCCTAGGAATCGGTTGGATCACTTGGATGATTCTAACGCGTGATCACAATTCAATCTCATGGTTCTTTGTTCAACAATCTCTACCGCTTGGTGGTGGTTCAAATATTGTGAACGTAATTTTAGTCGATTTCCGTGGATTTGATACCTTTGGTGAAATCACAGTACTGGGTATTGCTGCGATTGGGACACTGTGTTTAATGGATGGAATGCGTGCTCATGGTACGACCATTACACAAGGCTTAACCTATCGCTTTAATCCATCACCGTTGATGTTCCGAATGACCGCATCTTGGGTCCTTCCGATTGCCTTAGTCGTCAGCTTATATATTTTCTTACGCGGACATAATCTTCCAGGGGGTGGCTTTATCGCAGGTCTCATTACATCAATGGCGCTTGTGATTCAGTACATTGCACTAGGTCAAGATCACACTGAACAACTCTTACGAGCAAAGTCTGGGCGTCTTTATGAAATTTGGATTGGTACTGGCTTAACTATTGCTGGTCTGACTGGGGTCGCTGCGTGGTTCTGGGGTCGACCATTCCTGACCAGTGCTCATATTTATGTAGAGCCGATCATTCTCGGAAAAATGCATTTGCCATCTGCTGCAGCATTTGATGTTGGTGTCTATGTCACAGTCGTTGGTGCAACAATGCTCATGATTTCCGTTTTAGGCGACTCACGCAACTCAAGCATCACCGGCCCTGTACCGAAGGAGTAAAGAATGATTAGTTTAGAATTTTTACTCGCCTCCGCTATTGGATTATTGGTTGCCACTGGTATTTATCTGATTTTACGTGCCCGCACTTTCCCTGTGGTACTAGGCTTGGCCATGATAGGGTATGCAGTCAATTTATTTCTCTTTGCAATGGGGCGGATTCAATTAAATTCACCTGCGATTTTAACCAATGCCACTCAAGTTACAGATCCATTACCTCAAGCACTTGTATTAACGGCAATTGTAATCGGTTTTGCCACAACTGCTTTTATCGTGCAACTAGCATTGAGAAGTCGTTATGAATCGGGTACTGATCATGTTGACTCTAAAGAAGAAATAATCAATACAGACCCAAGAGAGGATGAGCCTTAATGATGAATTTTTATGATTTATGGCTCACCCACTCGCCAATTTTAAGTATTTTAATTCCGACATTTACTGCATTTATTTTAGTGCTATTGGGTAATCCAGGTTCAGGATCTTTAGCGCATGACTGGCGTCAACCTTGGCGTCGTGGAATCAGTTTAACATCGGTTTTTCTTGGTTTAGCGACTGCAATCATTTACTTAATTCAGGCGAATTCTGGTCAGATCTATGTGTATAGTTTAAGCGAGTGGTCAGCTCCTTTTGGCATTGTACTTGTAGTAGATCGTTTGGCAGCCTTTATGCTCGTGCTCACCTATGCTCTTGCGACACCAATTATTTGGTTTGCAAGTAAAGAATGGGATGAACGTGGACGCTATTTCCATGCAATGAGCCATTTTTTACTCATGGGATTATGTGGTGCATTTCTAACAGGCGACTTATTTAACTTGTTTGTTTTCTTTGAAGTGCTATTGATGGCTTCATATGTATTGCTTCTACATGGTCAAGGCAAAGCACGTTTCCAACTTGGTATTCACTATGTAACGATCAACCTATTAGCGTCTGCATTCTTTTTGATTGGCTTAGGGATGATTTATGGTAATACTGGTAGCCTGAATATGGCTGATGTGGGTCGAATTGTACGTACACTTGAAGGTGATCAGTACAATATGGCAGTTGCAGGCGGATTAATGCTGTTTGTAGTCTTTGGTATCAAGGCTGCAATCCTCCCTGTCGGACTATGGCTACCTAAAACTTATGCCGTCGCCACGACCCCTGTAGCCGCATTATTCACCATCATGACCAAAGTGGGTATCTATGCCATTTTACGTGTGAATGGAACCGTATTCACCGATGAGCTTTCGCGAGAAATTCTCAGCACTTGGCTGCTTCCAATTGGTTTAATTACGACTATTTATGGTGTAATTGGTGCGATTGGTGCAGAGCGAATGCGTCGTTTTGTTGGTTTCATGATCCTATCGTCTATAGGAACGATTGCAATCGCCCTTTCTCTGATGACTGCAGATGCTTGGGCTGCAGCGCTATATTACCTCGTGCATAGTACGATTATTGCCGCTGCATTCTACTTGCTATGCGGTTGGATTACTTCGCAGCGTGGTGCATTCAAAGATCATCTAAAAATCGCACCAATCATGAAACAGCAGACGCTAGTTTCGATTTGCTTCTTCATTATTGCACTCATGATGGCAGGGCTTCCACCCTTCAGTGGATTCTTTGGAAAAGTATTTATCCTTCAAGCGGCCTCTGTATCTAGCTATCAATTGCTCATTATTATTGTTATTCTGATTGTGAGCTTGCTTAGTATCATAGCTTTCACTCGTTTAGGATTCGTTATTTTATGGCGTTCAACTGTACCAGAAAATGACCCTAATCAAGAGTCTTATCATGAATATCAAAAGTTACCAAGCAAGGCACCTCCACGTAATGACACCACAATTTTTGTCTTTATTATAAGTTTAATCGCTTATGTGATATTTGCTCATCCAGTCACACAGTATATTCAACAAACTGCAAATCAGTTAAATGATTCAGAACAATATATTACTGCTGTTTTAAAAATGGATGAACGTGGTGAAGTAATTAGTGTACAACCATTTGATCCCAATTATCTTCCAGAAACAAAATACGGCGGAGAGTTTGCAGACCCAAATGCACATTATATTCCACATGTTATAAGTGAAAAATCACTTGAGGGCGAACACATCTCAGAGTTCAAGCGCCGTCAAATCAAAGAACAAGAATTGAACCAGCGACAACCTGAAGAAGCCCAATCTAAGCTTCAACCGATGGAGCAGTAAATGATACAAAAGAGCTCTCTATTTGATCGAATCATGCCACATCCTTTTGTTTCAGTTATCGTGGCTATCAGTTGGCTGATGTTGGCTAACAGCGCAGCGTTGTTTGATATATTGGTTGCTATTCTTATTGGTTTAGTCATTCCTAAGCTAGTACAACCTTTTATCGTTCGTACACCCAATATTCATTGGGATTTAGCAGTTAAACTGGTTTTTGTTGTGTTATGGGACATTATCATCAGTAATATTCGTATTGCTAAACAAGTCCTAGGACCTACTGATCGTCTACACCCTAAGTGGTATCGGGTACCTCTAGATACGGATCATGACCAAGTAAACAGTTTACTGGCAATGATCATTACGACTACTCCTGGTACAGTCAGTGCTGGAATCGACCAAGAACGTGGAGATATTCTTGTTCACTCGATTAATACAGACAATCCAGAGGCTGATATTTTAGAAATCAAACAGCGCTACGAAGCGCCTCTCATCGCAATTTTCCATGTAAAACAGCAAGGAGATTCTCAATGATCATTCTTCCTTATGTATTGGGAATTAGCTTAATTGGAATTACGATTTCAATGTTGCTCTGTCTAATCCGTCTTGTAATCGGTCCTTCAATGGTTGATCGACTACTTGCATTAGATACTTTATTTCTGAATGCTACGTGTTTAGTTGTGGTTCTAGGAATTTATTGGGCTAGCACCTCTTTATTTGAAGGTGCACTATTGGTAGCCATGCTCGGTTTCGTATCGACAGCAGCATTAGCTCGCTATTTTACGACAGGCCATGTGGTGGACTAGGAGAAAACTATGAATATTCAGCTGATTATGGAAATCTTAGTTTCCTTCTTCCTGATCAATGGTGCCTTTTTTACACTTGTAGGTGGAATTGGAATGGTGAAATTGCCTGACCTATTCATGCGTCTGCATGCCCCTACAAAGTCGAGCACACTAGGCTTAGGTAGTTTTTTAATAGCAGCTATGATTTATTCAGCTTTTCATAGTCGCTTTGGGTTTGCTGAACTACTGATTACATTACTTGCCTTTATTACGGCGCCTGTATCGGCAAATTTAATTGCACAAGCTGCATTACATTTACGTTTACGCTCTACATCAGGCGATGTCCCCGAAGCACTAGACCGCCCTCTCCCTTGGCAGCGCCAAAGAAGAATGCGTCAGTTTAATCAAGACTCATCTAAGTAATAAAAAAACCTAGCTTTCGCTAGGTTTTTTTTGTTAGCTATATAGTACAGGTTGGGGATGCTCTTGGAAGCCTTCCACTTGATATTCTTCAGCTAATTTTGCCTTCCAATGATTCACGATATCCGTATAGTCAATTTCAGAAGGATGAAAATCTTCTTTGTAATATGATAAATATTCTGGAATTAGCTCGATCATCATTTTAGAAATCAGGTAAATACCATATAAGTTTCCACTGACCTTCGGTAAGCTTTTTCGACGATCTTGCCAAAATAATCGAGTCGCTGAATAAAATGTAAGACTCGCGAAACCTGTGGTTACGCTACGCATAATATTGCGGCGCACTTTGGTATCTTTGTATACCGCTTGATAGACATCAAATGCAACTGCTCGATGTTCAATTTCTTCAATAGCATGCCACACCCAAAGCTTAGTTGCATCTTCATCTAAGGTCGACAGGACTTCAGGATGACGAAGAATATAACCACCCAATAACGCTGTAAAATGCTCAAAAGCACAGGTAATTGCTAACTGCAATTTTGGATGGGTAGTACGAATAAATTCATCGCGTCGCGCTAACCATGCTTGAAAGTTGTCAAGTTGATAATCATCACGACGCCAAGCGTCATTAAATTCCGCATGTGCTTTTGAATGCATCGCTTCTTGACCAATAAATGCTGCAATCTGCGCTTGTAATTTTTCATCTTTCACTTTATCTCGTACATTACGAACACTATGAACAAAGAATTGTTCACCAATTGGAAAGGTAGAAGAAAGTGCCGTCAACAAGTGTGACATGACAGGAGAATTCGCGAAAAAATGGCGTCGTATGGCTTTAGGATTATAATTTAAACGTCGTACGGTAATCCCAATCGCTTTTGGACGATTTAAATAAGATTTATCTTTGGCGATTTGTGTAGTTGTCATTTTAGAGCCTATATGGATATAGCATTTCTTATTCATACTGTCAGAATAAATCAGATTTAATATTGCAAAAATAACCACACAGACAAATAAATTATATTTTTTGCCAATAAAGTCGCAAATTAAATTACAACTCCATTCTCTTTTTTAATTTAATTACATGATTCGTAAGATAGTTCTTGAATTGGATACTTTTGAATATTCAACAAGAGATTGTCAAACAAGTCATGCATATAAATGAAAAATCCTACCGAAGTAGGATTTTTTGTAAGGCATGTTTTCGTTTAAACATCAAGATAATCTAAAATACCTTCAGCAGCCTGACGTCCTTCCCAAATCGCAGTTACGACCAAGTCAGAACCACGCACCATATCTCCACCGGCAAAGATTTTCGGATTAGAAGTTTGGAACTTGTATTGTTGATGCTCAGGAGCAACGATACGACCTGAACCATCTAAATTAATACTTACATCATTAAACCATTCTGCAGGGCTTGTACGGAAACCAAAGGCCAACAGCACTGCATCAGCAGGTAAGATTTCCTCTGAACCTGGGATCGGTTCAGGACTGCGACGACCACGACTATCAGGCTCACTGAGTTGAGTCGTCACAAATTTAACACCTGTGACCTTTCCATTCTCACCCACGATTTCGATCGGCTGACGATTGAACTGAAATTCAACACCTTCTTCTCGCGCATTTTTAACTTCACGGCGTGAACCTGGCATGTTTTCTTCATCGCGGCGGTATGCACAAGTGACAGATGTTGCACCTTGGCGGATTGAAGTACGGTTACAGTCCATAGCAGTATCACCGCCACCGAGTACAATAACTTTCTTACCTTCCACACTGATAAATTCTGAAGGATCTTTCTCCCAACCTTGGCAACGATTCACATTGGCAATTAAGAAATCAAGCGCATCATAAACACCTTCCAAATCTTCACCTGCGAAACCACCTTTCATGTATGTGTATGTTCCCATACCCATGAAGACAGCGTCATAATCAGCAAGCAATTGATCAATAGTGATGTCTGTGCCAATTTCTGTATTTAAACGGAATTCAATCCCCATGCCTGTAAAGATTTCACGACGACGTTTCATCACGTCCTTTTCCATCTTAAATTCAGGAATACCAAAGGTCAGCAAACCACCAATTTCTGGGCGCTTATCAAATACGACAGGTTTAACACCATTGCGCACCAAAATGTCCGCACAACCTAGACCTGCAGGGCCTGCACCAATAATCGCGACTTTTTTATCTGTCCATTTGACATGAGACATGTCAGGACGCCAGCCCAATGCAAATGCCGTATCATTAATATACTTTTCAGCATTTCCAATGGTCACCGCACCAAACCCATCATTTAGTGTACATGCACCTTCACACAAACGGTCTTGAGGACAAACTCGACCACACACCTCCGGTAGAGTATTGGTTTGGTGGCAAAGCTCTGCTGCTTGAAAAATACGACCTTCAGCAATCAGTTTTAACCAGTTTGGAATATAGTTATGTACTGGACATTTCCATTCACAGTAAGGGTTACCACAACCTAAACAGCGATGTGTTTGGTTTTTCGCAACTTCAGCTGTAAAGGGTTTATAAATTTCCACAAACTCAGCTTTGCGGACGTTGAGATCTTTTTTCTCTGGATCTTGGCGTGCGACATCCAGGAATTGAAAGTCATTATTAAGGCGTTCTGCCATGTCTCTCTCCGTGGGTAGATGCAGTCTATTGTTAGTTCAGCTGCATCTGCCTATATATCTGCAGTAGTGGAATTATTGAGGATCAGCTTGAGTTGTTTTTAATAAAGTCTGCAAGTTTGCAGCTTTTGGTTTCACCAACCAGAATTTACGGCTGTAGAAATCAAACTCGTTACGGATCTTGTACGCCCAAGCACTACCAGTTTCCTTAATATGCTCATCTAAAATGCGGCTTAAGAACTCTTTATGTTCTTCCATTGATTCGGTCGAAATACGATTAAGCTCGATCAACTCGTGGTTATAATGATCAACAAAGTCATTATCTAAATCAAGTACATAAGCAAAACCACCTGTCATACCTGCACCGAAGTTATGACCAACTTTACCCAGTACCGTCACAATACCACCTGTCATGTATTCACAACAGTGATCTCCAGCACCCTCAATCACCGCGAACGCACCTGAGTTACGAACAGCAAAACGTTCACCAGCTGTACCTGCAGCAAATAATTTACCGCCTGTTGCACCATATAAACATGTGTTACCAATGATCGCTGTTTCTTGTGTTTGGAATGGAGAACCCTTCGGTGGGAAAATTGAGATACGACCACCCGCCATACCTTTACCCACATAGTCATTCGCATCACCCTCAAGCTTGATATGCAGACCACCCGCATTCCATACACCAAGTGATTGTCCAGCAGTTCCTGTCAAATTCACTTTAACAGGGTGTGCTTCCATACTTAAGTTACCATAGCGACGAGCGATCTCACCTGAAACACGTGCCCCAATAGAACGGTCACAGTTACCAATGCTAAAACTGTATTCACCACCTGTACCAGCTTCAATCGCAGGCAATATTTCTGCGATCATAGACTCAGCCAAAACACCTTTATCAAATGGTGCATTTCCTTCGACTTCGCAATATTGAGCTTTGCCTTCAGCAGCTGGATGTGATTCAAGTAAAGCACTTAAGTCTAGGTGAGCATGCTTATCTGTTTCACCAGGTAGCATTTCTAGTAAATCGGTACGACCAATCAAGTCTTTCAAACTTGATACACCTAATGCAGCCAACCACTCACGTGTTTCTTCAGCAATAAAGGTGAAGAAGTTAATGAGCATTTGTGGTTCACCGATATAGTGCTCTTGACGCAAATGATCTTGCTGAGTCGCTACACCAGTCGCACAGTTATTTAAGTGGCAGATACGGAGGTATTTACAACCCAACGCAATCATTGGTGTAGAACCAAAACCGAAGCTTTCCGCACCTAAAATAGCTGCTTTCACGACATCTAGACCCGTTTTTAAACCACCATCCGTTTGAACGCGAACTTTACCACGCAAATCATTTACACGAAGGGCTTGATGCGCTTCAGAAAGACCAAGCTCCCATGGCGAACCCGCATGATGAATCGAAGACAATGGCGATGCTGCTGTACCACCGTCATAACCAGAGATGGTAATAAAGTCAGCATAGGCTTTTGCAACACCCGCAGCAATCGTACCCACACCTGGCTCGGATACCAGTTTTACAGAGACCATCGCTTGAGGGTTAACTTGTTTTAAATCAAAAATTAACTGCGATAAATCTTCGATTGAATAAATATCGTGGTGCGGTGGTGGAGAAATTAATGTCACACCCGGTACAGAGTAGCGTAAACGTGCAATTAAGCCATTCACTTTACCACCTGGCAACTGACCACCTTCACCCGGTTTTGCACCTTGTGCCACTTTAATTTGCAGTACTTCTGCAGAAGTTAAGTAAGCAGGCGTTACACCAAAACGACCTGATGCGATTTGTTTGATTTTTGAGTTCCGGATTGTGCCGTAACGCGCTGGATCTTCCCCCCCCTCACCTGAGTTCGAACGACCACCAATTGTATTCATTGCAATGGCAATCGCTTCATGTGCTTCTGGTGATAATGCCCCTAAAGACATCCCTGCAGAGTCAAAACGCGGAAGAATCGCTTCTACAGATTCAACTTGATCCAGTGGAATTGAATTTTCTGTTTTGAGTTTAAATAAATCACGAATGGTTGCCACTGGACGATTATTTACAAGCTCAGCATATTCTTTGAAATCTTCATATTTCCCAGAACGTACAGATTTATGTAGAGCATTAATTACATCAGGATTAAAAGCGTGATATTCCTTATCAAATACAAATTTCAGCAAACCACCTTGTTCAATTGGCTTACGTGATTTCCAAGCGGTTTCTGCTAATTTTTTCAAATCATTTTCAAGATCAACAAAAGTCGCACCTTTAATACGGCTTGGAACACCTGTGAAGCATTTATTAACAACTTCTTCAGATAAACCGACAGCTTCAAATAACTGCCCACCACGATATGAAGCAACAGTCGAAATACCCATTTTTGAAAGGACTTTCAGCAATCCTTTTTCAATCCCTTTACGGAAATTCGCTTGTGCATGAATCGGATCACCTAACAACTCACCTTTCGCAATTAAATCATTAATGACGTCATATGCAAGATATGGGTAAATTGCTGTTGCGCCAAAGCCAAGCATTACGGCAAATTGGTGTGGATCACGCGCTAAAGCTGTTTCAACAATAATGTTTGCATCTGTACGTAAACCTGCATGGATGAGGTAATGGTGGATAGCACCCGTTACCATCGCTGCATTAGCTGGTAAGAACCCTTCACGGATTTTCTTATCAGAAATCACCAATAGGGTTTTGCCATCACGAATTGCTTGCGCTGCTTCTTCACAAATACGTGTAATCGCGGCTTCTAGACCTTCAGTCTCTGCATAGTTTAGATCAATATCTGCAATCTCGTAGCCCTTACGACCTAAAGTGCGAATTTGATGCATTTTAGAGTTTGACAGTACAGGACTTGAAATAATTAATCGATCCGCATGCTCTGGACCTTGTTCAAATACATTTTGTTCACGACCCAAACATGTTTCTAAAGACATTACGATCGATTCACGTAATGGATCGATTGGTGGGTTAGTTACCTGAGCAAATTGTTGACGGAAGTAATCTGTTACATGGCGTACTTGACGAGACAATACTGCCATCGGCGTATCATCGCCCATCGAACCTACCGCTTCTTGACCACTTTCAGCGATTGGACGTAATAACTGATCTCGCTCTTCAAATGTCACCATAAACATTTTTTGTGCCGCTTTTAAAGCATCGCCTTTTAAGCCTTGATCACATAGATATTCTTCTAACTCTGGACTACCTTGGATACGCACTGAATTTTCACGCAACCATTGACGATAAGGACGCATTTTTTTCAGATGATTACTGACGTCTTTAGTATCCAGCAATTTGCCAGTGAAAGTGTCAATGACTAAGATCTGACCTGGTCCAACACGACCTTTAGATACTACGTCTTCTGGTTCATAACCCCAGACACCAATTTCTGATGCAAGTGTGATGTAACCATTCTTAGTAATTACCCAACGTGCAGGACGTAAGCCATTACGGTCAAGCATACAAATCGCATGACGACCATCTTGAATCACAAGACCTGCTGGCCCGTCCCATGCTTCCATATGTTTAGAGTTAAACTCATAGAATGCACGTAAATCAGCATCTAAAGTTTCAACGTTTTGCCATGCTGGTGGAACGAGCATACGTAGTGCACGGAATAAATCCATACCTCCACCAACCAAGATCTCGAGCATGTTGTCTAAACTTGAAGAGTCAGAGCCAGTACGGTTTACGATTGGGTTGAGCTCAGTTAAACCAGGCAAGAGCGGGTTTTCAAACTTTGGTGTACGTGCCATCGCCCAGTTACGGTTTGCTGTAATGGTATTAATTTCACCATTGTGCGCTAAGTAACGGAAAGGTTGTGCCAATGGCCAACGTGGCAATGTATTGGTTGAGAAACGCTGATGGAACACTACAATGTGTGATTCCAAACGTGGATCAGCTAAATCTGTATAAAAATCTGCAATCGCTTCAGGCATCATTAAGCCTTTATAAGAGATCACAGTTGAACAAAGTGTTGTAACGTAGAATGAACTATCTTGACTTAATTTTTGTTCAGCACGACGTCGAGCCAAGAATAACTTACGATTAAACTCAACTTCTTCAACACCCATTGGACAGTTAACAATTACTTGTTCAAAAGCTGGCAAAGACTGCATCGCAATTGAGCCTAATGCTTCATTATTGGTTGGCACTAAGCGCCATGCAATTACACGCAAACCTTCTGATTCGATTTCTTTAGTCAGCACTTGTTTTGCATGTGCAGCAATTGCAGGATCTAGGCTAAGAAAAACTGTACCTACTGCAAAAATTTCACTGAGTGTAATATCACTTAAACGTTTTGCTTCTTCACGGAAGAATTGCTTAGGCATAGCCAACAGTAGACCACATCCATCACCCGTCTTACCATCTGCAGCAATACCACCGCGGTGCGTCATACAACTTAAACTATGAATCGCGGTCTTGACCAAGTCATGACTCGCATCACCTTGCATATGGGCGATTAATCCGAAACCACAGTTATCTTTAAACTCATCCGGTTGGTATAGACCTTTAGCGGGAGCTACAGTATTAGGCGATGGCATGTGCATAGCGTACCCTTCTTCAACATGGCCCTCATTGGGCAAAACTTATCTATTCTTCAAATACGATTTCTTTATAAAACAAAGACATGATTCTGTATGTCTTTCGTTATTGAACGTCTTTTCTGATTTAATTTCACAAATGTACGAGACGATTTGCACCCATTTAAAGCAGATCAATTTGACTAAATCGCACACTAAATTAAGGTCTTCGCGCCAAAATAGGGACAATTTACTTAATCAGCGCACCAATAAAAGCAAAATCTATGCCAATATTTATTTATTCCGTGCAAGCGTTTTATTTCAATTATTTTGTCATTATTAACCGAAAAGGCACCAAATTAGAACCACTTTATCGCACCAATGATGTGCAAATTTATTATGCTTTCGTTTAATTTTGCGCCATTTTATACCATTTTAATTAAATGGATCACTAATTTGAGCCTCTTGATTCCGCTTATCCGTATTATTCTTTGAGTTATCGCTCGAAATAGGGTCAACATTCGATTGCGAACGTCTCACATCAACCACATTTCCTGACTGATCTTTTCTTGTAATAGTCACATTGGTTGTTGCCTTAGCAGGATCAACCATAGGGGTTGGCTTAGGACGAACCAGCAAGGACTCATCAATCAATGGTACAGCTGCAGGTCGTAATTTAATTTCGTATAATTTTGCAGTTGTTAGTTCTTCAGAACCCATGTCATTAACTTGACCCACAAACTGATTAAAGCCAGCAACTTTAGGCGATACAGAAGGTGGTAACTTTAAATCCAATCCATTTAAAGTTGTCTTGGCAGCACCTTCCCCCATAAACAGCCCATAACCCAAAATGTACTGTTCAACTTGATCTTCACCACTCAAACGAAAATAAATGTATGGTTTACGATCAGTTTGCTTATTAAGAAAACTTTTAATTACATCTTCATTAGTAACGCGAAATAGTTCGATATAATAATTATTTTTATTGTCTTGAATAAACTTTGTGCCTCTAAATTCAGGCAAATGGTTTCCTGAAGCCACTTTACGCGCAGTTAATTCCAAAGGTCGCACTTGATCAGTCAGCCCGCCCAAATAATTTGTTGCTGCCACCTTTTCAGGTTGAATCTGGACTTGAGTTTCTTCAATTTGCTTAGACTGAGTAACCAACTCTTTGCTATCAGTCAAAATCCAGAATACAAAAGATGCGACTAAAAACAGTATGCCACCGATCAACCAAATATATTGTTGCGCTGTGCGTGGGGATGAGTGGCGTACCGTCATGAGAAAACCTAAGATTATGCTTGATTACGTAAAATCGCTTGTTTCATTAATTCCACATCAAACTCTTTGGTAATTACTGCTTGCCCTAGCGACTTCAAGAGCACTAAACGTAATTGACCATTCAGGACTTTTTTGTCATGAGACATATATGCCAAAAATTCATCAAGTGGAATTTGAGGACATTTTATCGGTAATTTCGCACGTTGAATGATAATTTTTGTACGTTCAAGGTCAGCTTCTGTGATCCACCCCATTAAATAAGATAAATCTGCCGCCATCACCATTCCCGTCGCCACAGCCTCACCATGTAACCACTCACCATATCCCAGATAAGATTCAATCGCATGTCCAAAGGTATGACCTAAATTCAGTAATGCACGCTCACCCTGTTCTTTCTCGTCATTGGCCACAATTCGCGCTTTGTGTGCACAAGAGCGGTACACTGCTTCAGCAAGTAATTCTGGATGTTGTGCAACCAGACCATCCATGTTTTCCTCAAGCCATGCAAGAAAATCAACATCTCCTAATAGGGCATACTTAATGACTTCAGCCAAACCTGCTGATAACTCACGCTCAGGCAATGTTTTAAGTTGCGCCATATCCGCAAGTACGACCTGTGGCTGCTGGAATGCGCCAATCATGTTTTTGCCTAATGAGTGGTTGATTCCAGTTTTACCGCCAACGCTCGAATCGACTTGCGATAGCAGCGTAGTCGGGACTTGAATAAAATACACTCCGCGTTGGAAACAAGATGATGCAAATCCAGCCATGTCACCAATCACCCCTCCACCCAAGGCAAGCACTGTACAATCGCGGTTAAATCCTGCCTCAAGCAAGGCATCAAAAATTAAATTCAAATGTTCAATATTTTTATAACATTCACCATCAGGTAGAACACATGTCTCAACTTTTTTACCTAAACCTTCCACAGCTGATACATAGTGATTTAAATACAACGGTTTAACCGTTTCATTGGTGACAATCATGACCTGTTGCCCATGAATATAGGGTTCAAGTAATTGTTGCGGATCTAAATCACTACCAATGAAAATAGGATAACGGCGTTCACCGAGTTCAACGAATAAGGTTTGCATGATGTTATAAGCCAATAAAACAAATTTAATTCAATTCTTTTGCGACAATCACATTAAGAATACGTTGTGCCAAATCACGCGCAGCACCTTGATTCGTTTCAATAATATGATGTGCAACTTCACGATACAGCGGATCACGAATATTCAATAATTCACGTAATTTCTGTTCAGGATTTTCGACTTGTAATAAAGGTCGATTTTTATCACGGTAGGTTCTTTGAAGTTGTATTTCTACGGGAGTATAAAGATAAATCACAATACCTCGATCTTTTAGATAAGATCGATTAATCGACTGAGTAACTGCACCGCCACCCGTCGCAACAACTAAATTTTGTTTTGATGTTAAATCATCAATTACCAGTGATTCACGATGTCTGAATCCCTGTTCACCCTCTTTCTCAAAAATCCATGGGATGGTCGCCCCAGTTTTTCTTTCTATCTCATGATCACTATCAAGAAACTCTCGATGAAGTAAATCTGCAAGATGTCGACCAACGGTTGTTTTACCAGCTCCCATGGGCCCTACCAAATAAATATTCGGTAGGGTTTCAAACTCTTTGCTTGGCAAGGAGTCACCTATTGAATTGCTTTCATTGAAACTATATTAATTGTTTCTAGTTTGCCTGTCATTAACAATTCTTGGTGTCACAAAGATTAATAACTCACGCTTATTCTCTGTTTTACTGTCTTTACGGAATAGACGACCAACAGCAGGAATATCACCAAAGAAAGGCACCTTGGTTTGGTTAAAAATCGTTTCTTGCTCGAAAATACCACCTAGCACCACAGTTTCACCGTTGTTCACAAGCACATTGGTATCAATTTGATTTTTATTCAAAATGATTTCCCCATTCTGTGCATAACCTGCTGGTGAATCACTGGTAATGTTCAATTTCATTTGAATTTTACCATCAGGCGTAATACTTGGTGTTACCTCTAAGCTTAACAATGCTTCTTTAAAGGAAGTCGTCGCCGTTGCAGCACCACCTGCAGTTTCAGTGGTTTGGTAAGGGATTTCTTGACCCGAAGCAACTTTCGCTTGTTGCTTATCAGCAGTGAGAACTTTTGGTGTAGAAATAACTTCACCGTAGCCATCAGCTTGTAGTGCCGACAACTCAAGATCCAGCATAAAATCAGACATATTGATTAAACCAAATGCAATTTTACCTGCAGCCCCAGCCACACCTAAATCCACATTTAAGTTATCAGGACGTTGAATATTATAACGACCATCCTCACTTGGTGATTTTAAATCCCACAGCGTTTGATCACTACCACCAACCAAAAGATCATTATTGGTTGCAACACCTTTCGATACTACACCCCATTTCACACCCATTTCTTTGGTGAAATCTGTTGTCGCGCGTACAATACGAGCTTCGATCATGACTTGTTTTACAGAAACATCCAGTAAATCAATCATCTTGCGTATTTGATCAATTTTTTGAACTGTATCATTAATGATCAATGTATTGGTGCGTGGATCAATTGAAACTGTACCACGTGGACTTAATAATGACCCGACACTGTCCCCCAATGGGTCAGTTGTTGAGTTTGTATTATTACCATTAGATGAACGGCTGTTACGACCTTCAGTAATCAACTTTTCAATATCTTCAACTTTGGCATAGCTCAATTGAATATATTCGGTTTGTAATGGTGCCAATTTCACACTTTGTGCAATGGCTTTCGCCTCTTCTTCTTCAGCTTTAATCAATTCTGGAACAGGTGCAATCCAAATCACGTTTCCGTTGCGACGCTTATCCAAGTTCTTGGTTTTCATTACAATATCAAGCGCTTGATCCCAAGGCACATCTTTTAAGCGTAATGTAATATTCCCCTGAACTGAATCCGAAGTCACCATATTAATGCCGGTAAAATCAGCCAACAATTGTAATACGCGGCGCACTTCAATGTCTTGGAAGTCGAGAGAAATCTTATTACCTGTATATTTCGGTGTACGATTTTGGCTGCTTAAGCCTTTTTTCTCTTCTGGGCGTTTTAGACTGATCGTTAACTTACCATCTGTTTGATAAGCCATATATTCAAAGCTACCACTCGACTGAATGGAAATTACACCATTTGACTTATCATTATAAGCGTCTACTGTAGAGACAGGCGTCGCAAAATCATTAACGTTTAAACGGCGCACCAAATGCGATGGAATTTTGTTACCAAGGAAACGCACCACAACTTTGCTACCTTGCTGTTGTACATCCACTGGTGTATCTGCTGTTTTTAAATTCAGTACAACTTGTCCCTCACCTGCACTACCGCGCTCAAAACCAATATCTTGTAGTCCTTGTTCTACTGCTTGATAAGCGACAGGTGCTGGCGGTGTATACGCAACAGGCTGCTGATAAACAGGAGCTACTGGAGGTGGTACAGGTGCTGCAACTTGCTGACGAACCACTGGTGCAGGTGGAGCGGCAGGTCTTAAAACCGTAGGCGTTGGTGCAGTTGGTTTCAATACCTGCTGTGCTGCAACAGGAAACACAGGTGTTGGCGTTACTGGTGTCTCTGCCACAGCTGTAGCCGCAACAGGTGTAATGTTATTCGTCAGATTAGGACGTATGACTGGCTTTAAAACACTTGGTTTAGTCGCTGGTTCTACTGCTTTGGCTTGTGTAACCACTGGCGCCGCTGGTGTTGCCACTTTCGCAGAGTTCGGGTTATTTATTTTTAAAATAAAGGTATTGCCTTCAACACGTGTCGTGTAGCTACCTTTCTGCGTTAAATTGACAGTTAACCGTGAACGCTGATCATTAGAAATGACTTCAACTGAGTTTGCTTCAGTGGTCGACACAGGTATTTTAGTATTGGCCAGTGTTTGACCTGCCTGCATAAAATCCAAAACCAATCGAGATGGATTTTCCAATTGATATGACTGTGGCTGTGGAGGTAATCCGTTAAACATGACACGGATTTCTGTTCCTTGACCTGGCACCTGCAAAGGCACAATATTGGTCATCGTAGTTTTAGCCGCCGCTGCCTGCATAACAGCTATAGAAACAGTGGTCATAGCGAATTGACGAAGAAAACGGTTCATATACTGTCGATCCCCACCCCAAAAATTTTGCATACTCTTTTTCATTGTTATTCCTTAACTCGTCTTAACCAACAGGCCCAAGCAACACTAAGCTTCTTGGTCTTTCGATATAACCATCTCGACCATCTGAAACAATTTCAATCAGATCGATTTGAGTCGGCGTTATCTTCACGATGCGCCCTTGGTTCATCCCCATGTAATTACCACGTTGCACACGCTCAATCTCACCATCAGGGGTTTGAATCAAAGCGAGAATCTGGCCATTGTTACGTTTTAAACTTCCTTTGAAGTTTAACGTTTCCAATGCATAGCTTTCTAAAGGCTGTGGTTGACGATTAAAATTAGGATAAACACGTTTACCCGACATGATTCTTAGCTCTGTTGCCAATGAGTTTGGCAAGAATGGACTTCGAAGTTGATGTGCCGAGTAAAGAAAATTTGGAACTGGATTAAATACAGGTGCCGGTTCTATGGGTAAAGGCGGCTGGCTACGAATATTCGCCATTTCTTGATTGACCGCATCAATACGCGAATCACATCCCACCAAAGTCGTTGCAATAATTAATCCGCACAAAAGCTTAAATGATTTCATTATTGTCCTCCTGCTGGCATATCAGCTGGTGGAACAACCGCTGAACCTACCGTATCTTCAGTCGATGCAACATAACGATATGTTTTGGCTTTTAATGAATAATTGATCAGTGGAATATCAGATTTTTTATCTGTACTTGGCGTCGCTGTAATCACAAAATCATGTAAGGTCACGATACGCGGTAAAGACGCAATTCCACTCACAAAACGCCCAAATGAATGATAATCACCTGTCGTTTCTATCGAAATTGGCTGCTCAATAAAGAATTCTTGAGCCACTTCATTTTCGAGACGGATATTTTTAAATTTGAGCCCTGAATTCACACCTGTTAAGTTGATGTCCTCAACTAAACTTGGAATTTCTGTTTCTTTTGGCAATTGTTGTAATTGCTCATTGAAATTCATTTCCATTTGTTGCAACTGTGCTTGGTATTGCTGCAAATTACGGAGCTTAGAATCCTTTTCTTTAAACTCTGTCAGTAAATTTGCCTCTTGTGCTTTAGCAAGATCAATGGATTCAAGTTTTGGTTTAATCACCAAAAAGTAACCAATAGCACAAACAAATAGGAAAATAAAAATCCAACAGGTCATTTTTACAGACAGTGGCCAACTACCGTAGTTATTGGAGTCCAAAGTATTAAATTGCTGAAAGAACTTTTCAACAGTCATGGACTTCTTTTTTGGTGCAGTGACATCTGAATCAAAGTCATTTAAATCATTACGACTCATGGTGCACCTCCCACATTATTCGCGTCCATCTCTGATGTCGGTTGAGCAATTGCACCCAAGTCGACAGTCACGATAAATGTACCGTATGACTCTTCAACTCGAGGGATTACCGAACTTGGTGCTTTTTCCTTCACTTCTGGCGCAGCCAAGAATGAATTCATAAATGCATTTCGGTACCACTGGGAAGCTTCTAAACCACGTAATAACTCTGCTACCGCATTCGGACTTTCTGCTTTACCTTCGATGGTAAATTTATTACCAGTACGGGTAAATTTCGTCAGATACACCGTTTCAGGAACAACACGTACCAATTCATCTACTAAACGCACAGTAACAGGTCGTTGACCTTCAAGACCTTGAATCAGTTTCATCCGCTCAATCACTGCATTTCGACGTTCTTGCAATCCTTCCAAGGATTTTAATTGAACGTCTAAACTTTGATTGGTGCTTACAATAAGTTGGTTTGCTTGTTCTTGGTCTTGCAATTTATGATTCAAGAAGAACCAAGCTGCTAAAACCGATAAAATCGCAAGTAATACCACTGCGATACAGATATAAACAAATTGCTTTTTTCGCTGTTCTCTTAGCTCTTCGCGCCAAGGGAGTAAATTAATTTTAGCCATTAATCAAAACTCCTCAATGCCAAGCCACACGCCACCAATAATGATGGTGCATCATTTTCTATTTTTTTCAGGTCGATTTGAGGAGAAAAGCCCATTTGTAAAAATGGATTAGCAATAGTGACACGATATCCCAATTTTTGTTGCATCATTTTTGCAAGACCTGGGATATTGGCATTACCACCCGCCAATAAAATATGATCAATCTCGTTAAATTGAGAAGAAGAGAAAAAGAACTGTAATGAACGCGCTGCTTGTTGAATCACTGCATCAAGGAATGGCATTAAAACTTCTGTTTCAAAGTCATCTGGTAAGGTGTTGTCTTTTTTAGCACGCCCAGCTTCATCATAAGATAAGCCATAACGATTTTGCACATCTTGAGTCAATTGCTTACCGCCAAACACTTGTTCGCGCGTGTAAATAATTTTGCCATTTTGCATGACTGATAAAGTCGTCATGGTATGACCAATATCAAGAACGCCAACAAGATTTGCACCAATCGGCAATGTATCTGCAAAGACTTCAAAACTACGTTCCAGTGCATAGCTTTCAACATCGGCAACTTTTGGGGTAAGGCCGACCAAATCCAATACTTCAATACGAGAGTCCACGTTTTCAGTACGTGTCGCAACGAGTAGAACGTTCACTCTGTTTGGATTGTTTAATCGCTCAGGAAGCACTTCAAAGTCTAAACTGACTTCGTCAAGTGGGAATGGGATATATTGCTCAGCATCCATACGAATCTGAACTTCACGCTCATCATCGCTCATGTCGGCATCCATCTCGATGACCTTGTGAATCACCATAGATGTAGGTACCGCAAAAGCAGCATTCGTCGATTGCGGATTTGCAATATTAATCGCGCGCTCTAAAGCATCAGCCACGTTATCCTGATTGAGGATGTTTTTTTCAACAACACTCCCATCAACCAATGGACTTAACCCGTAACTTTCAACCCAATAGCGACCGTTTTTAACTGATAGCTCTAATAGCTTAACAGAGGTCGAACTAACATCTACCCCCACTAACCCCTTATTTGGCTTACGATATAGTCTAAGCACAATGCAATTCCTATTATTTTTTTGTCCCCAACAACAGCACAATACAAACTAACTACACTTGGTCTAATTTTTTTGCGGATATAATAACTCAACTAACATTCTGTTAAATGAGAAGCTATACTGACCTTCTATTAGTTTGCCTTTAGCACCTATTAAAACTTACTTGTTATGAAAAAGCTATCTTGTTGTGGACAGATTCACCCTTTTTTTTTGCTGATTATCATTATCTTAGTCACAATTCCAATGGGCTTTTATGGAATGTATCTCTATATTGCACCATCTTTGCCAGAGATGACTGCTTTTAAGAAGGCTCCATTATTAAAACCGCTGCAAGTTTATACAGCAGATAACCAATTAATCGCAGAATATGGTGGCAAACTTTCTGTTCCAGTTGATTATGAGCAAATCCCACAAGATTTTATTCATGCTTTTTTAGCTGCAGAAGACTCTTCTTTTTTTGAGCATAGCGGTATTAGTTTTAAAAGTTTAGGACGTGCAGTCAGTGAATCGATCACGGGTTCTGACATTCAAACTGGTGGTTCTACAATTACCATGCAGGTGGCTAAAAACTATTATTTAACACCAGAACGAACTCTCAAGCGCAAACTCACCGAAATTTTCTTAGCACGTAAAATTGAACAAAAATTATCTAAAGAAGAGATTCTTACACTCTACGTCAATAAAATTTTCCTCGGTAAAAATGCTTATGGCATAGCTGCAGCAGCAAAAATTTATTACAACAAGAATTTAAACGATCTTTCAATTGCCCAAATGGCAATGATTGCAGGATTACCTAAAGCACCCTCTAAGTATAATCCTGTGGCCAATCCTGAACGTGCGTTAGAACGTCGCAATTGGATTTTAGGTCGTATGCTTCAATTGGGTTATATCAGTCAAATTGAATATGAAGATGCTGTATCAGAGCCTATCGCTTTGGACATGCCTGATCGCGGTATTAACAATAAATTCCCTTATGTCGGTGAAATGGTTCGTTCTGAACTCGTCAAAAAATTTGGCGATCTCGCGATCGATTCAGGATATAAGGTTTACACCACTATTGATTACAATCGTCAAGCCTTTGCCGAAGAAGCAGTTCGTGTTGGTTTAGAAAGTTATGACCGTCGTCATGGATGGCGTGGCCCAGAAGCCCATGACAAACCCTTAAAAGACTTTGTACCATTTGCAAACACCTACCCTGCTGAAGTCACTAAAGTTTTAAGCAATTCTTTTGAAGCAACTTTACAAGATGGTTCATCAGTCACTGTTCCTTGGTCTGGCATGTCTTGGGCGAGACGCTATCGCAATGCCAATAGTGTGGGTGGTGCACCTAGCAATGCTTCACAAATTGTAAAAGTCAAAGATATTGTTCGTCTACGTCCAAATCAAAATCGCAGTATGTGGTCCTTGGTACAGGTGCCTCGTGTACAAGGTCAGTTAATTGCACTTAACCCAAATGATGGCTCAATTGTCGCGATCGTTGGTGGATATAATTTTTATCAATCGAAATTTAACCGTGCACTGCAAGGTTGGCGTCAACCTGGCTCTATTATCAAACCATTTGTCTACTCGCTTGCACTTGAACGAGGTATGACGCCGCATACCATGGTTAGTGATAATCCCATTACCATTGGTAAATGGTCACCACGCAATTCTGATGGGCGCTATTTGGGGATGATTCCATTACGTCGCGCTTTATATTTGTCACGTAATACTGTCTCTGTTCGCCTTTTACAAACAGTCGGTCTAGAACGTACTCGCCAATTGTTTATGGATTTTGGTTTGCAGGATGATCAGATTCCACGTAACTACACGATTGCATTAGGAACACCTCAAGTACTCCCTGTGCAAATGGCAACAGGCTATGCCGCAATTGCCAATGGCGGTTTCCGCGTGCAACCTCACTTCATTAGCCGTATTGAGGATGCTTACGGCAAAGTGATTTATCAAGCCAATCCTGAATACGCATGTATTTCATGTATTAAATCTCAGAAGCAAGATACAACCTCTGCTGAAGCAACAACACCAGACGACGAAATTATTGAAGTTACCAATCAGTCTTTAGAGGATAAGCAACCCACTTTAACCGATGAAGAGCGTAGCCAATATCGTCAAGCACATCGAATTTTAAAATCCAGTTCAGCATTTGATATGGCGAATATTTTACGAGACGTAATTCAGCATGGTACTGGTCGCGCAGCATTAAAAATTGGTCGTGGTGATTTAGGAGGTAAAACAGGAACAACCAATGATGCAAAAGATGCTTGGTTCGCTGGCTTTAACGGCAATCTAGTCGCAGTTTCATGGGTAGGTTTCGACCAACCGACTACGCTAGGTCGTCGTGAATATGGGGGTATCGCTGCTCTTCCAATTTGGAGTGACTTTATGGAGAAGTCGCTTGCCAATACACCATATGCTTGGGTAAGTTTAGATAAAAATGCAAAAGCTCCTTTAACTCGAGAACAACGTGGTCGTGTACATACATTAAACCATGAGCAAAAAGATAAAACTCCACCTTTAGCTCGTCCAATTTATCGCCCTGCTCCAGTGGTAGCACCAACGAATGATCGCGATTTTGATGATCTACCAGATAACGATCAACCGTTAACACCGACGTCGTCGACACCACCGGATATGAATTCAACACCACAAGTTAAACGAGATTCAATCGAAAATTTGATTAATCAAGTTCAATAACCAAAATAAAGCCCTCTAAAAGAGGGCTTCTTTTAACTTTTCTTTTTTAAAATATAGATCTGAAACTCTGCACTCAGTTCAAATTTTTCAACTTGCTCTAATTGCTCACGCCGTTCAGGTTTGGCCTTATAAGCATATGGCGTCATTGCGATAAGACACTTTAGGTCATTTTGGTTCAACACCAATGGTGCCTGAATTAAGCTTTCATCAATTAACTCAAAGTGCTCGCTCAACTGTGCTACAAATTTATGTGGCTCATGTGCCTTAACTTCTTCAAATAGTGCTTCTCGCATTTTATATAAATGTTGTGGACCTGGGGTAACAACCATTAAATACCCCGATGATTTTAATACACGTAATATTTCCGCCTCGGGAATAGGACTAAATAAACTGGTACATAAATCGATGGTCTCGCTTAAAACAGGCAACACAGCCCCCGTACCCACAACCCAAGTGACATTTTGATTTAATTTTGCTGCTACCTGAACTGCAGTTTTAGCAATATCCACCCCCACAACTTGTATCGCTTCAGCTTCCATTGCATTGGTGTAATATCCTTCACCGCAACCAATATCTAAAAGATTTTCTATACGTAATTCTCGGATTTTAGCAACGACAGCTTGCTGTAATGGCGCATAAAATCCCGCTGATAAAAACGACCGTCTAGCTTGAACAGACTCAGGGGTATCCCCTGGATTTTTACTATGTTTATGCTGTACGACATGCAAATTCACATAACCTTGCTTTGCAATATCGTAACTATGATTACTCTTGCAGCGCCATGTTTTCCCCTCAAGCGCCAATGCCTCGCGACAAACAGGACACATCAACAGATTCATCATTTTCTCCAAAAAATTTTAGCGATGAAAAAAAGTCGGCATAAGCCGACTTGATCTCATTTGATTCTTGCTTAGCGCAATTTTAAGGTCATTAGACCTAAAACTACTAGCATAATTGTGATAATCCAGAAACGGATGACCACCTGTGTTTCACGCCATCCTTTCTTTTCATAGTGATGATGTAACGGCGCCATAAGGAAAACACGTTTATTTCGCATACGAAGCGAACCGATTTGTAAGAATACAGAGACTGCTTCGACTACAAATACACCCGCCATAATTGCAAATACAATTTCCTGACGTACCATCACCGCAATAGTTCCCAGCATCGCTCCAAGCGACAAGGCACCAACATCACCCATAAATACTTGTGCAGGATGCGCGTTATACCAAAGGAATGCTAAACCTGCACCTATCATTGCAGCACAAATAACAACGAGTTCAGATGAATATTTCACATAGGGAATATGTAAATAATTTGCAAAACGAACATCACCCGCCAAATAAGCAAACACCCCTAGGCCCGCCGCAACCAATACAATTGGCATAATTGCAAGACCATCTAAACCGTCAGTCAGGTTAACAGCATTCGACGCACCGTTAATCACTAAATAAGTGAATATGATAAAACCGATCCCTAAAGGTATTACCGATAAAGGAATTGTAAGATCTTTAAAGAAAGGGATCAGCAAATCCAACATATTCGCAGTGTGTACAGGATTAGTTTGCTGAGTCGCAATTACGTAGAGTGATATCCCTGCACCCAAAGAAGCGACAGATGTCCAAAAAAACTTCTTACGCGCTGGCAAACCTGCATTGTCTTTATAACGGATTTTAATCCAGTCATCCGCCCAACCTACGGCGCCAAATATCACCATCACGCCAAGCACAATCCAAACATAAGGGTTTGAAAGATCTGCCCAAAGTAAAGTTGAAATCCCAATAGAAAGCAAAATAAGGAGACCACCCATGGTTGGTGTTCCCATTTTTTTGGCATGGTTTTCCGGAGCGAAAGAACTTACCGCTTGGCCATATTTTAAAGCTTGTAACTTACGGATCATAACAGGACCAAGAACTAGGCCTATCGTGAGTGCTGTCAAGACACTGAGCAGCGCACGTAATGTTAAATAACGAACCACTTGGAACGAGCTGTGATAGCCGGAAAGTTGTTCAAATAACCATAACAGCATTTAGAGTTTCTCCATCAAATCTGCCATCAACGTTTCCATATGGGTATAACGAGAACCTTTGAATAAGAAACTCATTTTTTGCGGTTGATGTGTTTCGATTAGACTAATTAAAAATGGTAGAGCTTGCTCTTGATTGAGGAAAGCTTGTAACTTTTTCCCGTACTGAGTACTACGTGCGCCTTCCTGTGTTGCTGGTGCAAACTCACCAACAGCAACGACAAAGTTGAGTCCGCGAATCGAAACCAAATCTCGCCCGAGTAAATAATGTTGTTGAGCAGCAGTCGGACCTAACTCACCAATATCCCCAATCACCATGACACGAATACCTTCTTGCTGTGCAAGCACTTCACCCGCTGCACGCATCGAAGTGGGATTGGCATTGTATGTATCATCGATAAATAAAAAATCATTTTTTTGAATAAAATTCAAACGTCCCTTTGCACCCACAGCTTGTTCTAAACCCGTGACAATATCATCCAAGCTGATATTTAATGACAATGCAAAAGCAGCAGCAGCCAAAGCATTTTGAACATTATGCTCACCAGCAAAAGGTAAATCCACGGGTTGGACACCTACAGGCGTATGTAATTTAAATTGAGCACTCTGTGGATTCAGCTGAATATCTGAAGCATAGACATCGCCACCTTCTCCAAAACTTAAGGTTTTTGTTGTTTTTACACTTTGACGGATCTGGTCTATATAATCATCAGCTGCTGGCACGATCGAAGTTTCTGAAACATGACCATAGATTTCAGATTTAGCTTTACAAATTCCGTCACGCCCACCGAATTCACCAAGATGAGCCGTACCAATATTAATAATACCCGCAACATGAGGTTGAACGAGCTTCGAGGTATAGTCAATTTCTCCTTGATGACTTGCTCCAAGCTCCATCACTGCATATTCATGATCTGGTCGAAGCTCTAATAGCATCATAGGCACACCCAGATCATTATTGAGATTACCTCGCGTGATCAATGTCGGTGCTTTGCGAGCAAGAATACTACCAAGCATTTCTTTAGTCGTGGTTTTGCCGCTACTACCAGTCAGTGCGATAACTTTTAATTGCGCATGTTGAGCGCGACGAAATGCACCAAGCATACCTAATGCTAATCTCGTATCTGTTACCACCAACTGACAAATATCAATGTCTAAAGGCCGCTCAACAATCGCAATCTGACAGCCTCTTTCAGCCACTTGTTGAACAAACTCATGCGCATCAAAACGCTCACCTTTCAGGGCTAAAAAAGCATCCCCCGACTCCGCATGACGTGAGTCTGTCAAAATACGCTTTACTTCTCCAGTCGGTTTTTTATCATTCAACCAATACCCTTGAGTAGCAGCAACAAGATCAGACAAAGTCCATGGGACAAGTGTCGCAGTACTTGTAGTAGATGTGTGCATAATGATTCCTTAGTCTGCTGGATAAGATGCTGGCTTAGTCGCATGCTGACCCTTAATGGCTGCTTGGACTTCTACCACATCATCAAACCAATGACGAACACCATCAATCTCTTGATAATTTTCGTGGCCTTTGCCTGCAATCACAACAATGTCACCTGCTTTTGCTGTTTTCACTACAAACTTAATCGCTTCACGACGATCATGAATTTCATGAACCTCTCTGTCCAAAAATTCAATTCCAGCCTTCATGTCAGCAAAAATTTGTTCTGGGTTTTCAGTACGTGGATTATCTGAGGTGAGCAATACAACATCTGCATGATCTAGAGCAGCCTGTGTCATTAAAGGTCGTTTACCGCGATCACGATCACCACCACACCCAAACACGGCCCATAATTGTTGTGAAACATGACGTTTTAATGTTTGAAGAACCTGAATTAATGCATCAGGAGTGTGGGCATAATCCACGACAAACAAACGATCTTGATCACGCAACACTTGCATACGCCCTGGCGCGCCTTTTAGCTGAGGAACTAAAGCGACTAACTGAGATAAATCTAAACCCGCCTGTTCAACAGAGATTAAGCTCGCAACTACATTTTCAATATTAAAATGACCCAATAACGGACTATGCACTAAATAGCTTTGGGACTTGGTCACCAATTTAAAATGAACACCATCTAAACTATATTGAATCTCTTCAACACGGTAATCCGCGGGCTGAGTGGTGGAATAAGTTAAAATTTTAGGTTTTGCTGGATTTTGCTCCGCCGCTTTGAGCATGATATTTGCGTAAGCATCATCGATATTGATAATTGCAACTTTAAGACTCTCAAACTGAAATAAGCGTGATTTTGCCTCAGCATAGGCCTCTAAAGTCTTGTGATAATCCAAATGATCGCGACTTAAATTACTGTAAGCTGCAACTTCAATTGGCGTTCCATTGAGACGCCCCTGTTCAAGACCATGGGAGCTGGCTTCAATAGCAGCAAACTTAGCCCCCTGCTGAGCATAAGCATGCAATTGATTTTGCATATGCAATGCATCTAACGTGGTATGTGTAGATGCTTCAAGGTGAGGTAAAATCCCATTCCCTGTCGTTCCCATCACAGCACATGGGTACTTACTTAACATCAGTAGCTCTGCAACAAGCCTTGAAATGGTCGTTTTACCATTGGTTCCCGTGACAGCCAATACTCGAAGTGGATTTACTGGCTGTGTCTGTTGCAAATAATCTTTCTGCCATTGTCCCATAAGCATACGCACATTCGGAACGATCAAACTTGGCGTTAAACCTAGATCTTGTTCTGAAATAATAGCCAAAGCACCAAGATCCAAAGCCTTCTGTGCATATTCTGCAGTTTTTTCAGGTTGAGAAAGACTGGTCAAAGCAATAAACACTTGTCCCGCTTCAACTTTACGACTATCTAATTGGAAGCCATTAAATGCTTGTTGCATCCATTCTGCTGGATGATCTACAGCGTAGATTTGTTGAAATGTAATCGACATTCATCACCTATGGAATGGATTTTGGAGTATCTAAGGGTTTATCCAATGGTACGTTTAACAGTCTCAGCGACTCCTGCATTACTTTTGCGAAAACAGGTGCTGATACAGTACCACCGTAATATGTGCCTTTTGGATTTTCGACCACGACGACCATCGCCAAACGTGGATCACTTACAGGTGCAACACCTGCAAATAAAGCTCGATATTCATTGGTCGAATACCCTTTACGGTCAGCACGTAATTTGTGTGCTGTACCCGTTTTACCTGCAACGCGATAACCTGGTATTTGAGCACGAGTCGCTGTACCGCCTGGTAATGTTGCTGTCTCCATCATTAACAAGACTTGATCCGCAATTTTAGGATCAATCATTTGTTCACCTTGAGGAGCTTCATCCAACTTGTACAAACTTAAAGGAACTTTCTTCCCTTTGTTTGCCAACATGGCATAAGCGTCTGCCAATTGTAGTACCGTGGCATTAAGACCATATCCATAGGACATGGTTGCAACTTCTGAAATATTCCATTTACTTGGCGGTAAGATCAGACCTGGACTTTCACCAGGGAATTTGACAGCCGAACGCTGTCCAAAACCAAGACGCTTATAGAACGTTGGTAAAGTCGGATAAGGCAAAGATAAGGCAATTTTCGCTACACCTACGTTGGAGGATTTTTGAATAATGCCACCTAAAGTAAGCGCTCCATAATTATGTGTATCACGAATCGTATGATTACCGACACGCATCGACCCTGGCGTGGTATTAACGACTGAGTTTGCAGTGTACTTACCACTTTCAAGCGCCATCGCCACCGTTAATGGTTTCATCGTCGAACCTGGTTCAAACGAATCAACTGCACCGCGATTTCGCATTGCATCTTTATTGGATAAACTTTTTTTATCATTCGGGTTATACGACGGCCAACTGGTCATCGCTAGAATTTCACCGGTTTTGACATCGACCGCAATTGCTGTAGCAGAACGTGCATTATTTGCCACGCCTACCGCGGTAAGCTCTCGATACATAATGTATTGCAATCGAGAATCAATACTCAGTGTAATATTTTCCCCAGCTTCAACTTCTTTAATAACTTCTGGAACTTGAACACGGTTACCATGCTTATCACGTACAATTTTCTGTTCGCCATTGACCCCTGCAAGCCGCTTATTCAGCTGCATCTCCAAACCTTCAATCCCTGTTCCCTCGGTATTGGTTAAACCAATGATTTGAGAGTTGGGTTGTGGTTGTGGGTAATAACGTTTATATGATTTTTCAGAATATACGCCAGCAAAATTACGTTGTGCTAACAGAGCCGCTTGAGCAGGTGGTACTTCTTTTTTCAATACTAAATAACGTGAACGAGCTCGATCTTGAACACGCTTTTTGAGGTCAGCTCGATCCAACCCAACTGCATCTGCTAGCTCATCTAAATTCAGGTTTTCCTGTGGTAACTGATTTTTTAATTTACGGCTGGTTGGATTCTTTTTTAACTCTTCAGTGATTTCATCAAAAGTTGCTTTAGTTTCAAAATAATGTTGAGGATCAATCACCACCTTCATAATTGGTGTACTAATAGCCAAGGGAACGCCATTACGGTCGCTAATAACCCCTCGCATCGCGCTTAATTTTTCAGTACGTAAAATTTTGGCATTGGCTTTATTTTGCAAAAAGTCTTTGTTCACAATTTGAACATAAAAGGCACGTGCAACCAATACTACAAAAAATGTCAGGACTAAGCCCCACATTAAATAGAAACGCCACATATCTACAGCAACGGTTCTTTTCTGTGTAATGGGCTGCTGTTTTTTACGTGTTTGTTTTGTTTTGCTTTTATCAACCATTCAGCGTGCCTATTGATTTTTCGCGGTTTCAGCAGGAAGTGAAATCACCACAGTCTGTGATGTTGGTGGTGAATACATACGTAATTGTGTCACTGCACGTGTCCCAATTTGTGCAGTCGCTCCAAATGTCTGTTGCTCAATAAGTAGACGACCCCATTCAGCATTTATGTCTTCAAGCTCACGCATATGCGTATTGAATTCACGAAAATCTTGACGATAAGAATAGACCTGATAGACCACCATAAATGCGCTCACCATGACCATAGCGGTTAAAACGCTATAGATCAGTATTTTTTTACGCACCAAGGTCGTTGCTACCAGTTCCTGTTGTTCTACGTCTTTTTCCTTTTTCATTATTCGCCTTTAAAATTTATTCGCTCTGCAACTCGCAACCAAGCACTTCTAGAACGCGGATTTTGTTTCACTTCTTCTTCACTTGCACGTACGCGATCAATTTTTTTCAAACGACGAGTTTCTTTAGGTTTCTGAGGTAAGCCCCAACCATCATCCTCAGCTAAAGTCGACTCTTTTTGAATAAATTGTTTAATAATTCGATCTTCTAAGGAATGGAAACTGATGACCGCTAATCGACCTCCATTATGAAGCATATCCAGTGCTTCAGGTAAAAAAGCATGCACATCTTCTAATTCTTTATTGATTTCAATTCGAATTGCTTGGAATGTACGTGTCGCAGCATGCTTATTTTTTTCCCATTTCGGATGGGCAACTTTTACAATTTCAGCCAATTGACCTGTAGTCTCAATATAACCTGCTGCTTTAATCGCTTTCGCAATGCGGCGGCTATATCGTTCTTCACCATACTGAAAAATAATATTCGCTAAATGCTCTTCATCAACTTCAACCAACCATTGCGCTGCAGTTAAGCCTTGAGAGTTGTCCATTCGCATATCCAGTGGACCGTCTTTCATAAAGCTGAAACCACGTTCGGCCTGATCAAGTTGTGGTGATGACACACCTAAATCTGCCATAACACCATCGACAGTTTCAACACCGCGTTGATTTAAGGCTGTTTTAATATCTGCAAAACTTGCATGAATAATGGTAAATCTTGGATCTTCTTGTTCTAACTGAGCAGCCACAGCCAAAGCCTGCGGATCTTTATCAAATGCATAGACACGAGAATGTTCATCTAATTTAGACAAGAGAAGCCGAGTATGACCTCCTCGACCAAAGGTGCCATCTACATAAATCCCTGTATTACGCCCACCCAATAGAGCATCTACAGTTTCATGAAGTAATACAGAAATATGCGACATAATAACGTTTCAGAACATCTAAAAATTTAACTGCACATTATTACCTTGTTTTAATAAAGCTCCAAACGACTTTTTGTAGGTAAATTTTACTTTCTATAGGCAAAACCGTTTCATTCACTGGAATGTTCAAATAAAAAAGCCTCACTTGGAGGCTTTTTTATTAATTTTCAATTACTTCAGTATATTAACGACGACTGTTATAAATCTGATCAAAAATCGCACCATTCACAAAATGTGCTTGTTGTGCTTTTGCCCAACCACCGAAAACCTCATCAATGGTGAATGTTTTTAACTTAGGAAATTGTTTTGAGTATTTTGCTAACACTTCAGCATTACGCGGACGATAGAAATGCTTAGCAGCCATCTCCTGACCTAATGGTGAATATAAATAGTTGATATAGCCAGTTGCCAACCATTTATTGCCATTTTTATCTACAGTACGATCAACGATGGCAACAGAAGGCTCTGTCAAAATAGAAATAGATGGATAAACAATATCAAACTGATCTTTGCCCAAGGCTTTTTGAGTGACCAGTGCTTCATTTTCCCAAGTGAGCAACACATCGCCAATTTTACGCTCAGCAAATGTCGTCATAGAAGCGCGCGCCGCAGAGTCCATCACTTTGACGTTATGGTACATCTTGCCAACAAAGTCTTTTGCTTTCGCTTCATTACCACCTGGTTGTTTGAGTGCATAACCCCAAGCTGATAAATATACCCAGCGTGGTAGTCCACCTGTTTTAGGGTTTGGTGTGATGATTTCTACACCCGGCTTAACAAGATCTTGCCAATCCTGAATTTTTTTAGGGTTACCTTTACGCACCATAAAAACAATGGTTGATGTATAAGGTGCAGAGTTATAAGGGAACTCTTTTTGCCATCCTTTATTGATTTGACCCGATTTCACGATCTCTTCAATATCATTTGCCAAAGCCAAAGTGACAACGTCGCCTTTCAAGCCATCAACCACAGAGCGTGCTTGTTTACCTGAGCCACCATGAGATTGTTTAAAGTTGACTTTCACTCCAGTTCTTGACTGCCAATATTGACCAAATGACTGATTAAACTCATCATAAAATTCACGAGTCGCATCATAAGATACATTCAGGAAATCACGTTGTGCTGCTTGAGAAGATACGCTGAACGATAAACCTGTTGCGAGTAAGCCCGCTGTAAGCAAGGCTTTAAATTGAGTTTTCATAGTCAAAAAATCTAGATATACATAATTAATCTAAATATATGAAATAAAATCATATTCATCAATTTAATTTGGACATGTGATTTACGTTATATTGCTACCATTTTTCTTTCAAGATTATGAATTAATTCATAAATCATCTTAAATACAGTCTATATTCAAATATATAGTATTTTATGGATTTCTTATAATTAAAAATGGATAGCATATCGCTATCCATTCACATAAGTTCTAAAAATAGATTATTTTTCTGCTGAAATTTGGTCGTAAATCGCGCCATTTACAAAGTGCGTTTGCTGCGCTTTCGCCCAACCACCAAATACTTTATCGATGGTAAATAATTGTACCTTTGGAAATTTAGTACTGTATTTAGCTGCGATTTTTTCATTACGTGGTCGAAAATTATGTTTAGCAGCTAATTCCTGCCCCAAAGGTGAATACAGATAGTTAAGATATCCTTTTGCGAGATTACGATTCCCATTTCTATCTACGGTTTTATCTACGATGGCAACAGAAGGCTCAGCTAGAATTGAAATGGATGGATAAATAATTTCAAATTTATCTTGCCCCAAACCTTGCGTCGCTAAGAGCGCTTCATTTTCCCAAGACAGTAAAACATCACCAATTCCACGTTCAGCAAAAGTCGTGAGTGATCCACGGGCTCCTGAATCTAACACTTTGACATTTTTGTATAATCGTTTGACTAACTCACGAGCTTTGGCATCATTTCCGGCAGGCTGTTTAAGTGCATAGCCCCATGCAGATAAATAAATCCATCGTGGCGCACCACCTGTTTTTGGGTTCGGGGTAATGATCTCAACACCTGGTTTGACTAAATCATTCCAGTCTTTGATATTTTTTGGATTGCCCTTTTTTACTAAAAAAACAATGGTAGATGTATAGGGTGCTGAATTATTGGGAAATTCTTTTTGCCAATTTTTATTGATATAACCTGCTTTTACAATTTCTTCAATATCATTTGCAAGTGCCAAGGTCACAACATCTGCTTGTAATCCTGTTGCTACAGCACGTGCTTGTTTCCCAGATCCACCATGAGATTGCTTAAATTGCACGTCTTGACCAGTACGTTTTTTCCAAAACTCACCGAAACTTTGGTTATATTCTTGATAAAATTCGCGAGTGGGATCATAAGAAACATTTAAAAATGATGTATTCGCCTGTGCAGTCATACTGAACAACAATGCCCCAATACTCATTGTGCCCAATAATTTATTGAAAAAGTGCTTATTCATTAAAATCTCTTTTTTATTACATTTATGAATTGCACTATATTTTTTATTTACTTCAGTCACAATGTATTCAATAGACGAATTAAATCATTGTAAATATCTAAATTTAATATATATTTTCTTCATAAGAATTGCATTTTTATCACTTAAATTTTCTTTAAAATTTACCGCATAACATCATATCTCCACCGAATCTCCATATTTTATTGATAAAAAGAGGCAAAATTTATTTCAGCTACAGGTTGAGTAACTTAAGGATTGTTGAATAAAAATTGTAAGAAAGTGTGATGCATTTGTACTTTTGTGAATTTTATGTTTAAAATGTAAACCTAATTACTCTTACAATAAATTCAAAATAGGGGAAAATTGAAATGAATTTGTACTATTTACAAGCGTTAAGCTTAACTTTATGTGTTTTTGGTATGAGCCAGACACATGCAGCAGCGTTACAAAACCCTGCTAAATCACTACAAAACTCTAGTGTTGCTGAAAAGTCTTTAACCCCTATCGAACGCGCATTGACTCAACAAAAACGTGAACGTGCTGAGAACAAACCTTCTTCAGAGATGGATCAGATTAAAGTGATCACCTCTATTAAGAATGCTCCAACGCAAAACTTTCTAGCATCGCAACACCAACAGTTTTCGCGTTTTTTACAAAGTTTATTTCCTCAGCACACATCTTAAGCACCATTTTTCTCAATCTCCCCAATTGAGCCAAATTTAGCCCAGTCCGATTTAATGAATTAATCATTAAGCCACTGGGCTTTTTGCTATAATAAAACCAATTTTTATTTGATAACTTTTTCTGGCTATGACAGTTCGTACTCGTATTGCACCATCTCCTACAGGTTTCCCCCATGTAGGTACTGCTTATATCGCATTATTTAACCTATGCTTTGCTCAACAGCATGGCGGTGAATTTATTTTACGTATTGAAGATACAGACCAACTCCGTTCAACACCTGAATCAGAAAAAATGATTCTCGATTCATTGCGCTGGTTAGGTTTAAATTGGTCAGAAGGTCCAGATGTGGGTGGCCCTCATGCGCCATATCGTCAATCTGAACGTATGGATATTTATAAAAAATATGCGTTAGAACTGGTTGAAAAAGGTCATGCATTCTATTGTTTTGCCACTGCTGAAGAATTAGATCAAATGCGTGCAGAACAACAAGCACGTGGTGAATCTCCTCGTTATGATGGTCGTGGTCTAAAACATACGCCAGAAGAAGTTGAAAGACGTTTAGCGGCTGGCGAACCGCATGTTATTCGCATGAAAGTACCTGAAGAAGGGATTTGTAAATTTAATGACTTACTGCGTGGTGAAGTAGAAATCCCATGGGCACAAGTTGATATGCAAATTCTGCTGAAAACCGATGGCCTACCAACTTACCACTTAGCAAACGTTGTTGATGACCATTTAATGGAAATCACTCACGTGATTCGTGGTGAAGAATGGATTCCATCTGCTCCTAAACACCAATTGCTTTATCAATATTTTGGTTGGGAAATGCCTGTGCTTTGCCACATGCCACTTTTACGTAACCCTGATAAATCAAAACTATCTAAACGTAAAAACCCAACTTCAATCAATTACTACAAAGATATCGGTGTATTACCAGAAGCATTATTAAACTATTTGGGTCGTATGGGTTGGTCAATGCCAGATGAACGCGAAAAGTTCAATTTGGCTGAGATGATCGAGAATTTTGACATCCAACGTGTATCGCTTGGGGGTCCAATTTTCGATGTAGAAAAACTCAATTGGTTAAACGGGCAATGGATCAAAGCACTTAGCCCTGCTGAGCTTTTAGATACTTTATTGGCGTGGAAGGCAGATCGTGCCAAGTTAGAAGAAATTGCAGCGGCAATTCAACCACGTATTAACCTATTGTCTGAAGCAGTGAATTGGTCAGCACATTATTTTAATCACTTCCCTACACTGTCTAAAGCACAATTCGAAAGTAAAAAGTTATCTGAAGAGCAAGTTCGTCAAAGCCTACAATTTGCAATTTGGCGCTTAGAAAGCTTATTTACTTGGAATAATGACACTGTTAGCCAAACGCTAATGGATTTAGCTGCACAAATGGAAATTAAATTACGTGACTTTATGCCTGCGTTCTTTATTGCCATTGCGGGTTCTACTGCTTCAACGCCAGTGATGCAAACCATGGTGACCATTGGTCCTGATTTGACTTTTGCTCGCCTGCGTCATGCACTCGAAATCGTTGGCGGTCCAAGTAAAAAAGAGCTTAAAGTATGGGAAAAATTGAATGAAAGCTTAAAATTGCCGAAAAATGATGCAGTTGATGAAGCTTAATTAAATTTTTTATTGACGCATGAGTGTTATATCCCTAATATAGCGCTCACACAGATTGAGCACTTAGCTTGATACCTAGATTGCTTTTATAGCATTAACTGTGTTGCCTCATAAGTCCCTATCGTCTAGAGGCCTAGGACATCGCCCTTTCACGGCGGTAACCGGGGTTCGAATCCCCGTAGGGACGCCAAATTCTAAAAAACCACTGACCTCGATCAGTGGTTTTTTTTCATCTATACATTTTTGATTTTAGTTTCGATGTTATAGAATTAAGCAAAAGAAATACGGAGCGCTCATGCAGTACCAATGCCCTAAATGTCAAAGTCGTAAAATTCTTCCTTTAGCAAGTGCCAATGCACCTGCTGTACGACCAAATGTTCCTAAAAGCTTAATCATCCTCGTACCCACTCTATTTTTACTCCTATTATTGGTGATTATTAGCGTTGTACTGATGATTTTTAGTAATGGTGCTGGCGAGACACTTCAAATTGCAACTGTGATCGTATTTTTAATTGCAGTGATAGCGGGTGTGATGTTCTGGAAAGATTTACCAGATTTCAAAATTTCGATGCAAGCCTTCATGCAATCTCAAAAGAAATGGAAATGCCGTGAATGTAATCACGAATGGGAAAATTAATTGTTTATTTTCATCAGTCCTAAAAGCTCATTTGAGCTTTTAGGACTTAAAATTAAATAAATTTAAATTTTATATATGAGTAGTAGACAAAACCTTCAAAAGAGCATAATTTAATGAAATAGATCTCATTTTTGCATGGATAAGCAAGGAGAACCATAATGATAATAAAACTATTTCAATCACTATTCTTTGATCTAAAACGTACTCGAACGGCTAATTTATCCAATCTCGAGCCATCCACATCCTTAAACCCTCGAAATCAAATGTGGTTATACCTACGTGATGCATTACGTGGGAATGCTGAAGCACAATATCAATTAGGTCTGAGTTACTTAAATGGTGAACTAGGTTTGGATCGAAATTATCAAATTGCTGAAAAATGGCTGAACCAATCAGCGAATGCTGGAAATGAAAATGCAAAAAGAACTCTACTTCAAGCTTATAGTCTTTTAGCATTTTCATAAAATTAATTCATAAAAAAACCAGCCTGAAGGCTGGTTTTTTTATTAGATGGAATTAACCACCAATTTTGCGATATTTTTGGCGCTTAGCCACTAGATCATCGCCATCGCGTTTACGACGGTATTCTTCGAACTCAGCATAGTTTCCTGTGAAGAATTCTGGTGTTTCACCTTCGAATGACAAGATGTGCGTTGCAATACGGTCTAGGAACCAACGGTCATGCGAGATGACCATTACAGTACCTGGGAATACTAAAATTGCATCCTCAAGCGCACGTAAAGTTTCGATATCCAAGTCGTTCGATGGTTCATCGAGAAGGATAACGTTTGCGCCCATTTGTAGAATTTTCGCAAGTTGTAAACGGTTACGCTCACCACCTGACAATTGACCTACACGCTTCTGCTGATCTTGGCCTTTAAAGTTAAAACGACCAATATATGCACGTGATGCGATTTCATATTCACCAATACGTAAGATATCTAAACCGCCAGAAACTTCTTCCCAAACCGTTTTATTGTTATCTAAGGTGTCACGAATCTGACCCACGTAAGCCACTTTAACTGACTCACCTAGCGTTACCGTACCTGTATCAGGTTGTAATTCACCTGTCATCATACGGAATAGTGTGGTTTTACCCGCACCGTTCTCACCCACGATACCCACGATCGCACAAGGTGGAACAACAAAAGATAAATCTTTGTAAAGCGTACGATCACCAAACGATTTGCTGATACCTTCAACTTCCACAACCTTGTTCCCTAGACGTGGACCAGGTGGAATGTAGATTTCAGACGTTTCGTTACGTTGTTGGAATTCACGAGAGTTAAGCTCTTCAAAGCGTTCCATACGTGCTTTATTTTTCTTTTGCTGACCTTTTGCATTAGAACGAACCCATTCAAGTTCTTTTTTCAATGCTTTAGCAAAAGATTCTTCTTGCTTCTGTTCTTGCTCTAAGCGGGCATTTTTCTGCTCTAACCAAGAAGAATAATTACCTTGATAAGGGATACCCATACCACGGTCAAGCTCAAGAATCCACTCAGCAACGTTATCCAAGAAATAACGGTCATGCGTAATCGCAACGATTGTACCAGGGAAATCTTTTAAGAAACGTTCCAACCATGAAACAGATGATGCATCCAAATGGTTCGTCGGTTCGTCAAGAAGCAACATGTCTGGTTTAGACAAGAGCAAACGGCAAAGTGCCACACGACGGCGCTCACCACCTGACAATTTAGTGACATCAGCATCCCAAGCTGGCAAGTTTAACGCTGCCGCTGCTTGTTCAAGCTGGTTATTTAAGTTATGCGCATCCCAAGTTTGAATAATTGCTTCAAGCTTTTCTTGCTCTTTTGCAAGTGCATCAAAGTCGGCATCTTCAGCTGCATATTCAGCGAAAACTTCATCAAGACGAGCTAATGCATCAAGTGCTTCACGAACGCCATCTTCAACGTTGCCACGAACGTCTTTTGTTTCATCTAATGGCGGCTCTTGCTCAAGGTAGCCGATCTTGATACCTGGTTGTGCACGAGCTTCACCAGAGAAATCTTTATCTACGCCAGCCATAATACGAAGCAAGGTAGATTTACCTGCACCGTTTAAACCAAGAACACCAATTTTAGCGCCCGGGAAAAATGATAAAGAGATGTCTTTAAGGATTTCGCGCTTAGGCGGAACCATCTTAGACACACGGTTCATCGTGTAAATATATTGGGCCACGTAGGACTCCTCTATAAAAAAAACAAAATCCGCTGTAAATACAAATCGCGGACAAATAATTAGGGAGCATTATACGATGAATACGATAAAAACATAAGCCATACGCCCGAACTTGCAAGGAATGTTACAAGTTTATTTTTTCATCAAACTTACCATTCAAAGTGCACAAGAATATGGCTTTTAAATGAGCAACATATGAGAATTTTAGATAACTTTTTCAATATTTTATAAATTTTATAATATGATTAGGGTGCTATATTCTCATTGAACAATTTTTAAACCACAAGAAGATCTCAAAATGACATATAAGGACGAAACCCTCGCCATCCATGCTGGATACTCACCTGAACCAACGACTAAAGCAGTTGCGGTACCCATTTATCAAACGACGTCTTACTCATTTGATAATACGCAACATGGCGCAGACCTATTCGATTTAAAGGTCTCTGGGAATATTTATACACGGATTATGAACCCAACGACTGCTGTGCTTGAACAACGTATTGCAGCACTCGAAGGTGGGATCGGCGCATTAGCACTTGCATCAGGTATGGCAGCCATTACCTATGCCATTCAAACCATTGCTGAAGCTGGGGACAATATCGCTTCTGTATCTACACTTTATGGTGGTACATATAATTTATTTGCACATACGCTACCAAAACAAGGGATCGAAGTGCGCTTCTTCGATTATCAAAATCCAGAAAGTTTGCGAGCACTTGTTGATGAAAAAACTAAATTAGTCTTCGTTGAGTCTATTGGTAATCCACTCGGCAATATTATTGATTTAGAAGCGATTTCTAAGCTTGCACATGAACTTGGCATTCCTGTAATTGTGGACAATACAGTTGCTACACCAGTGCTTCAAAAATCTTTTGAATTTGGTGCAGATATTGTTGTTCACTCTCTAACCAAGTACATCGGCGGACATGGTAATTCGATCGGCGGTATCATTGTTGACAGCGGTAAATTCCCTTGGGGTAAATATCCAGATCGTTTTAAAGCGTTAAATACGCCCGATCCAAGCTATCACGGCGTGAACTATGTCGAAGCGCTTGGTGAAGCAGCTTATATTGCACGTGCTCGTGTCGTGCCATTACGCAACACAGGTGCAGCGATTAGCCCACAAAATGTTTTCTTAATCCTGCAAGGTTTAGAAACATTAAGTTTACGTATGGAACGTCATACTGAAAATGCTTTAAAAGTTGCTCAATATTTACAAGCTCATCCAAAAGTAAAATGGGTAAATTACGCAGGACTACCTGATCACCCGCAACATGCTTTAGCTCAGAAATACGTTAAGGGCAAACCTTCAGCAATTCTTTCATTTGGTGTACAGGATGGCTTAGCAGGCGGAACTCGCTTTATAGATGCCCTACAATTATTCACACGATTGGTGAATATCGGTGATGCAAAAAGCTTAGCATGTCACCCAGCAACTACAACGCATCGCCAACTGAATGAAGAAGAGTTAAAAGCTGCTGGCGTTTCTACGGATATGGTTCGCTTATCTATTGGAATCGAACATCCTGACGATTTAATCGCCGACCTAGAACAAGCGCTCGCTCAAGTTTAATCTTGGTAATACATTAGAAATAAAGCCTCATGACTGGGGCTTTATCCTCATTTACCCTATCGTCTTTTTCAATTATTTTATTCGTATTACCACAATAAAAAATTAGAGCATTTACTCTAATTTTTACAATAAATTCATAAACTTATGCCATGGTTTATTTTCATTTTTCCACTATGCTAATTTGTATGACACGTTTAAAAATACGTGTTCCACAATTCATTGCATTTACAGGGAGAATGAAGTGAATAAAAAATTAGAACAGCGTTTTAAAAAACGTGTCCATGGAAAAAATATTCTGATTACAGGCGCGTCCAGTGGTATCGGTTTAACTGTTGCACATCAATTGGCTGCGGCAGGTGCGCATGTATTATTGGTGGCACGAACTGAGGAAACTTTACAACAAGTAAAATATGAGATTGAGCAAAAAGGGGGAAAAGCTGACATTTTTCCTTGTGATTTGAATGATATGAGTTCAATCGATGCTGTAACGCAACAAATCTTCAATAGCGTCACACATATTGATATTCTAATTAATAACGCAGGTCGTTCGATTCGCCGTGCAGTCCATGAGTCCATCGACCGTTTTCATGATTTTGAACGCACGATGCAACTCAACTATTTTGGTGCTGTTCGCCTCATTTTAAATGTCCTTCCACATATGATAGACCGTGAACGTGGACATATTATTAATATTAGCTCAATTGGTGTATTAGCCAATGCTACACGCTTCTCTGCATATGTCGCTTCAAAAGCTGCATTGGATGCATTTAGCCGTTGCCTAGCAGCTGAAGTACATGCGCATAATATCGCTATCACCTCGGTCTACATGCCTTTGGTCAGAACACCGATGATCGCTCCAACTAAAATATATAAATACGTGCCAGCACTTTCACCGAATCAAGCTGCAGATTTAATCGCTGGTGCTATTGTGAACCGTCCAAAAAAGGTAGCGACTGGTCTTGGAAAACTTGCATCAATTACTTATGCAATTGCACCTGATATTAATAATAAATTGATGTCGATTGGATTTAATTTATTTCCAAGCTCTACTGCTTCTGTCGGTCGCCAAGAGAAATTAAACATTGTACAGCGTGCATATGCCCGACTATTTCCTGGCGAACATTGGTGATGGAACAAGTTAATTTAAGTACTTTGTGAGATGATCTTGTTACATTTTCACTGTGTGATTTTAATTATTCTTTAAGAATTAAATGCCATGATCAAAACATAAAATAGGAGTTTGTCATGGCTCAAATTTATTTTTTTAGATTATTTTTTCTAGCAGTTGCTGTTTTGATTTTTACTCAAATCATGAGCATGATTATTCAGCAACATTACTCATTCGACACCTTATTACAGCTAGGTTTATTTTTAATTTTGCTTGAGCTGGGATTCAACATAACATCAGCCGATGCTCAAAATAAAACTAAATTGGATCAACAGCAGATGAATCATGCCAAAGCACCAAAGTCTTATGCATATCATTTGTCAAAAATAGGGTTAGGCACCATTGCATTCAGCTTGATCTTGCCGAATCTTATTTAGTGCTAATCATGATTGAGTTCAAATCTAGGCCTAAAAAAAATTTTGAGATCATTCGTTAGGCGGCAGAGTTATGTTATAAACCTTGCATCTTATTGATTTTATGCTTTGTACTTATGCGTGGTTTAGCTTTAGTGCTGCAATGTGCAGCCATCGCATTTGCGATATTCCTCATTTATCAAGTTACTCTCGGTTTTTATACTCAAGAATTTAAAGTTTTAGACGTAGTCGCAGATGTAGGAACTATTCTCATCTGTATCGATCTTGCCGTATTCTTGTGGCATAGCCGCCAAACTAAAGCTGCCAACCTACAAGACTATGCACAAAAGATCGAACAATCAGTTCCAAAATTCGTAAAAATTTCACGAAAATTAGGTCATCTCGGGATTTTATTGATCTTAACCAGCTGGATTGTCCCCATGATTAATGGATAAATTAAAAACCTCCCATTTGGGAGGTTTTTAATATCACTTACTGATGAAATGAGATCATTTAAGATAAAAAGTTGACTTGACCATATTTCACATCATAGATTGCGCCAACAATCCCAATCTCTTTACGCTCAATCATGTCTCTTAACGTGTCACTATTTTTAATAATATAATTAATATTATTTCGCACATTTAACACAGTTACGGCATCAATAAAATTGGTTGTAAGTTGATAATTACTCATATCATTTTTGACTGTTTCCGCCGCCTGCATAATCGGCTTCAAAAAATGCTGAACGTTCGGTGTATCTTTTAGTTGACTCAAATCCACCTTTTGCTCAAATAAATGACAAGCAGATCCTACCGCACCACAGTCCGTATGCCCCAATACCACGATCAGTTTTGCACCTTTGGTTTTACATGCAAACTCTAAAGAGCCCACGACTTTTTGACCAGCAATATTTCCAGCAATACGCAAACTGAATAAATCACCGATTCCTACATCAAAAATGCGCTCTGTCGGTGCTCTAGAATCCATACAACCCAACACTGCAGCAATAGGATGTTGCCCTGCATTTGACGTAACTTGAATTTGGCGAGCAATATTATGGTGTAAACGCTGATGATTAATAAAACGCAAGTTCCCGTCTTTTAGCATCTGTAAAACTTGATCAGGACTGAGCTGTTTTTGGAGTTCTTGCGTACTCACATCAAGATCGAGCTCGTCCTCTTTTATTTCAGGATAATGTGCTTTAAAACCTTGTAAATTAACTTTTATCCCCTGCTTTACCGCCACTTCACTTTGAAAGTCCTTAATAATTTGATAGATATCTGGATCAATATAATAGGTATTGGATGCATCGATTAGCACATTTTCATGCGGTTTAACTTTTTCTAAAGCGGTGACGAGTGCGGCACGATTTAAAAAACTTAAATTCGGTGCTAATTCAATACGGGTAAGTGAACCATGCAAGTGTTTTTCATGGATCACACGTACACCACGGTGTAAATGACTCTGTAAGATAATCAATAAACTGATCACTAGACCAATCATGATGCCTTTCAGTAAATCAGTTGCAATGATTGCAACTACCGTGACAATAAAAGGTAAAAATTGTTTCCAACCTTGCGCATAAATCCGTTTAAATAGGCTTGGTGTTGCCAATTTAAATCCAGTCAAGATTAAGATTGCTGCCAATGAAGATAGCGGTATCGCATTGATTAATGGAGTGAGCGCCACCACTGCAACAATCAGTAAAAAACCATGAAAGATTGCAGAAAATTTGGTTTTAGCTCCACTGGTTGCATTCACTGAACTACGAACAATGACTGAGGTAATCGGCATACCACCGATCAATCCTGACATAGAGTTTCCAACACCCTGTGCAAATAATTCACGATTGGGTGGTGATGAGCGCTTTTGTGGATCCATCTTATCGGCAGCTTCTAAATTCAATAGTGTTTCAAGAGAAGCTACCACCGCTAATGTAATTGCACCCGTATAAATTAAACTATCATTCCAATACGAAAAATCTGGAAACTGGAAAATCGTTTCTGAACCAGAAAAGATATTCGGAAGATTAATCAATTGTTGAGGGTTTACTGCATATGGAGAGCCGATTTTCAACATGATAAAGTTAAGAAGTCCAGCAAATATCACCGCAATCAAGGCTGAAGGCAGCGGCAGTTTTTTTAATTTACTACTATCCCACAGTAGAGTTAACGCAATACAACTTAGACCAATTAATCCTGAGCCAATATCAATATGACTCAGTACAGATTGAATTGACCATTGATCAATCAAAGCAAATCCTTTGACGTCCAAACCAATCAATTTAGGTAATTGACTGATAATCAGTAACAGACCAATCGCGGCAAGCAATCCCAAAATCACATTGGTGGGTACGAAATTTGAGAAAACACCTAACCTAAAAATACCAAATAATATTTGTAAAATTCCAGCTAAAAACAATGTGAACAAAAAGGCTTGATAATTACCTTGTAGTAATTCAATTTGGGTCAATACAATCGCCACTAAGCCTGCAGCGGGACCAGATACACTGATATGTGAGCCACTAAAAAAACCAACAACGATTCCACCAATCACGCCAGCAATAATGCCTGAAATGAGTGGTGCACCTGATGCATGAGCTATGCCCAAACAAAGCGGAAGTGCAACAAGGAAAACAACCAGACCTGAGAGCAAATCACGACTATAAAATTGAGGTTTCAGCTCGTTATTTTGAGATATACTCATGTTTAATTTCTCTTAATTATATGACTTATAAAGTTAAAAATAATTTTGAAGTGATGAATTGATTATTAAGTTTTTCTTGTTGTTTTATACCATCTTAAAGTTTACATTTAAAATAAATCACCTTGATGTTCTTCATTTATTTAAAAACATAAGCATAAAAAAACCTCCCATATGGGAGGTTTTTTACCTGATTAAAGATTACTTCGAACCTTTAACCCCTGCTTGTAATAATAATGCACCTAAACCACCAATCTTCTGTTCTTGTGGTTTCTGCTGCTGAGGTTTTTTCGCATGTTGTGGGCGATCACCGTGTGGACGTGCTTGCTGAGGACGCTTCGCGTGTGGTTTACGCTCACCACGTTGCTCTTGCTGGCCTTGAGTTTCACGACGTGGCTGGCGCGGCGCCTTCGCAGGTACTTCAGATCCTGCAGGACGCATCGATAAATTCACACGATTACGTTCCACATCAACTTGTAACACACGCACTTGAACAATTTGCCCTGGTTTCACAAACTTATGTGGATCAGAAATAAATTCATTCGCTAGTTCTGAAATATGAACTAAACCATCTTGATGAACACCAACATCAACAAATGCACCAAAGTTCGTTACATTGGTCACTACACCTTCAAGCTCTAAGCCTTCAGTCAGTTGTGAAACCTCAGTAATGTCATCACGGAACTTCGCTGTACGGAACTCCGGACGTGGATCACGACCTGGTTTTTCAAGCTCCGCCAAAACATCTTGGATCGTTGGTAAACCAAATTTGTCATCAACAAACTCTTCAGGTTTAACCTGACGAATGATTTCAGTATTGCCAATAATATCTTTTACAGTGGTCGCTTTCGCTTCAACAATCTTGTTGACTAAACCATAAGACTCAGGATGAACTGCTGATGCATCCAATGGTTCTGAACCATCTTGAATACGTAAGAAACCTGCAGCTTGCTCAAAAGTACGCTCACCTAAGCGTGGTACTTTTTTCAAATCTTGACGATTATCAAAACGACCATTCTCTTTACGGTAGTCTACAATTTGCTGTGCTATAGATTTGTTTAATCCTGCGATGTAACCCAAAATCGCTGAAGATGCTGTATTCACATCTACACCAACTGAGTTCACACAGTCTTCCACTACAGCTTCAAGCGTTTTTGCCAAGCCTGTTTGATTCACATCGTGTTGATATTGACCTACACCAATTGATTTAGGATCAATCTTCACAAGTTCAGCCAATGGATCTTGTAAACGACGCGCAATAGATACTGCACCACGAATCGATACGTCTAAATCTGGTAATTCTTGTGAAGCCAATTCAGATGCTGAATATACTGAAGCACCTGCTTCAGATACAGACACGCGCGTTAATTTAAGATCAGCATGAGCAGCCATCATTTCCGCAACAACGGCTTCTGTTTCACGACTCGCGGTACCGTTACCAATAGCAATTAGCTCAACATTGAATTCACGGCATAAACGTGCCAATTCATTGATTGAGCCTTCTTTATCTTCTTTAGGTGCGAATGGATAAATCGTGCTGTGTGCCAGTACATCTCCAGATGCATTCACGACAGCCAATTTCACACCCGTACGGATACCAGGATCCACACCTAAAGTAGTACGTGAACCTGCTGGTGCAGATAAAAGTAAATGACGTAAATTTTCTGCAAATACTTGCATTGCTTCTGCTTCAGCAGCCAAACGCTTTTCTGTCAGAAGTGAATGCTCAATTGTAGGGCGGACTTTGCCGAGCCAGAATAATTTTGCAGTCTGCTTCAGAAAATCTTGACGGGCTTGAGGTTGAACTTGATCAAGATTGTATTCAGTTTCAATGCGCGCCAAAGGAGCATCATTTTCACCATCAACTTTTAGACCGAGTACATTCTCTTGACGTCCACGTAACATTGCCAATAAGCGATGTGATGGAACTTTGTTTAAATTTTCAGAAAAATCGAAGTAGTCACGGAATTTTTTACCAACTTCTTTTTTCTCTTCACTAGCAACTAAGCTTTTTAACACTGCTGTTTTTGCAAACATCGCTTTAAGCTCTGTCGTGAGTGCAATATTTTGTGCCCAGTCATCAATGAGAATATGCTGAACAGCGTCTAATTGACTCTCTAAATCAGGATAATCTTCATGATTAAATCCTGCTAAAGCTTCTGCAGGTTCAACATTTTCATTATAGATTTTTTCAGCGATTGGGCCTAAACCAGCCTCTTTTGCTTTAAATGATTTACTTGTACGTTTTGGACGATACGGTGCGTAAATTTCTTCTAATGCATTTTTTGTTTCAACGGCATTGACGCGAGCTAACAAATCATCCGTGAGTTTATTTTGTTCTTTCAGTGATTCAATGACCTTTTCACGGCGTTCAAATAAATCACGAAGGTAAGTTAATCGGGTATCCAGTTGACGTAACTGCGTATCGTCTAAGCCTTGAGTTACTTCTTTACGGTAACGTGCAATAAATGGAACACTAGAACCTTCATCAATCAGCTTAATGGCAGCTTCTACTTGGTTTGGACGTACGGCAAGTTCACTTGCCAACTGCTGAACTAAGTCAGTCATCGTGTTAAATTCCACAAGGATAAGGACTAAAAGTTAGTGATTATAAAGACCGAGACTATAAAATCCACAATTGTTTTGAATATTTGCAATGAAATTTTAAATAAAAGTCTCAATTTTTCTAGTTTTATCTCCCAGAGAAAAAGCTTCTAGTGAGATCTCTGATCAATTATTTGAGTGTAATGCGTCATTGTGTCATCACTTTGACAATGAACTAAAACATTTAACTCTTTATAATCACTTTATTTTTCTGATTTTGATGTAAATTTTTTGCTTTCAATACCACTTCAAATTAGCTTCATATTGAATAGCGATTTTATTTTAAATTATTTGCTTAAAAACAGGTCAATACATGTTGTGATTTGGTTTCAGAACACACTTAAAATTGTAATTTTGAGCAATTTGATACATAGTCTTAACAAGAACTTAGGCATTATACTGAGACAAATGACTATTTATAAATACAACTTTTAAGGGAGTGCATCATGAGTTTAGTTGTACCTGCTGAAAATACTGATGTAGTACACAATGACACTGACAGAGTTGAACGCATTCTGGTCGTCGACGATGATGTGCGTCTTCGTACCCTTTTACAACGGTTTTTAGAAGATAAAGGTTTTGTGGTTAAAACCGCACATGATGCCACGCAAATGGATCGGTTATTACAACGTGAACTTTTCTCGCTCATCGTTTTAGATTTTATGCTTCCTGTAGAAGATGGTTTGAGCATTTGTCGTCGTTTAAGGCAGTCTAACATTGACACGCCTATTATTATGCTCACTGCACGTGGTAGCGACTCTGATCGTATTGCAGGGCTTGAAGCAGGTGCTGATGACTATCTACCAAAACCATTCAACCCAAATGAATTGTTAGCTCGTATCCGAGCTGTACTACGTCGACAAGTGCGTGAGGTTCCTGGGGCACCAAGCCAGAATGTTGAAGTGGTTTCATTTGGTCCTTGGTCACTCGATCTATCGACTCGAACATTGACTCGTGAGGGTCAAGTGGTGACCTTAACTACTGGTGAATTCGCAGTACTCAAAGCATTGGTGCAACATCCTCGTGAACCGTTGACACGTGATAAATTAATGAATTTGGCACGTGGTCGTGAATGGGGAGCAATGGAACGCTCTATCGATGTTCAAGTCTCTCGTTTACGTCGTTTAATCGAGGAAAATCCGGCTCGTGCACGCTATATTCAAACGGTGTGGGGTGTGGGATACGTATTCGTACCAGATGGTGCAGAATAATTTTTTAAACAATGGACTCCGCCATCAATGATGTCGGGGTCTTTATTTTATGTATTAAACAATTACATGCACTTATTCTTTTTCAGCCCAAACTCTCAGGTTAGACCGTGAAACTTGATCCTATTGACCCACAAAAATTTAATGAATTTGTTGCGTATTCAGAGCGAAAACGAACGAAATGGGAACGCTTTCTTGACAAAATCAAGCCGCGCTCCGCTGCAATGCGAACAACAGTTTTGGTTGTTTTTGTGGTGTTCTTTAGTCTGTTTATGTCACTTTGGTTTTTTTGGAAAACCCTCTATTTACCAGAGATTCAACAGCATGCACGCTACCTTGCGGTTGAACTCGAAATTATCAACAACCCCGACCTTCGAATTTTTCATGGTGACACTGAACTTGATGTTGACACATGGTTAAAACAGCGTGTTGGAATTGAATACGTTACAGACCCTGCTGCGTTCCCCAACCAGCGCGATAAAGTCATTGCTGAATTCTTTACGAACCAAGTTGAAAAACGTTTGGCCAAAGAGCTCGACGTGCCTGAGGTCACCGTCTATTTCCAATTTAAACCTAGCCCACGTATTTGGATTCAAACCCCAGAAATGAACGGGAATTGGGTTCAAGAACCGTTAAAAACTTATGCAAATTATAGCCCCGAATTGATTTTGGCATGGTTTCTTGGCGTACCGCTGATTTCAGCCATGATTATCTTAACTTTAGTGAGACAGCTCAATCGCCCACTACGCCGACTGCAAAATGCAGCAAATAGCTACAGTAAAACTGGAAAAGCCCCCTACCTTGAGACGAACCACGGACCTTTGGAAATCCGCCAAGTCAACCAAGCCTTTAATCATATGATTTATACATTGGAGCTCACTGAACGTGATCGTCAAATTATGTTGGCTGGTATTTCACATGATTTAAGAACCCCGCTCACTCGAATTCGACTGAGTGCTGAAATGATGTCAGATGATGACTTCTTGAAAGAAGGCTTAATCTTTGATGTGGATGATATGGATGCCATTCTTAATCAGTTTATTTCTTACATGCGTGATGGTTCAGATGAAGACCTAAAAGAAACCAATATCAATACCCTTTTGCAAGAATTGGTTATTCAGTTTAAACCCCTGGATATTCGCTTTGAACCAGAAGAACTCCCACTGATTACTGCTCGTTCGCTTTCCCTCAAGCGCTTAATTGGTAACTTAATTAATAATTCTAAGCGTTATGGTGCTGAACCCATTGAGCTAAGTGCGAAAGTCGAGGGAGATCATCTAAAAATTTGTGTTGCTGATCACGGTGATGGAATCCCAGAAGATCAAATTGCAGACCTTATGCAACCTTTTGTACGTGGCAATGAAGCACGTACCATCCAAGGGAGTGGTCTTGGTTTAGCCATTGTAAAACGAATTGTCGATATTCATGAAGGTGAATTAAAAATTCATAATCGTCCTGAAGGAGGTCTTGAAGCTATCATTCTACTGCCCCTTTCAACACCTCAAGTTGCTGATATTTCAACCAATAGCACCTTAGATAAAATCAGGCAAACCATCACCGAACGATTTTGATGAATGGTGAATAGTTGAACGGTTGAATTGGTTTAATTATTCACCACAATGAAAATTAAAAATAAAAAACAATATCTTACAAACCATAATATATCTTTATATCCGCATTTTTTGAAAAAATTAGACCTTAGCCTAACAGGTATGCAAAATGGCTCGCTTGATCGGTACAATCGGTGCCAGATCCAGAATATCAAGAGAAGAGTAAACCATGTCTTTAGATCGCATTCGTTTAGAGTCACTTCATGAAAAAGTCATTTCAGCTGAACAAGCTTCAACGTTTATTGAAGATGGCATGACCGTAGGTATGAGTGGTTTCACGCGTGCTGGTGAAGCTAAAGCAGTTCCATTGGCATTGGTAAAACGCGCTCATACAAACCCTTTAAAGATCACTTTAATCACTGGTGCGTCTTTGGGTAATGACTTAGATAAACAGTTAACTGAAGCTGGCGTATTGGCTCGTCGTCTACCTTTCCAAGTTGATAATACTTTGCGTAAGGCGATCAATAAAGGCGAAGTAATGTTTATTGATCAGCATTTGTCAGAAACTGTTGAACAAATGCGTAATAAACAATTGAAAAAGCCTGATATTGCTGTAATCGAAGCTGTAGCAATTACTGAAGATGGTGGCATCATTCCAACGACTTCAGTAGGTAACTCAGCAAGCTTTGCAATCTTTGCAGAAAAAGTAATTGTTGAAATTAACACAAATTTAAGCCCAGCATTCGAAGGCTTGCACGATATTTATATCCCATCTTATCGTCCGACACGTCAGCCGATTCCACTCACTCAAGTCGATGAGCGTATTGGTACACATGCAATTAATATCGATCCTGCTAAAATTGTTGGCATCGTATTTAACAGCGAATTCCATGATTCTCCATCAACAGTCACTGCACCAGATGATGAGACTCAAGCAATTGCAAACCACTTAATCGAATTCTTTGAAAAAGAAGTGGCTGAAGAACGTCTTCCTAAAAATTTAGGTCCATTACAAGCAGGTATTGGTTCAATTGCGAATGCAGTATTAACGGGTCTTAAAGAATCGAATTTTGAAGATCTCATCATGTACTCAGAAGTACTTCAAGACTGTACTTTTGAATTAATTGATGCTGGTAAAATGAAATTCGCTTCTGGCTCATCAATTACACTTTCTGCACGTTATGGTGAAAAAGTATTCAATAATCTTGAGCAATACAAAGACAAACTTGTATTACGCCCTCAAGAAATTTCAAACCACCCAGAATTGGTACGCCGTTTAGGGATTATCGGGATCAATACTGCGCTTGAATTTGACATCTACGGCAATGTGAACTCTACGCACGTATGTGGTTCAAAAATGATGAATGGTATTGGTGGTTCAGGTGACTTCGCACGTAATGCGCATATCGCAATCTTCGTTACTAAATCAATCGCTAAAGGCGGTGACATTTCATCTGTAGTGCCGATGGCATCTCACGTAGATCACACAGGTCATGACGTAGACGTTCTTGTTACTGAACAAGGTCTTGCTGATTTACGTGGTCTTGCACCGCGTGAACGTGCACGTGCAATCATCGATAACTGTGTTCACCCATTGTATAAAGATGCATTAAACGACTATTTCGATCGTGCATGTGCTAAAGGTGGACAAACTCCTCACCTACTTACAGAAGCGCTCTCTTGGCATTCTAATTTCGAAGAAACAGGTCATATGTTATCTGCACCTGCTGAAGCAAAATCTGCATAAGTATGACTTAAAAAAGCCCTGAATATCAGGGCTTTTTTTATTTCGAAAGATTCTAAAATACTTTTAGATCATCATAATAGTTGACATAAACTAATGAAATAGGCAGGATTGGATAGGACACTAAAGTGTGATAAGGTTTACATTTTACAAATATTAAATTACACAAAATCACACTTTTGCAGCTGAACTTTACACATAATTTGAATATTATTATTTCATAGCAAGATTATGAGTGAACAAATAATAATAACAGCGTACTGTTTCATCAGTTTTCCTTCCTAGATTTCCCCCAAAATCTAGGAATTTTTTTGTCTATATGTTTTACAGAACTCAAGTTTAGTGTCCGCATAAAAAAACCTCGATATTCGAGGTTTTTGTGTATTATATGAATTCTATTTTAATGATTACCTTGAACTTTTTCTTCAATCTCTTCCACACTGGTGTGTCGTACGTCATAGCCTTTAGCCATATAAATCACTTGTTCAGAAATATTTCGCGCATGGTCACCAATACGCTCCAAAGAACGCAGCACCCACATGACATTCAGAACACGAGAAATATGACGAGGATCCTCAATCATGTAGGTCATTAATGTACGTGTAGCAGATTGATATTCACGATCGATATCTGCGTCAGCCAACAATACTTTAAGTGCTTGCTCTGCATCAACACGTGCAAATGCATCCAATGCATCATGAATCATTACTCGCACTTGATTACCGATATGACGTGTTTCCATATAACCACGAGGTGATTCACCTTCTTCACATAGATTTTGGGCTATACGTGCAATTTTAGCTGCTTCATCACCAATACGTTCTAAATCGGTATTGGCCTTGCTCATTGCAATCACCATACGCAGATCACTTGCAGCAGGATGGCGACGCACTAAAATCAAAGTCAAACCTTCATCAATTTCACGCTCATAGCGATTTACCGTATTATCCTGAAATTGGACATCTACAGCTAAATTCACATTTGTATCTAAAAGAGCATGAATGGCATTAGCAACTTGTTGCTCAACCAAACCACCCATCGCCATAAATTTGGTATGGACATCTTGCAAATCTTCGTTAAATTGAGAAGAAATATGGTGGCTAAGTACAGGATTATTAGAGCTCAAAGTCTTATTACTCCACACAGCGTGAATGGATTGAAATTTTTGCCATATTAAAGCATATCAATTGTGAATATTTGATGACAAAACAATCAATTTATTCTATTTTTCAACTAACCATGCATTCATTTGACGAAGCTCATTTTCATTCAATTGACCCACAGAAGCCTTCAACCTCAACACATTCAACACATAATCATATTGAGCATTCACAAAATCTAATCGCGTTGCAAAAGCATTTCTTTGCGCAAGCAACACATCAACCATACTTTTAAGCCCTTCATCATACTGAGCTTGGGATGCTTTCGCGACTAATGCTGAAGAATCCATGGCAGCTTTGCGCGCTTGCAATGTAGCACTATCCATATCAATTTGTAGGTAAGATTTTTTAGCATCTGTGGTTGCTTTACGTATCGCAGCTTCTAATTGGCGTTCCGACTTTTTAACATTTTTTGTCGCTTTATCAATATTAATTTTAGTTCGCCCACCGGTATAGGCATTCCAGTTCATTTCTACACCCACCTGATCGAACTGTCCATCACTCGATATAGCTGTTTGTGGTGACTGTTCACTATATCCATAAGTGGCTACGGCTTCGACTTGAGGATAAAGCGCCGCTTGCTCTACACGTCGCTGATCATTGGCATATTGACGTTGCAAACGCGCTTGTAGAATTTCAAGATTCTGTTCTTGAGCTAATTTAGTCCATTCACTCATGATATTCGGTACAGGCTTTTGATACTCGAAATCATCACTTAAAACAGCGAGCTTTTCTTGGTAAGGTCCAATCAACTGAGCAAGTTGCTCTTGTGCCAAGATTAATTGAACACCTGTCGCAATTCGATTTGCTCGCGCATTTTGATATTGTGCATTCGCTTCGCTCACATCGCTTTCAGCAACTAAACCTTCTTTGAGTTTGGCATTCATCATATTGAGCTGCTCGAATAATGCTTTTTCTTCTTGAGCGTTAGTGAGCGTTAAAGACTGTTGACGTAGTACATTAAAATAAGCTTCAGAGACATTTAATATATGTTGTTGCTGTTGCTGTTTTAAAGTGACTTCACTCAGTTGAACTGAGGTTTTTACCTGTTTATATCCCTGCCAAGCATCCATTCTGAAAATGGGTTGTCGTGCAGTAATCGCAATTTGACGAGTGGTCGATGTCGATGCCAACAGGTCAGAACTATTAAAAAAAGGATTCGATTCTGTACTTGAACGATTTACATCTTGGTTTTTACGCGTCACATTTCCTGAAACGGTTACTGTCGGCAGCAAATTACCTTTTGCTAAACCTATATTTAACTGGTCAGCCTCATACTGCAACACGTTGGCTTGCCAATTTGGATCGGTTTGCTTTGCTCGCTCATAGGCTTCAACGAGGTTCAATGCAAAGCTCATCGGGCTAAGTGCAATTAAACTGACTGCAAGTAGAGTTTTTTTCATGATAATGACTTCACAGCACCTTAAGCATTTGAATAACAAGTAATTAGAATAGGATGTTGCAAATATAATCTTTAATCGAGCTTTTTACGTATCAATTTTATTATTTTTTCATTTAATCCGGAGAATTATTTTGAATTATGCACATTGATGTATGTTTTTCATACATTATTTTAACGCTTGATTGCGAAGCAACTACAATAAATTTCACTGTACGGTTTTAAAATAAGTGAAAATCTATTTGCGCCTCATTTCACACTTTAACTGTATTTTGATATCTCAATGAAGTCATTTTTGCACACGTTTAAGCCTATTCGTCAATTATTGACTCTTATGGTCGTAAGTCTTGGCTTAACTGCGTGTCAAAAACCGATTTCCGAAGAAATACCTACTGAATCTCCAAACCCAACCCAAAACCAGAACACCACACCTGATCTCAACCTTATTTGTCAAAAACTCAAAAAAGAAATGCTCGGGATAACTGCTCAACGGACTACATTCGCCATTGAGCAAATCAATCAAGATATTCGACTTTGTCTTCCCTTAATGCCCTTTCAGGAACAGAAAGAATTGATCGGTTTGGCAGACATCATGTATAGAAATTTCTTAAGTATAGATCGATCAGCTGATCAGCAAAAAGCTTTTGATTTATATGCTCATGACCAGTCGCAATTTCCGACGATTCAACAATCACAAATTGAAAAATTACATCCACGAGATCAATATTTACTTCGGCATAAAGGTCAAGCGTATATTGATCTCGTCGATATTAACCACCAAGCAACCTATCAAAGAAACCCATATTATTTAGCACGAGTATTTGCCCCCTATTTCCCTGAGGCAGAACAAGCATTTATGCAAGAACTTGCTGAACAAAATCAGCAAGCACAATTTGAAGATCCTCATTTTCATCTTGAAGCAAAAGAGATTTCTAGACGTGCCCAGTATTGGGAAAATTATCTAAAAAAATATCCTCAAAGCAGTTTCCGTTTAGATGCAGAGTACCTTTATCATTTTTATTCAAATCTATTATTTAAAGGTCTCAACCATGATCCTGTTTCTCATGATTTTGAAGGACGTGTTGAAATTGCACCCGATGCTTTAGCTGAAATCGAACAACTCGCAAATATGAAAAATAGTCGTTTAGCAGATCAAGCGAGACTTTTCTTAAAATTTATCGAACTGGATTCACAACAAAAAAGTAAATTAACTTCAAATCAGACTGATCAAAATCCGCAAGTTCTTATACAGCTAAGTCACTATTTAAACTTAAAAACTGTTGATCTTGAAAATCGTCGTAATTGCTTTAAAGACGCAATTTGTTATGCATCATAGTCTGATGACTTTAATCGGACTTTATATGTTAATATTTTGGCATCGCTTGACGGAGCGCGAGTAATAACTCGCTGAGATCACCTAAAACATTGTTTTGATGGTGAGTACCGTTGAACCTGATCAGGTTAATACCTGCGTAGGAATCAAGCCATCTAAAAACTTTGTTCTAGGTTATTCATTCAGGATAATTCCGCCACCGTTTTTGGTCGTGCTTGATTCGTTGATGTCATTCATAAGGATCATTGCAATGAACCAATTAACGAATCTTTCAAATACAGATCTCTCTGCTCAACATGAGCAAGATGCTCAAGATCTCACCCGCATTTTACCAGCGTCAAAAAAAGTCTATGTTCAGGGTTCTCGTCCAGATATTCGCGTACCCATGCGTGAAATTGCACTCTCCGATACACCAACGGGCTTAGGCGGTGAGTATAATCCTGCCATTTTGGTGTATGACACTTCAGGTGTTTATACCGACCCTGAGATTCAAATTGATTTAAATCGAGGCCTACCAAACCTCAGAGATACATGGCTTGAAGAGCGCGCAGATACAGAACAACTCGCGACATTAAGCTCAAAATTTGGGCGAGAACGTCTTCAAGATATTCGTACAGCTGGCATTCGTTTCGCACATATCCAGAAACCTCGTCGAGCTAAACCAGGACATAACGTTACGCAAATGCATTATGCTAAGCAGGGTATTATCACGCCTGAAATGGAATACATTGCGATTCGAGAAAACCAAAAACAGCGCGAAGGTGTGGATACTCGCCAACATGTTGGTCAAAACTTTGGTGCAAAAAATTTATTAGAAATTACACCCGAATTTGTACGCCAAGAAGTCGCTGCAGGTCGTGCCATTATTCCTGCCAATATCAATCATCCTGAACTCGAACCGATGATTATCGGACGAAATTTCCTAGTGAAAATCAATGCCAATATTGGCAACTCAGCACTGGGTTCATCCATTGATGAAGAAGTGGCAAAAATGACATGGGCAACACGTTGGGGTGCTGACACCATCATGGATTTATCTACGGGTAAAAATATTCACGAAACACGCGAGTGGATTATTCGAAACTCCCCTGTACCTATTGGAACTGTTCCGATTTATCAAGCATTAGAAAAGGTGGATGGAATAGCAGAAGATCTTACATGGGAAATTTTTAAAGACACTTTAATCGAACAAGCTGAGCAAGGGGTTGATTACTTCACGATTCATGCTGGTGTTTTATTACGCTATGTTCCTCTCACAGCCAATCGCTTAACGGGCATCGTTTCACGCGGCGGTTCAATCATGGCACAGTGGTGTCTTGCACATCATAAAGAAAATTTCTTATACACCCATTTTGATGAAATCTGCGAGATCATGAAAGCCTATGATGTCTCATTCAGCTTAGGTGATGGTTTACGCCCTGGGTGCATTCAAGATGCCAATGACGAAGCCCAATTTTCTGAACTGCGTACATTAGGAGAATTAACCCATCGAGCTTGGGAACACGATGTGCAAGTCATGATTGAAGGTCCTGGTCATGTTCCTATGCATATGATTAAAGAAAATATGGATTTACAACTTGAGGTTTGCAAAGAAGCACCTTTTTATACATTAGGACCATTAACAACAGATATTGCACCTGGTTATGATCATATTACGTCAGCAATTGGTGCAGCCATGATCGGTTGGTATGGAACAGCGATGCTTTGTTACGTAACACCTAAAGAGCATTTAGGTCTACCCAATAAAAAGGACGTCAAAGATGGCATTATCACCTATAAAATTGCAGCACATGCTGCAGACCTCGCCAAAGGACACCCAGGTGCTCAAGTCCGTGATAATGCGCTTTCAAAAGCACGTTTTGAGTTTCGTTGGGAAGATCAATTTAATTTAAGTTTAGATCCTGATACGGCACGTAGTATGCATGATGAAACCATGCCGAAAGAGGCACATAAATCAGCGCATTTCTGTTCGATGTGTGGACCTAAATTTTGCTCAATGAAGATTACCCAAAATGTGCGTGAATACGCTCAAAATCAGCAGTCTGACAACCTAGATCTCAAGTTAAATCAAGAGATTGAATCAGGTCTCAACGCCATGAAAAATGAGTATCATAAGCAAGGACAAAAGTTGTATCAGAAGCTGTAAAAATTAAAAAATCTGTTTTTCTTTAATGCAATCTCAGTTAGGATGAAATAAATTTTTGTCCTAACGTATACGAATGAAAATTCTTGAAAAAGCTACTTACAATAATAAAGATTTTAAGGTCCATTCTCGCGAATCCCTTTATCAAGGATTCATTCGTATAGAGAAAGTGAGCATCACACATCGTTTATTTGGTGAGAATACTTATACCCCAACAATTCATCGTGAATTAGTGCATCGAAAAGAAGCTGCTGGTGTACTCATCTACAATGATGCACTCAAGCGCTTTGCACTGATTGAACAATTCCGAATTGGTGCAATCGATGATCCTATCTCCCCATGGCAACTAGAAATCATTGCAGGCGTATTAGATGGCGATGAATCACCTGAAACATGCATTCAGCGTGAGAGTTTAGAAGAATCTGGTTGTGAAATTCGTAATCTGGAACATTTATTTACCTTCTACCCTTCTGCTGGTGCGTGCGATGAAGTTTTTCATTTGTATGTTGCAGAAGCAGATCTTCCTGAGCTAGGCGGTATTCATGGTATGCCAGATGAAGGTGAGAATATCCAACTGCATATCTTAGCTTATTCAGATCTTGAACCATTATTGGCATCCAAACGATTGTGTAATGCACCTGTCATCATGGCTCTGCAATGGCTCAAACAGCACATTGCCACTACCTCTATAGCGCTGAGGTAATTTATGACGCCTTTAATCAAACAGAATAAAAATGATCAGCTCATTATCCAAATTACCGATACTCATCTCATGGATCATCCTGACACGCCGTTTGTTCAGATAAATCCTGAACAAAGTTTTCATGCAGTGATCAATGATATTTTAAATCGCTATCAAGACATTGATGCGATTATTCATACAGGTGACTTGGCACAGGTACCACATGAGGCAACTTATCAGCGATATTTGAGTTTCATGAAAAATTTGAATATTCCGTTTTATCAAATTCCAGGGAATCATGATGATGCCGAATATTTTCCTTTTGCAGCGCCTGATCCTATACCGGCCGTGTTAACTTTCGAAACGTGGAAAATCGTCCTATTAAATAGTGCTGTGCCCCACAAAGTAGATGGTTGGATTAAAGCAGAACAATTGAATCATTTATCAATGATTCTTCAGGAAACACAGCAGCACCCAGTCATTTTGGCGTGTCATCATCACCCACTTGAAATGAATTCCAAGTGGATTGATCGACACATCTTAAAAAATTCAGATCAATTGACACAGATCATGGCAGAGTATCAACAGATTCAAGCAGTGATCTTTGGACATGTGCACCAAGATTCGTTGAATGTCTGGAAAAATATTCAATTTTTATCAACGCCTTCCACCTCTGTTCAGTTTAAACCAAAGACTGAAGATTTTGCCTTTGATGACCTTGCACCAGGCTATCGCAGCCTGCTATTGAAAGCTGATGGTAGCTTTGAAACACGTGTTCATCGCCTACAAAATTTTGCGCAAAATATTAATAAAGAAATTTCAGGTTATTAGCTTTTCTTTTAAAGTGTTTTGGATTAAGTTATCTGTCCGAATGGAATCTGAACAGTCCAAAACAGATATTCATAGCTTTCATCTTTGATAAAAAATCTATATGATGACGCCCCCGATAGCAACAATCTATCGGAAGCGATAAAAACACTTGCATATCACCATATTTTTTGCGTACGCAAACACGCATATGATGAGGAATGCCCTTTATGGCGAATGACAACCAAAATCAAGTCTTGGAAGAAAACAACGTAGTTGCTGAAAAAGTAAAACGCGTGCGTAAGACCAAGCCAAAGACTTCCGAAGGCGGTACTACAGCGAGTCTATTTGGCATCGAGCCTTATCAGCCGAAAAAAAATGAAGAATACATGTCTGAAGGTCAACTTGAGCATTTCCGTCAAATTTTATTGGCATGGAAAGACGAGTTAATGTCAGAAGTGGATCGAACATTAAATACAATGCAAGATGAAAATACTGCATTGCCTGATGTAAATGACCGTGCAACGCAAGAAGAAGAGTTTGCGATTGAGCTTCGTACTCGTGACCGTGAACGCAAGTTAATTCGCAAAATTGAACAATCTATCGAAGCAATCAAAAATGATGACTATGGTTTCTGTGAAACCTGTGGGATCGAAATTGGCTTACGTCGTTTAGAGGCTCGTCCAACAGCGACGCTTTGCATTGATTGCAAAACTTTAGCTGAAATTAAAGAGAAACAAAATAACGGTTAATCATGTTATTTAATAATCCTTCCCTAACCCCTCCTTTGATAAAGGAGGGGGACAACAGGATGGCTTATGTGGGTCGGTTTGCGCCATCGCCAACCGGCCCTCTTCATTTTGGATCACTCATTACAGCTGTTGCAAGCTATTGTGAAGCAAGATCTCATGCAGGCAAATGGGTTGTACGAATTGAAGATACAGACATCCCTCGCATATATCCTGGTAGTGATGAACATATCTTGTCATGTATTGAAGCTTTCGGTTTCGAGTTTGATGACGAAATTATCTTTCAAAAAGACCGTTTAAACATCTATGAATCTGTCTTAAATGATCTTCAGCAACGTGACCTCACCTATGCCTGCCAATGTACACGCAAAATCTTAGGCTCTAATCATATCTATAGCGGTACTTGCCGCGATTTAAAACTACCACACGATCAACAAGCCATTCGGGTTAAAACATCAGACGAGTTGATTTGTTTTGAGGATCTTTTACAAGGTCAGCATTGCTCTAATTTGACCAATGAATTAGGAGATTTTGTTCTTAAACGTCGCGACGGTATTATTAATTATCAGCTCGCCGTGGTTGTGGATGATTATCTACAAGGAATGACTCATGTTGTGCGTGGTGCTGATTTGCTGGATAACACTGAACGACAAATTTGGTTAGGGCGATTATTGGGCTACCCTGAACTTCAGTATATGCATTTGCCCCTAGCAATGAATAAAGATGGTACAAAGCTTTCTAAGCAAAATTTAGCTGTAGCACTTGATCTCACCCAAGCCCCCCAACTCTTGAACAAAGCTATTCACGCATTAGGACAAGATCCAGTTGATCTAGATCAACCAAATCGCATGCTTCTACAGGCAATTCAACAATGGGATCGTAAGAAAATTCCAGTTGGCACCACCATACAAGGTGTTTTTGAATAGTGTCCATACACAATCATGCTTGTTATTCAGCTGAAAATGTTTTTGAATTCCATTTAGCTAGATTAATCAGGAGTTCATTATGTTTTTTATTTTTGGGGTAGGACCTAAAACCATCAAAACGGAAAAGGGGCAATTTCTATGCCCAGTCTGTCGTACACATAGCAATTATGAAATTAAACAACAACGCAATTATTTTTCTTTATTTTTTATTCCATTGATTCCACTATCAAAACCCAAATCTGGTCAAGTCACCTGTTTAAACTGTGGCACACATATGCCAACAATGGTGTTGCAGCAAAATAGTACTCCACCATCATCAGATTTGAATGCTTAAGATACAATCGTGTATTTTAAAAGCTAGATACTTCCTTAGCCTGATTCTTTTCTTGGGTTGTTGCTTCAATTTTCAGCATTAAACTGACCATGACAGCACACATAATCAGAGATGAACCACCATAACTAATAAATGGTAAAGTTAAACCTTTTGTTGGGAGCAGCCCCATATTCATGCCAGCATTTACCATAATTTGCAGAACAAAAATAATGCTAATCCCGTAAGCCAAATAACCCGCTCTCAAGAATTGATGTTGAATGGCACGATGCCCAATTCGAATACACGCACCCACCATAAGAAATGACAGTGCGAGAACAACCGTAATGCCCATGAAACCGAACTCTTCTGCCAAAATAGCCAACATAAAGTCCGTATGCGCCTCAGGGAGATAAGACATTTTTTGAATACTATGGCCTAAGCCTACCCCTAACCATTCACCACGTCCAAAGGCCATAAGCGCATTTGAAAGCTGATAACCAGAACCTAAAGGATCTGCCCATGGATTGGTAAAAGACATTAAACGCTCGAAACGATAAGGCTCGAACACAACCAGCACTACAAATGCCATGATAATGGCACCCAATGCAATACCAAACTGGATTAGTGGCGCACCTGCAAGAAAGAACACCCCTAACATCGTTAAGGCAACCACTACCGTTGCACCCAAGTCAGGTTCAGCAATAATCAAACCAACTGTACATAGCATTACTGTTGCTAACCGTGCCAGCCCTTTCACATTATTCCGCACTTCTTCTGCCCGACGGACAACATAATCTGCAGTAAAAATAGCCATCATCACTTTCGCAGCTTCAGTAGGCTGGAAGGTAAATCCTGCGATTCGAATCCAACGCGTCGAACCGTTCACTTCCGAACCGACTAATAACACCGCGACAAGCAATGCCATAGTCATCATCCATAACGGAAATGTGTTATTAAACCAGGTATTTAACGAAACACGATAAACCAAAATTGCTGCGACAAACGCAACCACGATGGATATGGCATGGCGGATGACATAGTGGAATGGATTTTCATGCAATCTTTCTGCGTAAGGCATAGAAGCTGAACCAACCATCACCGTTCCAATACAGAGCAGTGCAATCACACAAAAAATTAGAACATTCCTTGATGTAATTTCACTTGGAATACGTGGTAACCAACGTTGGTAAATTTTATTCACTTTATCAATCGTTGTCTGAGCTGACTCAGCCATATCTTCGTCCTTATTGTTCTTCGTGCAGCGCATTCACACAAGCAACAAATTGATGTCCGCGTTGTGGATAGCCAGTAAACATATCAAAACTTGCACATGCCGGCGAAAGCAATACCACATCATGTTGCTGTGTATTTGCTTGGCATAATTTTACTGCTTCTTCTAATGATGTAGCGTGAAGAATTGTGGTTGTGCCTTGAATTGCTTGTTCAATCACTGGCGCATCTTCACCAATGAGTACCGCGAGTTTTGCAAATTCCGTTAATGATTTTCTTAAAGCAGTAAAATCTTGCCCTTTACCTTGACCACCTAAAATGATGGCAACTTTAGCTTTCTGTACTGCGATCGCCGCACCTAAGCCGTCTAATGCTGCTAAGGTTGCCCCAATATTTGTACCTTTTGAGTCGTTATAATAACGAACACCTTGCACTTCTTTGACAAATTCGCAGCGATGTTCCAACCCCTTGAAGGTTTTCAAAGTTTCCAGCATGACCTCTAATGGTAGACCTATCGCTTCACCTAAGGCTAAACACGCAAGTGCATTTGCGACATTGTGTGTCCCTTGAATATACATCTCAGAACTTTTCAATAAACGTTCACGCCCCCTTGCTAACCACATCGTGCCATCAGTATCTCTGAGTACACCATACTGATTCATATCTGGTGCATTGAGCCCAAAACTCTGCATTGGCGTTGCATCAGGTACTAAAGGACGTGTCAAAGAGTCATCCCGATTGAAGACCACTTTCTTGACACCTTGAAAAATACGATGTTTGGCAGTGTGATATCCCATCATATCGCCATGACGATCGAGATGGTCTTCGCTCATATTTAAGACGACAGCAACTTCAGCATTTAAGTTCGATGTAGTTTCTAATTGGAAACTGGATAGTTCTAAGATATATAGCTCTGGATCATCTTTGGTTAAATCTAAGGCTGGACGTCCTAAATTCCCCCCTACAGCGACTTTCTTGCCTGCATATTTCGCCATTAAGCCGATCAAGGTGGTCACTGTGCTTTTTGCATTAGAACCTGTTATTGCAACAATAGGCTTTTCAGTCGCACGTCGTAAAATTTGAATTTCACTGACAACAGGAATGCCTTGTGCAAGTGCTGTTTGAATCACTGGCAGTTTAGGATCAAGCCCTGGACTGATAATAATTTCCTCAGCAGACAACAACATTTCTTCGTCAAATTTCCCAAAGCTAGTTTGGACTTCAGGTGGAATTTGATCATGTCCAGGTGGAGAGGTCCTCGAATCTGTTACTGCAACGTGATAGCCTTTTTCATGTAGAAAATTTACCGCAGCAACACCCGAAATTCCGAGTCCTGCGACAACTTTTAATCCACCACGCTGTATTAACATTTCTGCCCCATATTTTAGTCTAATTAGAAACTGCCGAAATGTTAGCACTTTGCTGCTTTGAATGCTTTTTTTGATTTCATAATCTTGACATTATTTTGTGTCCATGCGTAAAAAAACCGCCAATTTAGGCGGTTTTTTTATTGAAGTAAACTACTTCCATTTCACAGCTTGAGGGTTTAACTTGGGTGTTTCCTTGTCTGAAACAGGACAAGCGCAATTTCCGCCACATCCAGCAGTCATTTTGGGTTTAAGCCACTTTGATAGTGCCTTCCACCCTTTTCTTTCCGTGGCATCTGATAGTTTCATAAAGACTGAATTTGACGTCTGTGGAAAAACCTTTTTGAATACGATCAATGCACTCCAAAGGACCAATGCCGTAATAATTAGAATTTCAATCATCTCAGTCTCCTCAACTCTTCAGATTTAAGCTAACACGCTGGTCGCGACTTGATAGGTCAAGAACGACATAAAGTACGCTAAACCAAATAAATAGACGGTCATAAAGCCAACTGTCTTCCAAGAACCTGTTTCGCGTCTCACTGTCGCTAATGTCGCCAAACAATGTGGTGCATAAATGAACCAGACCAAAAGTGATAATCCTGTTGCTAAAGACCAGCCCAAATCCCCACCACTACTAATCAGTGATGCCAAGCCTTCCGACATCGCATCCTCATCAACAGCAGACAAAGCATACACCGTGCCTAAAGCAGCAACGACAACTTCACGCGCAGCCATGGCTGGAATTAAGGCAATACAAATCTGCCAATTAAAGCCTAATGGCGCAAAGATTGGTTGCATCAAATGACCTAACATCCCCGCAAATGAATAATCAATCGCAGGTAATGTTGCACCCTCAGGTGGTTGTGGGAATGTGCACAAGAACCATAATAAAATAGAAAGCGCAAAGATGATTCCACCGACTCGCTTTAAAAAGATTTTTGCTCGATCAAGCAAACCAATCCACACATTTTTCAAATCTGGAAAACGATAGCTTGGAAGTTCCATCAATAGCATATGTTGAGATTTATCTTTTTGGAAAAACTTCAACACAAACGATACGATCAGTGCACTCACAATCCCTGCCATATATAGACCGAACAGCACTAAACCTTGAAGGTTAAATAGTCCCCAAACCGTTTGAGAAGGCACAAAAGCTGCAATCAACAACGCATAAACGGGTAAACGAGCTGAACAAGTCATCAATGGTGCAACAAAGATCGTGGTCAAACGGTCTCTTGGATCACTAATAGTCCTTGATGCCATGATTCCAGGAATTGCACACGCAAAACTCGACAGTAATGGAATAAACGCACGTCCCGAAAGACCTGCTTTATACATCAAATTATCAAGTAAGAATGCCGCTCGGGGTAAATAACCTGATTCTTCAAGCACCAAGATAAAGAAGAATAAGATGAGAATCTGAGGCAAAAAGACAACTACACCACCAGCACCCGCGATAATTCCATCAACCACTAAACTATTGAGTAATGGATGGGCAATATTCTCGCCAACAACTTCACCCAACCAGCCAAAGAACGTCTCAATACCATCCATGAAGGGTGCCGCCCAAGCAAAAACTGCTTGGAAAATGACGAACATCATCACCGCTAAACTGAATAGACCAAATACAGGGTGCAGAAAGATTTTATCGAGAAAAACTGAACGTTTATCATCAAATTCAACAAATTGAACGGCATCTTTGACAATCGCTTCAACTTTGTCGTGATCAGATCCTTTCAAACCTGTCAGCTCAGTTTGAGGAACAGCATATTTGCCATGATCTAGCGCATTCATCAGGTTTTCAATACCTGAGCGACGTACAGCAACCGTTTCTACAACTGGAATGCCTAAGCGCTCAGAAAGCTTCTGAGTATTGATTTGCATTCCACGACGGCGAGCTTCATCCATCATGTTAAGCACGAGTAGCATTGGACGACCCAATTGGATCAACTCCAAAACTAAACCAAGGTGCAACTTCAGATTGGTTGCATCTACAACGCATAAAAATGCATCTTGACGACCTTCTTCCGCAATTTTCCCATAAACAACATCACGGGTGATTTCTTCATCTGGACTAGTTGCGTCTAAACTATACGTTCCTGGCAAGTCTAAAACACGAACCGCTTTACCTGAGTTTAGCGTGAAATGACCAATTTTTCGCTCAACGGTTACACCTGCATAGTTACCTACTTTTTGGCGTGTTCCAGTCAAATGATTGAATAATGAAGTTTTACCACAGTTAGGATTACCAACAAGGGCAACACGCAACGCATCGCTCATGCCGACACTCCTTCTATTTCAATTTTTTCTGCTTCATTTTTTCTTAAGGCAAAGCGAGTAAAACCCACTTGAATGAGAATTGGTTCGCCACCAAACAGTCCTTTCGTAATGACTTGTACTTTAGTTCCGGCAACAAATCCTAGCGTTTCTAAACGACTTGCCACCATATCTGTAGAAGTACCATCTACAGTGCGATGCACTTGCGTAATGATGGCAGATTGTTTGACTTTCAAATCAGATAAACGCACCGTACCTAACCCTAAAAAATTTTGAACAGTATACATACAAATGAGAATTATTACCGCACTCTCATCAAGAATGATTCGCATCTTCTTATAACACATCGACATGCATAGAAAATTACACTACATTAGATAATCTCAATTAAATCAATCGAATTTCTCAATCGAATATCCATATGATTAATAAGAAACCTCGAATTCCTACCCCCATTCAAATTCCAGAACAACTTTCGTTCTTATACGGATTTCGGGATTATTTAATCGCTCAGTCTGTTAGTCCGCACACCCGAAATGCTTATCTCACAGATTTAGTCCAATGCAGTACTCTGTTAACCAGCCCCATGACCTTATGGTCACATGATGATATTTCAGATGTACTGATTGAGCTCACCAAACAAGGGAAAAGTCCTCGATCAATTGCTCGCACTTTATCGGCACTTCGGTCTTTTTATAAATTTTTAAGAGAGCAAAATTTAAGAACAGATAATCCTATAGCAGCGCACAAAACACCCAAGTTAGGACGAGCGTTACCTAAAGATTTATCTGAGCAAGATGTTGAATCACTCATTCAAGCACCAGATACAAACACAGCGTTAGGCTTGCGTGATCGCACGATGTTTGAAGTCCTTTATGCTTGTGGTTTACGCGTGAGCGAACTGATTAATTTAAGAATAGATCACATCAATCTCAATCAGGGTTTTTTGCGAATTTTGGGCAAAGGAAATAAAGAGCGTTTAGTTCCTTTGGGGCAAATTGCTGTGGAATGGATTGAAAAATACTTAGCAGAAGCTCGCCCCCAACTCCATAAAAGTGCTACAGATTACTTATTCCTGACCCAACATGGCGGGATTATGAGCCGTCAAAACTTTTGGTATGCCATCAAACGTTATGCCCTCCAAGCAGGTATACCTACAGAGCTATCCCCCCATACATTAAGACATGCTTTTGCAACTCACCTGCTCAATCATGGTGCAGATCTCCGAGTGGTACAAATGCTCTTAGGGCATAGTGATTTATCGACAACCCAAATTTATACGCATGTTGCACAAATTCGCATGCAACAACTTCATGCTCAGCATCATCCCCGTGGCTAAGTCATCGATCTGAATTTTGTAGCACTGAGCTATAATTTAGGATTTGAGAATATTTTTTGTTATGCTTAGCGCAGTAAAAATAATGCTGAAAACTTTAAAAGGGTTGTTTATGTTATTTACCCGTTCGAAAATTTTATTCGTTTCTACCCTTGCAACGACGCTTTTTATGTATGCATGCTCCAAGTCTGAAGACACACAAAAATCAGATGGTACTTTAACGGCAACTGCTCCAGCAACCGGCCAAGCATCAAATTTAACTGAGCGAAATGCGCAACAACGCTTGATTCAAAAGTTAGAGAAAAATTTTAAAACCGCAAATATCAATGCCAAAATTATAGACATTAAACCAACCGAAGTACCAAATCTTTACTGGGTCAATTTAGAGGGTATGACTGCGGTATACACTACTGCAGATGGTCAATATATTTTCCAAGGTGATTTACTACGTTTAGGTAATAAAAAAGTTGAAGATATTGGACAATCCTTCCAGTCGGCATTGAGTAAAGGGTTACTAAGCCAGTTAAAAGCTGAAGATCTCATTATTTATCCAGCTAAATCTAAAACCAAACATATCGTTTACGTTTTTACAGATATCAGCTGCCCTTACTGCCATAAATTGCATGAACATATGGATGAAATCAATTCTAAAGGAATTGAAGTTCGTTATATCGCGTGGCCACGTGGAGAACAATATTTCCCAGCAATGGAAAGTGTCTGGTGTAGTAAGGATCGTAGAACCGCATTTGATCAAGCTATTGCAGGTCAACAATTGGACAATGCCAACTGTGAAAATCCTGTTAAAGATCAGTACCAAATGGGTTTAAAAATGGGTGTAAATGGAACGCCTGCAATTTACAGCTCAGAAGGTGTTTATCTTGGTGGATACATGACAGCAGATGAAATACTACGTAGCTTAAATAACTAATATTTATGAGATAAATTACTGCTTTTTATACATCAATATTTAACTCGATTGACCCTAGAGTCTGCCTCTTTTTTTAGCTATGATCTAGGTTCAATAAAATTTTACATATTTTTTGGAGTGTGACGTGAAACCAGTTCGTCTGGCAATACTCGGTCTAGGAACCGTAGGTGGTGGTGCCCTTAAACTATTACAAGAAAACGCTGCTGAAATTAGACGTCGCACCGGTCGTGAAATTCAAATTACTTATGTGGGTACTCGTCGCCCTCGCCCAGATTTAAATCTTCCAGACTCAGTTAAACAAAGTGCCGACCTTCTTGATATCGTTCGTCAACCTGATGTTGATGTTGTTGTTGAAGTCATGGGTGGTATTCACCCTGCTTATGAAGTCATCAAAGAAGCAATTGTTCATGGCAAACAAGTTGTCACTGCCAATAAGGCGCTTTTAGCTGAACATGGTAACGAATTATTTAAACTTGCTGAAGACAATGCTGTGCAGATCGCCTATGAAGCAGCTGTTGCTGGCGGTATTCCAATTATCAAAGTAATTCGTGAAGGCTTAGCTGCCAATAAAATCGAGTGGCTTGCAGGCATCATTAATGGTACAGGCAACTTTATTCTAAGTGAAATGCGTGAAAAAGGACGTGCTTTTGCTGACGTTTTGAAAGAAGCGCAAGAACTTGGCTACGCTGAAGCAGATCCAACCTTTGATGTAGAAGGGATTGATGCTGCTCACAAGTTAACCATTCTTGCTTCTTGTGCATTTGGTATTCCACTTCAATTTGATAAAGTTTTTACTGAAGGAATTGGTAAAGTTACTGCACAAGATGTGAAGTATGCTGAAGATCTTGGCTTCCGTATTAAGCATTTAGGTATTGCACGTCGTGCAGAAAAAGGCATTGAACTACGTGTTCACCCAACGCTCATTCCAGATGATCAGTTGATCGCAAATGTAAACGGCGTTAAAAATGCTGTTCTCGTACAAGCGAACGCAGTCGGCCCAACTTTATATTATGGTGCTGGTGCTGGTGCTGGTCCAACTGCTTCTGCCGTAGTCGCTGACGTTGTCGATATCGTTCGTGACATTTCTTATACTGAAGACGGTGCTGGAACTATTCCACAATTAGCATTTGAAGCACTCACAGACTTACCAATTCTAAGTCGTGAAGAAATGACAACGGGTTACTACATCCGCATTAATGCTGAAGATCAAACGGGTGTACTTGCTGAAGTTACTACGATCTTGAGTCGTGCAGGAATCAGTATTGATGCCATTATGCAGCAACCTCGCTTAAAAGACCTTATTCCTATCGTGATTCTGACAGATCCTATTGTTGAATCAAAAATGGATGAAGCGCTTTCACAAATTCAAGCATTACCCGTCATCCATGGCGAAATTGTACGAATTCGTTTAGAATCGCTTGATAATTAATCATCTCGGGTAGAGGGTACTGCTGCCCTCTCCAGCTCTACACACAATTGGAACATCATCATGTCTAATGCCAATCGTTACACTGGTTTAGTTGACCGTTATCGCGACCGTTTACCAGTGTCTGCAACTACTCGTGCAATCTCCCTAGGCGAAGGTAATACACCACTGATTAAGCTTGCGAATATTCCACGTTTAATTGGCAAAAATGTTGAAATTTATGTGAAGTACGAAGGCTTAAACCCGACTGGTTCATTTAAAGACCGTGGTATGACCATGGCAGTCACTAAAGCGGTTGAAGAAGGCTCTAAAGCGATTATCTGTGCATCTACAGGTAATACCTCTGCTGCCGCTGCCGCTTATGCTGCTCGCGCTGGTATTAAAGCATTCGTTTTAATTCCAGAAGGCAAAATTGCAATGGGTAAAATGGCTCAAGCAATGATGTATGGTGCGATCACAATGCAAATTCGTGGTAACTTCGATGACGGTATGCGCCTTGTTAAAGAAGTTGCTGACCAAGCCCCTGTAACTATCGTAAACTCAATCAACCCTTACCGTTTGCAAGGCCAAAAAACGATTGCATACGAAATCGTTGATGAATTAGGTCGTGCACCTGACTATCACTGCTTACCAGTAGGCAACGCAGGTAACATCACTGCACACTGGATGGGTTATACAGAAGCTGTTGCAAACCAACCTGCGGATCAATTTGAGCAAGTAATTTATGATGCTGAAACTGATCAATTCACTGGTCCTAAACCTGAAGGTTTACCGACGATGGTTGGCTATCAAGCTTCTGGCGCAGCACCATTCTTACGTGGTGCACCTGTTCAAAACCCTGAAACTGTTGCAACAGCAATCCGTATTGGTAACCCACAAAGCTGGAACCATGCGAAAGCGGTAGTACGTGACTCTCAAGGTTGGTTTGATGAATTAACAGATGCTGAAATCTTAGAAGCTCAACGTTTGCTTTCCATGTATGAAGGTGTATTTGTTGAGCCTGCGTCTGCAGCTTCGATTGGTGGTGCAATCCGCGATATTAAAGCGGGTAAAATTGCTGAAGGTTCAGTCATCGTTTGTACTGTAACAGGTAATGGTCTTAAAGATCCTGATACTGCAATCAAACAATGTTCTGATGCTGTTATGCTTTCTATTGATGCAACAATGGATCAAGTACGCGATTCAATTTTGTCTAATATGTAAGATTGCATGATAAAAAACCCTGCAGATGCAGGGTTTTTTATTTATGGTCTAGATCGCACGTGGTAACTGACTGGTCCAACGCATTAAGCGAACAGCATCATCATTACGAGCTTGAGTATTGCTTGCCCCTAAAAGCACAACTACAGCTGGACGATTATTCAAAGTCGTATGCATCACCACACAACGCCCAGCCTCATTAATAAATCCCGTCTTTGAAATGTTAATATTCCAGCCACCGTTACGAACGAGAGAGTTCGTATTGTTCGATTTCAACACACGATAACCGAGGTTAAAATCATAGGTTGGCGTCGTAGAAAATTGACGAATAAGACCGTACTGTGATGCGGTACTCACCAAGATGCCCAAGTCCCGCGCAGAAGCAACATTGCGAGGATCTAGACCTGTAGACTCAGTAAATTTAGATGAATGCATCCCTAAGGCACGTGCTTTATTATTCATAGCAGAGACGAAAGCCGCACGACCTCCTGGATATGTTCGAGCCAAAGCCGCAGCTGCAGGGTTTTCAGATTTCATTAAAGCGAATAATAAGGCTTCAGCACGATTCATTGTGTCACCTACACGCAATGTCGAGCTTGAGTTTTTACCACCCGCACCTGCAAAATCAATGCTTTGCAGCGTAATATTTTCAGACATATTTAATTGTGCATCTGCGATCACAACAGCTGTCATTAATTTTGTAACAGACGCAATCGGTAGAGCAGTATTCGTGTTCTTACTAAATAAGACCTCACCCGTATTTGCATCCATGACCAATGCTGCACGCGCGTTCACAGAAGGTTGATTACTATAGCGACTGTTATCAAGAATCTGAGAGGTTGGTGATGTTGAGGTCGCAGGGCCTGTAGATTTACGAATTGTTGTTGTAATCGTGGTTGTTGCTTGAGGTGTATACTCTTCTGATGAGGAAGTAGAAGCTTTGAGACTATCATTATTTAAGAATTGGCTTGCATCTTCAGATGACCAACTGATGCTCGCCTGCCCCGGTGCAGAATTAGCATGATTAATTAATTCTGCAAAGCTCAATGAGCTCATAGAGAGTAGTACTGATGTAGTCAGCACATGCATTAGCGTTAATTTCTGTTTTTTCACGATAACTTACTCATCTTACGGAGGCATTTTGCATCATTGCTAATCACCTCAAATATGACTTACATTTAGGTACAAACGTGATTAATATTAAACCACGTGATTATGCACAGTATTTTAGTAAAGATTAGGAATAGCATTGCTATTTTTGTTAGTCCAATGCAAGCAATTTTTGCATCATGTAACAAAAAAGTAAGAATAGATTTCAGAGGAGGTGTTTGTGATCACGGTATTAGTGGTAGATGACCATGAGTTAGTTCGTACAGGTATTTGTCGTATGCTTGAAGATCAAGCAGATATTCAAGTCATTGGTCAAGCAGAGTCCGGTGAAGAAGCCATTAGTCTTGTTCGTCAACACCACCCTAATGTCGTCTTGCTCGATGTGAACATGCCTGGTATCGGTGGCGTAGAAACCACTCGCCGTTTATTACAAACAGCGCCTGACACCAAAGTTCTCGCCGTCAGTGGTCTAGCGGAAGAACCCTATCCATCACTACTGTTAAAAGCCGGGGCTCGTGGTTATATCACGAAGGGAGCTCCGATCACAGAAATGGTGCGTGCAATTAATAAAGTCATGCAAGGTGGTAAATACTTCAGTGCAGATATTGCTGAACAGCTTGCGAGTTCTTATTTATCTGATACACAAACCTCTCCTTTTGACGCACTTTCTGAACGTGAAATGCAAGTCGCGATGATGGTTGTGAATTGTATTAGTGCCCAAGAAATTTCAGACAAACTCTTTGTTAGCGTAAAAACAGTGAATACCTACCGCTATCGTATATTTGAAAAATTAGGAATCGATAGTGATGTCAAACTGACGCATTTGGCAATTCGTTATGGTTTGATTAAGCCTTAATTTGATCTGAGTATTCCAATGACGTCTGCTGCTTCAATTTCTATTTACCAAACGATCTACCGTCTTGGAACACTATATTCAAGTTATCGTATCATTATCGCCCTAAGCTTAACGCTCATATTCCTACTGACGATTGATTCTGAACGTTATTTTTATCAATACGAATCAATCTATTTTTACGCTTTACTCCTTTATGTTGCAAGCAGCATCGTACAAACGATCGTTTTAAAATACTTACCACAAGCTATTTCTAAACAAATTATCACCTTATTTGCAGTTGATCTGCTCTTTCTAAATACGCTTACTTTTGCACTCGGTGGTCCCAATATCGCAATTGGGTTATTGTTTGTCATTTCCGTCTTTGCAGCAAATTTTTTACTCAGTAAAAACCAAGCCTTATTCATCACATTGGTCGCGGTGATTGGGGTCGTATATCAACAGTTTTTTGGTAGTTTGTTCTCCATTGAAAGTCTAAATAATATTGGTGACAGTGCCTTTCTTGCCTTTTTATTTTTTGTGGTTCATGGTATTGGTCAAGTATCAATACAACGGTTTCAAGTACTCGAATCGGTCAATACACATCAAGCCAATGAACTCTTTAAATTACAAAATATTAATCGTTATATTCTTGAGCAAATCGAAGTTGGTTATCTGGTCTTAGATGATCACTGTAAAATTATCGTCTGCAATCCTGCTGCATGTTCACTACTCGGTATTTCGCCACTCTATGCTCATGAACAATATAATCTTGCAAATTTTCAACCAGATCTCTATGAAATTCTCAAAAACACATTAGTTGCTCATGGAGAGCGCTTTCAATTTGAATCACATCAATCATCCTATACGGTTGATATTCGTATTCAAAAACTGGTTACACCTCAACAAGCACTCACGCTATTAATTTTGGAAGATGCGCAAAAGCTTAATCAGAAAGTTCAACAAATGAAATTAGCTTCTCTTGGTCAATTATCAGCCAGCATTGCACATGAAATACGTAATCCTTTAGCGGCAATCGTACAAGCTAATGAACTTAATGATGATTCAGATGAAGAACAAAAACGTATGCTCAATCAAATGATTGCCAAGCAAGCAAAGCGTATTGATAAAATCGTCAAAGACACATTGGATATGGCAAAGAATAAAAAAACTGCTGGTGTACTAATTCATTTTGAACAGTTTATGCATGATCTTATTCACCAAGATTTAGCAGATATCAGTTCTCATATTCAATTACAGCTTGAAGCAAATCTTGAAGTTTATTTTGATGAAATCCAACTGCGACAAGTTCTGATTAATTTAATTCGTAATGCTATTCGTCATAATGATCCGACCGCAGAGTACATTTTTGTCAGAAGCAGTTGTTCAGAAAATCAAATTTTTATTGATGTTATCGATTTTGGCAAAGGCATCCAACAACATGATTTATCTCAATTATTTCAACCATTTTTTAGTACTGAAACCAATGGAACTGGTTTAGGATTATATTTATCACAAAGTATTTGTGAAGCTAACCAAGCAAAATTGAGTTATATCGAGCAAGAACAGCAAGGTGCATGTTTTCGTATTACATGCCATAAGACAGACGTTTAGATGGATAAGATCAGGTTATGGTAAAGCAACAACCTTTAGTACTTTTAGTCGATGATGAACCTGATTTATGTATGTTGATGCAAATGACCCTTTCTCGGATGGGCATTAAAACGCATATGGCACATCATTTGAAACAAGCGCTACATTTTCTAAGCGAATATAAATACGATGCGTGTATCACCGATTTCAATTTACCGGATGGCAATGGCATCGATTTAGTTAAATACGTCACCCAGCACTATCCGAAGACGCCCATCGCGGTACTGACCGCCTATGCCAATATGGAGCTGGCAATCTCTGCTTTAAAAGCAGGCGCTTTCGATTTCGTCAGTAAGCCCATTAATCAACAGCATTTGCATCAATTGCTTAAGAAAGCATTACATACCCCTGCAGTGGATAATGATCTCAATCAGCTTCCACTTGAGGAACAACTGCTGATCGGTGTCTCAGAACAAACTCAACAGCTTCGTACAGCAATCAAAAAAATAGCTCGATCACAAGCACCTGTCTTTATTACAGGTGAATCAGGGACTGGTAAAGAAATCGTTGCGAATCTTATTCATCAACTCAGTAATCGTCATGATCATGCCTTTGTCGCGATCAATTGTGGTGCGATGAATGAAGACCTGATGGAAAGTGAATTATTTGGTCATATCAAAGGCAGTTTTGTGGGTGCTGACCAAGACAAACAAGGGTTAATTCAAACAGCTGACGGTGGGACATTATTTTTAGACGAAATTGCTGAGCTTTCACTCGCCATGCAAGCTAAATTGCTGAGAGCAGTTCAAGAAAAGAAAATCCGTCCGATTGGCAGTGATAAAGAGCTTGATGTTGATTTTAGGATTGTCAGTGCAAGCCATCAAAATCTTGAGCAATTGGTTCAACAAGGCAAATTTAGACAAGATCTATTTTTTAGAATTCATGTGATGGATTTACGTCTTACCCCACTCCGCGATAGACCCAAAGATATTCCCGTTCTAGCTCAACATTTTATTGATAAAATCAGTAGTGAATGGCGTATTGAAGCCCCTCAACTATCTCAAGAGGCGATACAATTCCTTAAACAACAACCATTTACAGGTAATGTACGCGAACTTAAAAATATCATCGAGCGTGCACTTACACTTTGCGATGATAAGCTCATAGCCGTCGAGCATGTTAAAAGCCCTTCATTAGGCTTAACATCCCCACCTTTAGCACAACAACCAAATAGTCAAATTGAAGCTATTACTGATTTACCTTCTCAGACACCCAAAGGTTTGCCCGAGGAGGGATTAGAACAATACCTTGAGAAAGTAGAAAAAGAAGTTTTAATTAATGCGTTAAACTCAACGCATTGGAACAGAACCCTAGCCGCCAAAAAATTAGGAATGACATTCCGCTCATTACGATATCGTTTAAAAAAATTTGGTTTAGATACTGAAGATGAATAACTTAGCATCACCACGATATTGATGATATTTAACGGCTTCTTAACAACAAATCAGCTGCATGTTGGAGGTAAACCACCTCCTTCATATCCTGCGGCCAAGGATATTCGATATTAGGGGCTATGCCTTGCCCATCAATCTCGACACCATTCGGTGTTAAGTAATGAGATACTGTCATTTGTAGTGCCGCACCATTTTCAAGTGGAAAGAGTTTTTGCACAACACCTTTACCATAACTCTTTTCACCAATGATTACGGCGCGTTGATGATCTTTCATTGCTGCCGTAAATACTTCTGCTGCAGAAGCCGAACGTTGATTAATCAATACTCCGACTTTAAGCCCTGTAAATTCATGTCCTGGTAAAGCTTGGAATTGTTGATCACCTTCTGAACGGCTACGCGTAGATACAATCAAACCCTGATTTAAAAATAAATCTGCCGTTTCCACAGCAGAAGATAATAATCCACCCGGATTATTTCTTAGATCTATTAAAACAGCTTTGAGTTGTTGGCTATGATGCTCATCGATATAACGCTTTATTTCATTCGCAGTATCTTGCTGAAAAACTTTCACCTTTAATAGTAAAACTTGATTACTCAGCATATGTGCTTGTATATCGGCAACATCTAGTTTTTGATTTCTCACTAAAATAATTGGAGATGAGTTCGGTGATCTTTGTAAACTGATGGTTGATCCAATCGAGCCGCTGAGCAAGTCTTTGACTTGATCTTGGTTTAACAATCTAAGCTCTTGTCCATCAATTTTGTAAAGTGTAACGCCGTTGGCCAATCCTAATTTTGCCGAGTCACTATCGGGATCTAAATTTTCGATCTGCCATAAACCTCGTGAGGTATCAAAGCTAAGATCAAAATCGATACTCGCTAAATCCTCCTCGGTATATTTGAGGAGTTGGCGATAATCTTCTGGAGATAAATAGCGAGAGTAACGATCTAGCCCACTCACCAAACCTTGGATCGCTTGTAAAAATAACTGATCGTCAGTGACTTCAGTGACATAGTTTTCTTTTACTGTACCGTAAATCTGAACAAACTGCTGTATAGATTCAATCGGAACTTCTGAACTGTTTGATGACCAGTCTTCTTCTAAAGGATCAACTGCTGGACCCTTAGATCCAGCAGCGAAAGCATGAACCCCATTCAAACTTAAAGCTAGACCTAACATGAGTTTGAATAACAATGGATTCATACTGAATTCCTTCTTATTTTTTAAACTAAAGTCACTAAATTGCGACCTTTCATTTCAGCAGGAACAGGCAACTGCATTAAATGTAATAATGTCGGTGCAACGTCTGCAAGCACACCACCCTCTGCAATTTTTGCTTGAGTTGGACCTACATAAATAAATGGCACATGCTCAGTTGTATGTTGAGTATGGACTTGACCACTTTCATAGTCCTGCATTTGTTCAACATTACCGTGATCCGCAGTGATCAACATATGGCCTTTCTTCGCCATCACTGCATCATAGACGCGACCTAAGCTGACATCCACTGCTTCTACTGCTTTAACGGCAGCATCGAATACCCCTGTATGTCCAACCATATCGCCATTTGCATAGTTCACAACGAGTAAGTCAAATTCACCTGAATTAATTGCATTCACTAACTCATCAGTGACTTCATAAGCACTCATTTCTGGTTTTAAATCATAGGTTGCAACATTTGGTGATGGAATCAAAATACGTTTTTCACCTGGATACTCATCTTCACGACCACCACTGAAGAAGAAAGTCACATGGGCATATTTCTCAGTTTCCGCGATACGTAATTGAGTTTTACCTAAATTAGACAGGTATTCACCAATTGAATTGACCAACGGTTCTGGCATATATGCCACCGGCGCATCAATTGTCGCTTGATAGCGCGTTAACATGACAAATTTCGCAAGCTGAGGCACAACTTTACGCTCGAAACCATCGAAGCCTTGTTCAACAAATGCTTTTGTCAATTCGCGAGCACGATCTGCACGGAAATTCATAAAAACAACAGCATCACCATCTTGTACTGCGGCTACATCCCCAATACGTGTTGCTTTCACAAACTCATCTGACTCTTCAGCAGCATACGCTTGTTCGAGACCTTCCACAGCAGACTCAACAACGCGAACAGCCTCACCTTCTGTTAATAAACGATATGCTTGTTCGACACGATCCCAACGATTGTCACGATCCATTGCGAAATAACGACCGATCATCGTTGCAATTCGACCCTGACCTGGATATTGGGCAAATAATGCATCTAATTTCTCTAAAGATGGTTGTGCACTTTTTGGGGGAGTATCACGACCATCTAAGAAAGCATGTAAATAGACTTGAGCACCTCTTTTTAGTGCCAACTCTGCCATAGCAACAATATGGTCTTCATGAGAGTGAACACCACCTTCAGACAACAATCCAAAAATATGTACTGCTTTTTGATTTTCTTTTGCTTTTTCTACAGCATCAACCAATACTTCATGTTTATAGAAATCACCAGTACGGATATCTTTGGTAATACGAGTGAAATCTTGATACAACACGCGTCCAGCACCAAGATTCATATGACCAACTTCTGAATTCCCCATTTGGCCATCTGGAAGACCAACATCTTCACCTGAACCTGAAATCAGACCATGTGGATGATTCTGTTTCATTGCAGTTAAATTAGGTGTTTTCGCTGCAAGAAAAGCATTATCTTCGACCGCTTCACGATGACCCACACCATCCATAATGACTAAAACGTGAGGGATTTTGCCAGCAGTTGCATCCGTCATGATATACACTCTTTTCTGTTTACAAATTAATCAACGTATCTTAACGAATTTTTCATTAAGACTCTATCTGAACACGATGGCTTTGATTGATCTAGACCATCTATTTTTTAATTTAAAAATTCTCTAGCGCGCTCGATATAGCAAATAGCTACCTACCGCAAAGATAAGCACAATTGGCAGAAAAACAAACCAAGCTGGAGATGGTGAATACACCAAACTCGCGTACCCTAAGAAGTCTTGTAGGTAGTAAAAACCAAGCCCTACAAATAACGCAATCACTAAACGAAAACCCATAGACTGTTGCCGTAAAGGGCCAAAAATAAAAGAGCAAGCAATCAGTACGAGTGCCAACAATGCAAATGGCGAAGCCACTTTTTGCCAGAATGCAAGTAAATACGTTTTAGGAACTTGACTATATTCATCCATATAGCGCATAAAACTGATCAATTGGCTTGGAGCTAAATCTTCAGGATCAATCGTCACCATATGAACATATTTAGGTTGAAGCGCTAAAGCAACATCCTGCTGAGGAGTTTGAATCAGTCTCGAATAGCCTTCAGGAAAAATATCCATCTGACTGGCTTCAATTAAAGACCATTGTCCATTTTGTACAAATTGACCTTGATTCGCAGTCAAGACTGACTTCAGACGATAATCTTGATCAAAGTCCATCATCTCAACTTGACGTAACTGCCCTTGCGCATTTGCATAGTCAATATAAATAAATCGTTGACCTTCTCTAGTCCAATACCCTTTGACTTCGCCAAGCTCAGCAACAGAACGACGGTCTTTAATACTTTCCGCCCGCTCATTGGTGTAAGGAATAACATATTCACTGAGTAAAAATGAAAGCAATACCAAGAGCATTGCTGAGCGCATGACCCAACCCACAATACGCCACAGGCTAATCCCTGAAGCGCGCATGACAGTCAGCTCACTATTTGAAGCCATTGAACCCAAACCGAGCACTGCACCAATCAATGCTGAAATAGGTAAAATTTCATATAAATATTGCGGTGAAGCCCATAGAACATGAATAAGCGCTTGCCAAGCTCCATATCCTTCTTTCAGGCTGCCTAATTCACCCATATAGGTAAAAAGAATTTGAAGGGCTGATAAAATCGCTGTAGCACCCAACATCGCCAGCGCTGTGGTTTTCGTCACATGTTTTGCGACAATTCGACGTGCCAACATTATGATTTCACCTGCTCAATTCGTTTTTTTAACTTAGGTGCTAGTTTTTGTTTACGCGAGAAAATCGCTGCACCCACTGCATAAACAATCAAGATAGCGGGATAAGCCCAAATACCAATCTCATCTTTACTAATTCTGGTTTTAATCGCCATTAATGCCACAATCAAACTGGCAAAAATTAAGAGTGCAGGAAATAATTTTAAATATCGTCCTTGGCGTGGAGTAACCTCAGACAATGCCGTTGCTAACATCAATGCCACAATCAATGTAAATGGCACAAATATTCTCCAGCCCAATTCACTGGCTACTACAGGATCTTCACGAGTTTCAATTAACTTCGAAATTGGTAACGCTTCTACATCACCACTTTCAAATTTCGCCTCTTTATCACTTTCAAGACGCAAACGATATGAAGCAAATTCAGTATGACTATATTTCGGACTATCTTGATAAATTTCGTAACGGCGACCTTGGGTTAAATCAACAACACTCGCTGTTTCACCGACCATTTCAACACGTGTCGCTTCTTTCGCTAAAATCATGATGTCAGGTTTTTCAGGCTTATCTGCTCGCTGATAGAAGAAAATTTCTTTTAAGTTTTTACGATCTTCTGAAAGTGCACCAGCATAAATGGTATAAGGACCTGAGGAAATAAACTCTTTTGGACGTACCAAATCAAAGCCTGATCGAACCGCTTGGGTCGTCGTAAGCTTTTCAAATTCACGTATACCCCATGGAGACATCCATACCATTAATACTGTTTGAATGGCCAAATAAATGGCTGTGAGAGGTAACAATAAACGAGCCAATTGATTACGACTAACACCACTGCCATTGAGAACCGCCATTTCATGATCTATATACAGTCGGCCAAACACCAACATGAGACCAATGAAAAAACCTAAAGGTAAGATCAATGTCAGAAATTCTGGAAGACGGTAGCCAATGATGCTAAATAAAATACTCGCATCCATTCGACCCTGAGCTGCCACGCCAAAATACTTGATCAAACGCCCACCCAACATGATGAGTGTAAGCAATGAAATCACAACCACAGAGGTAGATACCACTTGTTTGACGAGGTAACGTCTTATAATCAAAGTAATCTTCCAAAATTAGGTTAAATCGGCTAGCGCTAGTTTACCCGAATGTTAAAAATATAAAACCTCATTGAAATTCTATCATTGGTAGTGTTTCAATGGTTTAATGATTTAAACGGTCTCAATAGGCACACAACAAGCATATGAAACTTTCAATTAATACATCATTGGCACAAATTTCAGAAAGCCAACATTTGGTTATTTTAGTCGACTCTGAAAACACCCATGCAGTTAAAAGCAACTATCAAATCAACAATTTAGACAGCCTAACTGAAGCAGCTCAATTCAAAGCAGGTTTCAATGAGTCTTTATCGTTATTGGGTCAAATTGATAATCAACCGAATAGCATTCTACTTGGCTTAGGTAATGCACAAGAAGTTAAAGCTGCAAAATTAGCAAAAATTGCACAAACTATTATCAAAGCTTCACAAAAAAAATTCAAACAAATCAGTGTTGATATTTCAGCTTTGCCGAATGAATTACACTACTTATTTGCACTTAAACTCACTCAATCTGCTTATGCTTTTGACGAGTTTAAGTCGAAAAAAAATGACTTTATACTCGAACAAGTTCATCTAATTGCATCAAACTCTACGCTAACGTCAAATCAACTCAACTTAATTCAAGCAATTGAAAGCGGTCAAAACGTTGCACGTGATTTAGCAAATCGTCCAGGAAATATTTGTTTTCCTGAATATTTAGCGGATCATGCAATTGCATTGGCAGCAGAATTCCCAGATTTATTGAAAGTAACCGTGCTAGATGAACAGCAAATTGCTGATCTTGGCATGAATGCATTTCTTGCAGTCAGCAAAGGTTCAGATCGCCCTGGACGTATCATTACTCTTGAATATCAAGGTCAACTTGAACAAGCTCCTATCGTCCTCGTGGGTAAAGGAATCACTTTCGATACGGGTGGTATTTCATTAAAACCAGGTTTAGGCATGGATGAAATGAAATACGATATGGGTGGTGCAGCTTCAGTTTTAGGAACCATGCGCTCACTCTGTGAAGCTCGCCTTCCGATTCATGTTGTAGGTGCAATTGCGGCGGCTGAGAACATGCCATCAGGTCATGCAACTCGACCAGGTGATATCGTCACCACGATGAGTGGTCAAACTGTTGAAATTCTAAATACAGATGCCGAAGGTCGCTTAGTCCTCTGTGACACGCTGACCTATGTCAAACGCTTTAACCCAGAACTTGTGATTGATATCGCAACATTAACAGGCGCTTGTGTTGTTGCTTTAGGCTCTGTTTTAACAGGTATGTTCACACCAGATGATGAACTGGCACATGAACTTTCTCAAGCTGGTGAACAATCCTTTGACCGTGTATGGCGTATGCCTGTCTATGATGACTACCAAGAACAGCTTGACTCTCCATTTGCTGATATTGCCAATATTGGTGGTCCAAAAGCTGGTGCTGTTACAGCTGCTTGTTTCTTGCAACGCTTCACACGTGAATATCGTTGGGCACATTTAGATGTTGCAGGTACAGCTTGGACATCTGGCGCAGCAAAAGGTGCAACTGGTCGCCCAGTTCCATTATTGGTTCAATTTCTCGCAAATCGCGTAAATTAATGTCTAGAATCAGCTTCTACTTATTTGAAAAGAGTCCAGAACGACAGGTCCAAAGTGCCTGTCGTTTATGTCGAAAAATTCTGCGTCACCCTGCAAAAATATGGATTCATTGTCCAGAATTGAGCATTCAAAATGAACTCGATGATTTACTTTGGAGTTTCGATCCGCAGAGTTTTTTGACACATGGCATTGATGATCAATCAGCAGCTATTTGTATTTCGTCTAAGCTCCCTGAAACTCAGGAATGGATCGTGTTTAATTTTCACATTCATGCACTTGAAGATCCTTCACGTTTCAGTCACATTATCGAAATTATTGAAAACAACGAAGCTGCCAAAGAAATTGGACGAGAGAAATATAAAACCTATCGAAAATTAGGTATCTCACCTCAAACACATAAACTTTAGCGCGTTGTCATTGGAAAAAGGAGAATCACGGTGGCCATTAATGTCGGTCAAGATTTTAAAAAACGTTGGTTGAAAGCGCCAGAAGCGGTTCGCCAAGCTTTTATCGACGACCTTAATCGCATCAGTGATTTACTCGAACCTCAAACTCAACCAGAGCAATGGCTAGACCATGATAATCGTGCCCAGCAAGTGGCTCAATTAAAGGTTGAACAGGCTTATGCGGATGAAAAAGCACGATTAATTGAAGAAGCTCGTATTCGTAAGCAATTGGCTTTAGAAAAATCATTAGCAGAAAAACGTGCACTGCAAGAGGCTTATAATCAAAAGCTTCTACAAGATGAATATCTTAAATTTCAACAACAAACCGATTCGCTCGTACAGTTACGACAAGTGATTGATGCAGAAATCGATGAATATACTGAAAAATACCAAAAAGTGACTACACCCCATCGGGACTTTTCAGGAAACTCTCCTGCGCATTTATCAATTCATCAAGATTTAGATACGATTCGTTTACGTCTCGAGCTTGAAGCTGAAACCATGATTGAAGATGCCGTACAAATCTTTAAATCAAAACTTCAAGCAGCAGCAAAAGAAGAGATCGAACTTATTTTAAAAAATACATCTCTACCTTCTTAGAGGCTCGAACGGTGGATGCTTAGTGTCATCAAAATGAAACATATTTGTCACACCATGAATGTAATTTAAATGCTCTCTGCGATTTGACGGACATGAGGAAAGTATCACCATGGATCTTTTAAACAACATCTCTGAACGAATCACTCATTTGAAATCTGGCGAACATGTCACGATCAGTGCTCAAGAACTATTGATTAGTCGAGCAGATTTTCAATCGGTTTTAGTGTATTTAAAACATGAGTCGAAAAGAGGCGACTTTTTAATTCAAGATGAAGATTTGGTAGAGAATTGGTTTGATCGCACATCACTCACCATTAATAAAATTTAAAAGAGCCCACTGAGGGCTTTTTTTATCAGGTTTGAAGTATCAATTTAAGCAAAAAAATCTAAAACGGCTGAGAATATATTTCCCATGCCATACCCCATACCTAGTAAAAGTGCGATCCAAATCCAAGCACCAATAATATTGTAAAACATGAAACTGCTATAGCTCATATATCCAGAGCCAGCAGCGAATGGAGCAAAAGAACGTACAAAAGGGATGAAGCGCGCAATTAAAATGGTCTTACCACCATGTTTTTCGAAATAAGCATTCGTTTTGGCAATATACTCAGGTTTTAACCAACGTGAGTGGTCGCTAAAATATTTAATACCAAGCCATCGCCCTGTATAGAAATTGAGAATATAACCAAGGACTGAGGCGATAAATAATAACAATCCCATATAGTGCAAATGAATCAACTCAGTGGTCGAACATAAAGCCCCGATGGCGATGAGCAAACTGTCCCCAGGTAAAAAAAACATGAAAACGGAACCATTTTCCGCAAATATCACTAAAAATAAAATTGCGTAAATCCATACGCCATATTGCTCTAATAAACTAGGTAAAAGCTGCTCTAAATGCAGTAAAAAATCAATCATTCTGAAGTTCTCTGAGCATGTTGCTTTCTCCTTTAGATAGATTGTATACCTAATTTATTTAAACAAAAAAACAGCCTAAAAATTTAGGCTGTTTTCTATTTTAATCATTTTTTAACGTAAAAAGCCATTCTGTGCTAAAAATTCCATGCTTAATTTAGACTCAGGTTTATGTTCAGCAGCCTTATCCCCAAGCAATAAACGTTCAATATATCGTGCAAGTACATCGACTTCTAAGTTTACTTTAGTCCCGACTTTCCACGTACTAATATTGGTCCGCTCTGCAGTATGAGGAATAAGATTTAAACTCAACACATTGCCACGTAGATGATTGATTGTAAGACTAATTCCATCAACTGTAATGGAACCTTTCTCCGCTAAATATTTTGCAATTTCAGGCGGGGCCGTTACCTCAAAATAGAGTGAACGTGCATCTTGACGTTGCACCGTAATTTCACCAACTACATCTACATGTCCACTAACAATATGACCACCAAAGCGAGTTGTTGGTAACATCGCTTTTTCTACATTGACGGTTTGCCCAACCTTCCAACTCGATAAAGTTGTACGATGAATACTTTCAAGTGACACATCTGCTTCGTACCATTGATTGCCCCATGCAATAACAGTTAAGCAGATGCCATTAGTCGCAATAGAATCACCCAAGTGAACATCAGACATATCAAGATCAGTCTGTATACGCAAGCGGATATCACCACCTACATTTTGTAAACTTTCGACTTTTCCTAAACTTTCTACAATGCCTGTAAACATAATGGGTACTCTTAAATTTGTTCTATTTTTACCATAAATCCAATTGTTCAGCGACGCCTGTAGTATCAACTCCACCCAATTCAGCATAGTGGTGTAACTGACCAAGTAACTGTCGAATTGGCGGTCCTGATTTTGCGTGCGTGTCGGTAATGACGATAAACTCAAGAACGCGCGCACGCTCAGACTGACGCTGCTTACTCACACGATATCTTGGAACATCTTGAGTCAAAATTGTGACTCGTCCACGCTCTAAATTCGCTTTAAGTAAATCGCCAGCCTCAATATTTCCATCCGTTGAATAGCTGGTCAAAATATAGCGTGCATTAATGGTTTGCAAAAGCTTTTCATACGCTTCTTTGGCATGTTTAGAAGAATTGTATGGGCTTGGTCGTTCTTTACGCCAAGCACGGTCGATTCCACTCTTGAAACCCTTAGTATCTGGACTTGGTAAATCTACCTGATCCCATAAAGTCAAAGCATTCAATACATGATAGTTGCTACTATACGCATGCTGATTATAGGGTGGATCCAAATATGCCACATCGACTTCGAAACCACTCATTTGGTTTGCTAAGTGTTGAGCATCCACACACCACATTTCAGCTGCTGGGCCTGTCAGATTTGAATTTTCACAAAAACGACTTGGGGTCAGCCATAGTAATGATTCAATTCGCTCTAAAGCCGTCTGAGTTTTACCGCCCCAGCCGTGATGGAAACTCTTAAATACGCCTGACGTATTACTCACAAAACTTGCTGAATACAATAAAGGTGCAAGTAAAGCGCTCATTTCCACATCATCAATTGCACCTTGAGCTTGCCAGGTTGCAATTTGTTGACGAATTGCATCAATGCGCATGCCATTTCGACGTTTGAAAAATAAACGGTCTCGTGAAGGATCATAGATCTCATCATTACGAGGACAAAGATTGTGTGTTACCCATCCTTTGACCTCAGGCAAGCGATTAAGATAATCAATTGCTTTCTGATATCCGCCTAATTCTTTAAAAGCAGGAGCTTCAGTACATGATAATATGGCATGATTGAGTGCGTGGCTGTAAGGCTCCCAATCATTAGCTATTACTCGGTAGCCATTTTGACGAGCCAAACGAGAAACCACACCACTCCCAGCAAAAAAGTCCGCAAAGATAGGCGCTCGACCTGAACTCGTATTCAAAGTTCCAGTGCTTTCTAATGCCTCAAGAATCAAATGTAATAAACGACGCTTGTTGCCTAAATAAGGCACAAGTTGATTAAACAAATACTCATCTGTCGTACGTGCTGCATGGCGACGTTTATGATAAACCGTTGACTCTGTACTCATAGCGACTCTTGATCAGGGATTAATTTTAAACGGATGTCATCACCTAACTGAGTTACATCTTGAAGTTTAAAACGGAGTTGTTCTGTCATTTGTTTAAATTCAGCATTAAACATTGGACGAGCTGATTGACCTAATAGTGTAGGCGCAATATAACTAATCAATTCGTCTACCAAATTTTCCTGCAAAAATGCAGTAGATAGGGTTGCACCAGCTTCCACCATCACATCATAGATTTGAAAATCTTTTAAGACTTTTAGCAACTCAACTAAGGGCTGAACTTCGAATTGAATCACGCCAAGTTGTGCAAGCTCTGCTCGAAATGGCCCCATGACCATGACAGTATCAGGATTCTCTAACACTTTAGCATCTAAAGGTAAGCGACCTTGACGATCTAAAATCACACGTTTAGGCTGCACAACTCGTTCTAATTGAATATTCGGTAGAGCTCTAACATTCAACTGACAATCATCAGCCAACACTGTTTCAATACCCGTGATCACTGCACCAGAAATTGCACGCCAATGTTGAACATCCTGACGTGCCAATTCACCTGTAATCCACTTCGACTCCCCTGAAGCCATTGCTGTACGACCATCGAGACTCGACGCGACCTTTAAACGTACATAAGGTAATCCCTTAGACATAGCTTTAAAGAAGCCTAAGTTCAAAGGACGCGCTTCCAACTCACAGATCCCGACTTCAACGTCTATACCTGCTTGTTGTAGGATAGCCACACCTTTACCAGCAACCAATGGATTAGGGTCTGAACAAGCCACTATCACTTTTGCAATGCCCGCTTCGACCAAACCTTTAGCACAAGGAGGAGTACGACCATAATGCGCACAAGGTTCTAATGTGACATACGCGGTTGCACCCTGTGCTTGCTCCCCTGCTTGACGAAGTGCAAACACTTCGGCATGTGGTTGCCCAGCTTGGGGGTGAAAGCCTTCACCAATAATCTGTCCGTCTTTGACAATGACACAACCTACATTAGGATTTGGTTTTGTCGAATATTGACCTTTCTTCGCCAATGCTATTGCACGACGCATCCACATTTGATCTTGATCGATCTTTTGTTGCGAGAACTCAGACATTCATAACCTTGAAGTTGAATTTGGGGCGAGATTAATGTTCTTGATCTCGGTGTTGCATTTGTTCGATTTGACGGCGGAACGCTTCTACATCTTGGAAATCTTGATATACAGATGCAAAACGTACGTATGCGACATGATCGAGTGCAAATAAAGCCTTCATTACAATTTCGCCTATAGTACGCGAACGCACATCACGTTCACCTAGTCGACGAATTTGAAGTTGAATATCACTGACCACCGCTTCAATTTGTTCTTGTGTCACAGGACGTTTTTGTAAAGCATGCATGAGTGAACGACGAAGTTTCGCTTCATCATAAGGTTCGTTTTTACCATCGGACTTGGTGACACGAGGCATCACCACTTCAAAACTTTCAAAAGTAGTAAAACGCTCATTACAACTAATACATTCACGACGACGACGAATTTGGCAGCCTTCAGCAGCTAAACGTGAATCAATCACCTTACTATCAGCGGCGTTGCAAAATGGACAATGCATAGCAGTTTAATTGAACAAATTCTATTTGCACCAAGTGTATCAAAAAATTCTGCTCATGTTGAGCTTTCATCAATATATAGAAAAAAAACAGCCCCAAAGGGCTGTTTCACACTATATATTGATTGTTGAGTTTAATCGTTATTCAACACGCTCACCATGTTGACTTAAATCCAGACCCATACGCTCATCGTCTGATTCAACACGAATACCGATGATTAAATCAATGACTTTTAAGATGATGAATGTCAGGATTGCTGAATAAGCGATTGTTGCAAGAACACCTTCAACTTGTACCCATAATTGGCTTAATACGTTTGTAGGTGCTGCATCGCCCATGATGAACTCACTTGCAAAGAATGCGGTTAGAATTGCGCCAACGATACCACCAACACCGTGAAGTCCAAAGGCATCTAATGAGTCATCCGCTTTCAATGCACGTTTTAATGCTGTAATACCCCAGAAGCATACGACACCACCAATTAAGCCCATCGCTAAAGCACCACCTACTGTCACGAATCCAGCAGCTGGCGTAATCACAACCAGGCCAGCTACCGCACCTGATGCGGCACCCAACACAGAAGCTTTGCCACGAACCACTTTTTCAGTGATTAACCATGAAATGGCAGCAGCGGCAGCAGCAACTTGAGTTACTACCAATGCATAACCTGCTGAACCATTTGCACCTAATGCAGAACCACCATTGAAGCCAAACCAGCCGACCCAAATTAAACTCGCACCAATGACAGTCAATGTAAGGTTATGTGGTGCCATTGATTCTTTGCCTAGCCCCATACGCTTACCAAGCATATACGCCGCAACTAAACCAGCAACACCTGAGTTAATATGAACAACAGTACCACCTGCAAAATCAAGTGCACCATCGTTACCTAACCAACCACCACCCCATACCCAATGTGTAATAGGAGCATAGACAACCACCACCCAAATTGCGATAAACGCAACAAAAGCACTGAATTTCATACGCTCAGCAATAGAACCACTGATAATGGCAACGGTAATGATTGCAAATGTCATCTGGAAGATGACAAATAAAATTTCTGGAATTGTTCCACTCAATGCTTCTGTAGTGATACCAGACAACATAAATTTATCTAGACTTCCAATAAAGGCATTACCTTCACCAAAAGCAAGTGTGTAGCCAACCACTACCCAAGCGATACTGACCACCGCAGCAGCGACAAAGCTGTGTGCCATGGTACTTAAGACATTTTTTTTACGTACCATACCGCCGTAGAACAGCGCTAAACCAGGAATGGTCATGAGTAAAACGAGTGCAGTTGAAACTAAAATCCAGGCAGTGTCACCCGTATCAAGAACTGCCGCTTCTTCAGCAGGAGCTTCTTCTGGAGCTGCTGGTAATGTTTCAACCAAATTAGAATCTGTAGATGAAGCCTCAGTTTCAACAACTGCTACTTCAGGAGAGGTCGGTTCTGACACTGCTTCTTCAGCCCATGCGACAGAACCACCTAAGAGTGCGCCAGACAAGCTCAGCGCCATTAGCATTTTTTTCATTCGTATCCCCCAACCTAGTTTTTTGAGTTATTCGCTACTCAGCAAACTTCATGCCAAATTAAACTGCGTCAGCACCAGTCTCACCAGTACGGATACGGATAACTTGTTCTAGATTCGTCACGAAAATTTTTCCGTCACCAATTTTGCCAGTACTAGCCACACGTGTAATTGATTCAATCACTGAATCAACCATTTCGTCACTGATTGCGATTTCAATTTTTACTTTAGGTAAAAAATCAACCACATATTCAGCACCACGATAAAGTTCAGTATGACCTTTTTGACGACCAAAACCTTTTACTTCAGTTACGGTGATCCCTTGAACGCCAATTTCAGAGAGTGCTTCACGCACGTCATCTAATTTGAATGGTTTTACAATTGCTGTTACGAGTTTCATGTTGTTTTCCTTCGGCTTTTTTCACCAGTAAGGTTTTATGTTCAAATTTCATGCCAAACTTCATAATGGTTGGGGATATTAATCAGCTAGCATGAACTTATTTATAACCTATTTTATACGCCTACACGGTCTTATGTTCTAAAAATATTGGGAATTTTGATGGATTTTTTTTATGTTGTTATTGGTTTAACCTATGAAATGTAGTTAACACTAGGGTCAAACCAAAACGAATGTTAAACTTCAATGTTGACGACTTATTATCCGGAAGAACTATGATTGAAACTTTATTACAGGCAATCTTAGAACAGGTTGACCAACCCAAAAAAGATTTAGAAAAAAATGTGAGAGCGTTGTTAAACGAAGCGATTAGTAAAATGGATTTGGTTTCTAAAGAAGAAATCGAGCGTCAGAAAACTGCACTAAACAATGCCAATTTGCGTTTAACAGAACTTCAAACGCAATTAAAATCATTAGAAAGCTTAATTTCCGATCAAAAATAAGCAACATTGCACCAATACAGTGCTTAAACACAAAGTTAGTGATTAAAAATAAAGCAATTCTAAAAATAATATAATAATGGTTCAGTTTTATGTCATTTGCCAAAATTTATACCCGAGGTCTTCTTGGTTTACATGCACCACTGATTGAAGTCGAGGTTCATGTCAGCCAAGGATTACCTTCACTCACCATTGTAGGTCTTCCAGAAGCTGCTGTTCGAGAAAGTAAGGATCGTGTCCGTTCTGCAATCATTAATAGCGGTTTTCAATTTCCAACCAAACGGCTGACGATCAATCTAGCCCCAGCTGATTTACCCAAAGATAGTTCAAGGCTTGATTTACCTATTGCTTTGGGGATTTTAATCGCTTCTGGGCAACTACATGATCAAAATATTGACCGTTTTGAATTTATAGGTGAATTGGCACTCGATGGTCTGTTAAGGCCTGTAACTGGAACTTTGACTATCGCAATGGCATGTCAAACCGCAGGTCATGAGTTAATGATTCCTGTGAGTAATTTGGATGATGCAGCCCTTCTTCCCAATTTTGAGGTGTATACAGCCAAATCATTAAAAGATGTTTGCCAACACTTTGATCAATCGAGTCCAATTCAACCCATATTAGTGAATAAAACGATCCAACCTCAAATAAATCGATTTGATCTCGCTGATGTCAAAGGTCAATTACGTCCAAGACGCGCCTTAGAAATTGCAGCAGCTGGTGGACATTCTATTTTATTTAAAGGCCCGCCAGGCACTGGTAAAACACTGCTTGCCTCAAGATTGTCTGGCATCTTGCCCCCATTAACCAATCAAGAACACTTAGAGGTCGCAAGTATTTACTCCATTGCAAATACACCTTATCAATTTGGTCATCGCCCCTTTAGAGCGCCACATCATACGGCATCCGCTGTGGCCTTGGTTGGTGGTGGATCACACCCTCGACCAGGTGAGATCACCTTAGCCCATTTAGGTGTACTTTTTCTCGATGAATTACCTGAGTTTGACCGAAAAGTCTTAGAAGTATTGAGGCAGCCTCTTGAGTCGAAAGAAATCGTAATTTCAAGAGCATCAAGACAAATTACTTTTCCAGCTAATTTTCAATTTGTCGCTGCAATGAATCCATGTCCATGTGGATACGCCTTCAATCAAGATAGCCGTTGTCAATGTTCACCTGAATCAATTAAGCGCTATCAAAATCGAATTTCTGGCCCTCTACTAGATCGGATTGACTTACATATTGATGTGCCACCTTTACCTCCCCAAGACATGCAAAGCACTACACCGATGGAGAATTCTGAAACCGTCAGAAAACGTGTGATTCAGGCCTATGAGTTGCAAATTCAACGACAAGGTGTGACAAATCAAAATCTAAGTTCTCAACAGCTTGATCAAGTGGCTCAACTAGATGATTCTGCAAAAAAGATTATCGCTATGGCTCAGCAACGTTTGAATTTATCAGCACGTTCTTACCACCGAATCTTACGTGTCGCTCGTACAATTGCTGACTTAGCGAGTTCTGAACATATACAAACAGCTCACTTAACCGAAGCACTCTCTTATCGTAAACAGGAATAAAAAAAGCGACTCAGTTGAGTCGCTTTTTTTATTTGAGTTGAGTTTAGAAGCTATAACCCAATGCTAATACCATTTTATTCTTTAAATTGTTTCCATAACGATCATCACCACCAATAATATAATTCATGCTTGCTGTGACACCTGTTTCCCCTAAAGCTTTACTTAGACCAATATCAAAGTGACGGAAATTAAAACTTTCTGACTCTGGTGTTTCTGCAACATACTTACCGTCTTTTTCATAAACATATAAACCCAAAGCTGTGTCCAAGCTAAAATCGTTTGGTAGAGGATAACTATATGTAGCTTTTAAATATGTGTCTCCAGCGTTCCCCCAACCTGTATCTTCCAACAAAGTTTGAGCAGTTACTCCAACATCTTTGTAATTCAGACCAAGTAATAATTCAAAGCCATCATAAACTGACGTTTCAACGTCATAATAATAGTAATAAGTTGTACCTACAGTAAAACCAGTGTTTTCATTGATTGAACCGTTGTAACCCACATAAAAATTATTTTCCATTGGATTGGTAGTACCGTAAGCATCTGTACCTAACGTAGATGTCCACCACCCTGCGTACAATCCAGAACTATGGCTATAGTCTAATCCACCTTGTAATGTAGCTTCAGTATTTTCAGGAGCTGCCGTATTACCACGCAATATATAACTTGATAAAACACTGATATTACCCGATACAGAATGCGGTGAAGTTGGTGCCTCAGCAAAAGAAAATGTTGATGCAGATGCTACAACTGCTAGACCCAATGCTTGAATTGCTAATTTCATATTTATGTTCCCCCCACATCATGATTAGATGCTTTTTCGGTTTATTTGTTGAACTCATATGTGAATTAGCAATAGCTATGCCAAAGTTAAAGGTATCTAGATACAAAGGAATTAAAACAACGAGATAAAATAATTTAAAGTAATGATTTTATTAATATATTTATTTAAATTTCTTATTTTCAAAAATATTCAAAGCAATTTTTTTTGACGATCCACTTGAGTTAAAGGCATATCTTTTTAGATTACACATTCATTTACAAGATGCATCATTTTAAGGCTATTTTTTAAACAAATTTAAAATTGGAGTATCAATTTAGTGCGGCATGAAAAGCCAATGATGTCTGAACCACATTAAAATTAAATGAAAATGAACTGAATAAATATCATTCTTATTTAAAATCCTTTATTCATCCTTATTTACTTCTGATGTTACAAAAAAAAACGTGCCATATTGACTAAATTAAAAAAAAAAAAGAATATCAGGTTAAAAATAAATATATGTTATTAATAGTTAAATTTAATTTTATAATAATTTTAATCTTTAATAATTCACAACTTAGTTTAATTTATATACTTTTTGCTTATGACTTTAGGTGCGAAATTGTGAATAATAGAGCCAATTTTGTTATACATTACGTATACAAATACTAAACATTAACCATAATCATTTTGTATGAGGCTCTCTCCCAATGCAAAAATTCCAAAAACTAAGCTTAGCAGTTCTTATTCAAACTGCTTTAATTTCTACTGCATTTGCGAGTGAGCAAAGTGAGTCAAAGGGATTCGTAGAAGATGCTGAAGGATCAGTATTATTCCGTACAGGTTTCTTGCATCGTGATAAAAAGAACGGTGTCGAAGATACCAGCTCAGCAGCTCAAACAGCCATGGTTAAAATTGAGTCTGGTTTCACGAAAGGTATCGTTGGTTTCGGTGTTGGTGTTATTGGTGATGGGTCTTTCAAATTAGGTGATAATGCCCATACCGGTAATGACATGATTCCAGTCGATAATAATGGTCATGCTTATGATCATTGGGCAAGAGGTGGTGCTTTCATCAAAGCTCGTATGTCGAACACCACAGCTACTTATGGGACTCAGATTTTAGATTTACCTGTTCTTGCAAGTAATACAGCTCGTTTGGTACCTGAATATTACACTGGCTTGTTAATCCAAAGTAATGAAATCGATAATTTGACTTTGGTTGCTGGTAAATTTACTGAAAACCAACGTTCTAGTCAAATCAATACCGATGGAAATGAATTAGATCGCGCGGTTGTTTGGGGCGCTAAATATAACTTTGGTGATGCTCTCAATGCGTCTTATTATGGTACAGACATGAAAGATCGTTTAGAACGTCACTATGTGAATGCCAACTATAGTTATGCCGTGGCTAAAGGTAAGTTGACTCACGATTTCAGTGCATATCGTACTGAATGGGATGCTGCACCAAATAATACGGCATATACTTATTCTCATACTTCAAATGATTTCAATAACTTAAGCAATAATATTTGGGCAATTTCAACAACTTACAATACTGGTCCACACAATGTAATGCTTGCTTACCAACAAAATACAGGTAATACAGGTTATGACTATGGTTTGGGCAAAGGTGTTGGTGATGGCCATCAAACGATTTATATGCCTAACTCGTATTTATCTGATTTTATTGGTAATGATGAAAAATCCCTACAGCTACAATATACCTATGATTTTGGTGCATTAAATGTTCCTGGCCTGTCATGGACTTCGGCATTTGTTTATGGATGGGATATTGATGTATCTGCAGGGGGTACTGACCGCTCAGTATTGCTAACCAATGATGCACAGGAACGTGAATTCTTTAATCAAGTGAAATATACAGTCCAATCTGGTTTTGCTAAAGATGCAAGCTTACGTGTTCGTCACTCTTACTACCGTGCAAGTGATGAATATCAAAGCGCTTATATCGGCGACACCAACGAATGGCGTATTTGGTTAGACATTCCCGTGAAATTATTCTAATTTTCAACTAAAAAGATCAATAAAAAAACCTGCACTTTGTGCAGGTTTTTTATAAAAGCTACAAGATCAAAGTTTGTAGCTTTATTTATACATCAGGCAAATTATTTGTTTGCTTCTGCATAAGCAGCAATTGAGCTTAACACTTCTTGTTTAGCAACATCTGCACCTTCCCAACCACTTAACTTGACCCACTTACCTGGCTCTAAGTCTTTGTAGTGTTGGAAGAAATGTTCAATTTGACTAATCAATAAAGGAGGAAGGTCAGTATATTCTTGAACATCTTTATAGATTGGCGTTAATTTATCGTGTGGTACAGCGACAAGTTTCGCATCAACACCACCATCATCTTCCATATTTAATTTACCCACTGGACGGCAACGGATAACCGAACCTGGTTCTACAGGATGTGGAGTAACAACTAATACGTCTAATGGATCGCCATCAAGAGATAATGTATTTGGTACATAACCGTAGTTTGCTGGGTAGAACATTGCAGTACCCATGAAACGATCTACGAAAAGTGCATCTGAATCTTTATCAATTTCATATTTAATTGGTGCTGCATTTGCAGGGATCTCGATAATTACATAGATATCGTTTGGTGCATCTTTACCTGCAGGGATATTACTGTAGCTCATAGCAAACTCTTTACTGTCAGTGTTCATTAAAATGGGGTTGATTATAACGCTTTATTCAGCAATCATCATTCGATTATACAAGCTGAAGATGTATTTTAGGTATGGTGTTAGTCTGTTTTTCTTAGAGCAATCGAATAATTAATAAAAGCAATAAGATCGGACAAAGCATTGATAAGAACCAAACAATTGATCTAAGGGTCGCCCAATTACATAAATAACAAATCCCATAGATGATTCGTAAGACGATATACGCCGAACCTAATAGAATCACCAATTGTTGTTGAACAACCATATACTCAGCCATCAAAACTGCCGCAATAAATAATGGCAAACTTTCAAAGCTATTTTGCTGAGCTGCATTTGCTCGAGCCGCTAAGCCTGTGGTTTTAGACATGAATTCACGCGGATTTTGATTATCCTGCCCTTTAAAACCACCTGCAATTTTAGCAATGACTGTAAATAAATAAGGGAGTAAACAAGCAATTAAAATAAGGTAAATAACACCTTCAATACCGTGCATGGATTTCAGTCCAATGATTTAAGCTGGTTTTATCTTAGCATGATGTTTGTGCGATAATTTTAGTTAAATTATTTTGTTTATTAAAATTCTGAGTAATGGCATGACCAATTCTGACCAAAAAAAGTTATTTGATGTTCTCGAGTTACAAAAGCAACATCAAAAACGTGTCGATCGTGTGCTTTATATCGTTCTTCCGATTATGGCTTTCTTGATCAGCGTAATTTGTGCCAATATGAATTGGCAATCGACTCTCGGCACATTGCTGGTTCTCATCATCGCCTTTATCGCGGTGGGGATTAAACGAGCGAATAAATGGATCTGGCTGAGCATTATTTCAGTATATAGCTTAGTTGATATTTACTTCAGTTATTCAGGACAGTTACCGAGTTCTGCTGTAGGACGTCATTTAGGTACAATGCTGACATTCACATTTATTATTGCAACAGCGCGACCTTATATCGACCGTTGGCTAATGAAAGAATAAATTAAAAAAAGCGCCTTACGGCGCTTTTCTGAATTTGAATTATTTGCGTAAATCTTTACGAAGGATTTTACCGACATTCGATTTTGGCAATTCATCCATGAATTCAACATAACGAGGACGCTTATATCCTGTTAAGTTTTCTTTCGCAAAAGCTAATACTTCTTCTGTTGTTAATGATGGATCTTTCTTCACAACAAACAGCTTAGGCACTTCACCTGATTTTTCATCAGCTACACCAATCGCTGCAACCTCAAGTACTTTAGGATGTGTTGCAATCACTTCCTCGATTTCAGATGGGTATACGTTAAAGCCTGATACCAAGATCATATCTTTCTTACGATCAACAATCTTGAAGTAACCACGAGCATCCATGATACCGATATCACCAGTACGGAAGAAACCATCTGCGGTCATCACCTTAGCTGTTTCATCTGGACGGTTCCAATAGCCTTTCATGACTTGAGGACCACGGATTGAAATTTCACCTTGCTCACCTTGTGGAACTTCATTGCCATCGTCATCCAAGACAGCGACATCCGTTAAAGGTAATGGGATACCAATCGTACCGCTAAACTCTTCAGATGCCGGTGGGTTTGCCGTTGCAATAGGTGAAGTTTCAGAAAGACCATAGCCTTCAATAATATTTGTACCTGTGATTTTTTTCCAAGCTGCAGCAGTTGAAGGCAATACAGCCATACCACCACCCATCGCCATTTTTAATTTGCTATGGTCAAGTTGTTTGAATTCTTCATTATGAACGAGTGCGTTGAATAAAGTATTCACTGCTGGGAAGAAACCAGGCTGATATTTGCGTAGCTCTTTAATGACTGCAGGGAGATCACGAGGGTTAGGAATCAGTACGTTTGCTTGACCCTTGTACATACCATAAAGTGCACAAACCATGAATGCAAAGATATGATATAGCGGTAATGCACAGAAAATGCGATCGTCGCTCGCACCATCTTGAGCACCAAATTTAGATTGGAAAATACCATCTGCTTGCATTAAGTTTGCAACAAGGTTGCGATGTGTTAATTCCGCACCTTTTGATACGCCTGTTGTACCACCTGTATATTGCAATACAGCAGTGTCGCTCAACGTTGTTGCTGGACGCTTATAATGTGCAGTACTGCCTTTAGACATCGCAGTCGTGAATTTCACATGTCCTGGGATACTCCAAGCTGGAATTTGCTTACGCACTTTACGTAAAACAAAATTCACGAGTGTACCTTTTAAGGTACCTAACATATCACCTACTGTCGCCACGATCACATGCTTAACTGGCGTTTTACCAAGAATTGATTGATAAACAGAAGCGAAGTTTTCAATAATCACAAGCGCTTCAGTGCCTGAGTCATTCAGTTGATGCTCAAGTTCACGAGCTGTGTAAAGTGGGTTCACGTTGACAAGAACTAAGCCCGCACGGAATACACCAAGTGCCACTACTGGATATTGCAGTACGTTTGGCATCATGACCGCTACGCGAGAACCTTTTGCTAAACCAAGGCTTTGAAGATAGGCTGCAAATTGACGGCTCGCCGTATCAAGTTCATTGAACGTTAATGTTTTATCCATAAAGATAAAAGCATCACGCGAACCAAATTTCTGGAAGTTTCTCTCAAAAATATCAACAAGAGAGGTATTTTCTGGTGGTAACTCTACTGTTTGTGGAATTCCAGTTTTTTGGTATTCAGCGAACCAAATCTTTTCCATAATGCCATATTCTCCAATTAGTAATACTTGGTTTTAAACTCTTCTTTTCGATAATGTATTGAGCATCTTATTTAATTTATTGCTCAATAAAGCATCCATAACCATAAATACATTTCATATATAACGTATTTTGTCGACTAGATGCTAGCTTTATCTTTGAATGAAGAGTTTATTTGCTTTTTGATAACCTCGTGGTAATACCTGCCCTTTTGAAGCACGTTTACCGATGTATTTCAGCAGATCATCACCTTTTAATTTCAATTGTTGTTGTCCAGCAACGACCTGAAGCACATCATCCAAGTTAAGTGTTGTCATAGACACAATGCGTTCCTTTGCATCCAACTGCATCAATTTATTACCTTTTCCTTTATTGAGCATTGGTAACTCTGTCAGCTCTGTCAGTAATAATCGTCCAGAACTGCTGAGTACAGCGATATGTGTACCATCAATTTGTTGCAATGGCATTGCGCTTGCATCATCTGCAAGCGTTAAAAACGCTTTACCCGCTTTAGCATTGGTGTCCAATTGTTTCGCTTGTGTTTTAAAACCATATCCTTTGGAGCTGATCGCTAATATTTCCACCTCATCTTCAGCAATCAGAATTTGTTGGAAATTTACTCCATTTGCTGGCGATAATTTCGAGCTTAATGGTTCACCTAAGCCGCGCGCTGAAGGTAATCCTGTAATTGGTAATGCGTAACTTCGACCAGATTGATCTAATACATACACTTTTTGATTAGATTTACCTTGTGCATGACTTAAATATTGATCTCCTGCACGGAAATTGACTTTATCTAGATCGATCTCATGTCCTTTCGCACAACGAATCCAACCCGCTTCCGATAAAATGACAGTGACAGGATCAGCTGGCATCAAATCTTGTTCACTAATCGCGGTCGCTTCTTCACGCTGAACAATTGGAGATCGGCGATCATCACCAAACTTTTTCGCATCTTCTTTTAATTCTGAAATGATCAGATTTTTTAAAGATTCAGGATTCGCCAATTGCTCTCGAATCACGGCTGCTCGAGCTTCAAGCTCTTCTTGTTCACGGCGAATTTCCATTTCTTCGAGACGCGCCAAATGACGTAATTTAAGCTCTAGAATGGCTTCGGCTTGAATTTCATCAATACCGAAATGTGACATTAAGACTTCTTTCGGATGATCTTCCTCACGAATAATGCGAATTACCGTATCAATATCTAAATACGCAATTAAAAGTCCCGCCAGAATATGTAGACGTTTTTCAATTTTATTCAAATGGTATTGCAAACGTCTCGTCACAGTCGTTTTACGAATTTCAATCCATTCCAATAAAATACGACGGATTGATTTTACTTGTGGACGACCATCAGCACCAATCATGTTCATATTGACGCGGTAGCTCGACTCAAGATCGGTCGTGGCAAATAAATGGCTCATGACCGCATCTGCATCGATACGATTTGAACGCAAGACAATTACCAAACGTGTTGGACATTGATGATCTGATTCATCTCGTACATCACTTACCAACGGTAATTTTTTTGCCTGCATTTGATCAGCAATTTGGCTGATAATTTTAGAGCCAGAAACCTGATATGGTAATTCACTGATGACAATTTCATTTTTTTCAACCGAATATACCGCACGCATGCGATAACTGCCGCGCCCAGTGCTTTGTAATTTCAGTAATTCATCAGCAGGTGTAATAATTTCTGCTTGAGTCGGTAAATCTGGACCAGGAATATATTCAGCAACTTTTTCATCAGACAAATTCGGGTTACGAATCAGTGCAATTGTACCCTTAACAACTTCCCGTAAATTGTGTGGTGGAATATCTGTTGCCATTCCCACCGCAATTCCCGTCGTACCATTTAAAAGAATATTCGGTACGCGTGCTGGTAAATTTACAGGCTCTTTTAATGAACCATCAAAGTTATCTTGCCAGTCGACAGTTCCTTGACCTAATTCACAGAGCAGGACTTCACTATATTGTGATAGTTTGGCCTCGGTGTATCGCATTGCAGCAAACGACTTTGGATCATCTGGTGATCCCCAGTTGCCCTGCCCTTCAATAAATGGATAACGATAACTAAATGGCTGTGCCATTAAGACCATTGCTTCATAACAAGCAGAATCACCATGCGGATGATATTTACCTAAAACATCACCAACTGTACGTGCTGATTTTTTGGGCTTACCACTATGCTTTAGACCAAGCTCGCTCATCGCATATACGATACGCCGTTGTACAGGTTTTAATCCGTCACTAATATGAGGCAATGCACGATCCATAATCACGTACATGGCATAGTTTAGGTAAGCTTGTTCTGTAAATTCTGCTACAGAACGATTCTCTGTCGCTTGGTGCGCAAGGCTTGTCATTGAATCGTGAAATCCTAATGAATGAATAGTTTAAGGGTGTATGCTAGTCTCCCAAACTGCGAAGAACAAGCAAGGTTGGATACTTTGTAAAGATAAAATAACAAAAAAAAGGCCAGTTGGTTTTATTTCATTTTAAATTGGACTTTTTTCTTGTATCCAATTAATTTTATTGAATATACAATAATCAAAACACAACTTTATAACAAATGATTTTACATACGCTCATCGTATGAACGGAACAAACATGCATAATTACATTCCTTATGATCTTCGCTCAAAATTATTTCAAATTGACCCTAATCTAGATGTTCATTGGCAAACGCGTTTAAAAAATATTTTTAATAGTGTTCCCGCACCAATACAAGGTCTGATACAGGAACAATTCCTGACTGCGAAGAATATTTACTGGGATCAACATCGACAATCATTCTCTTTTAAGGGCATTGTTGGTCTTCAGGATTTAAGCAGTCATTTAATCTCACCGAAAATGCGCACTTTGGCTGAAAAGATCGCAGCCACTTTAGAAACGCTGAAATCATATCAAGACGTAATTAAAATCGCCGATTACTTAGAAACTGTACAAAATCAAATTGATCGTATTGAAACAGAAGAAGATCAAAGTTTTCTTAGAGATAAACAACTCCTACGAAAAACTTTTTTATATGATGCTGCAAATATCATCAAAACACTCGACTTAAATGTTCCTGATAATTGCCGACATTTAACAGCTGAAGAAATTCGTACTTTTATTCTTGAAGTTCATATTAAACATCAAATTTTAGGCTATTGGTTCAAAACCATCCTCCCGAGACAACTGAAGCAAATTAGCCATCCATTATTCCAAGACTTTATTATTCAAGAACAAAAAATTCGTGATTTTGATGTGATTGAAAGCAGTCAGTATTTATATCTGGTCGCGACCATTCATGACTTTAGACAGAACCCATATTCTATCCGCCGCTTTTTAATGGAAGAAAAGCTAGGTCTTGAAGATCGAGTTTACCTAAATGGCGTGGTGTTGGATAAGAAATGTTTAAATGATCCAAGTTATTTAGAACAATTTAAATGGCAAGTCAGTCGAATTATTACGATTCAACGACAGATCACGACTCCTATTTTGGATCTGATGGAAAAATTTCATAACGTCAATTTTGATCTGTTATTACCGTTACTCAAAAAACCGCTCGATGCCTCTGGATTTTCAGTCGAACAAGTCATTAACGAGCGCCTTTTAGATTTCGAAAAAGCTTTAACTCTTGAGATCTTGCAACCTTGTCAATATGCACTGCGTCATTCAATTCGTCACCCTGATGAGTTTGATTATTGTTTTATCAGTATGCATCGTCTGTTCTCTGATATTGCGAGTTTTTATAAAGACTTTTCAAGTGAACCCATTATCGCCTTCAATACTCAAGCTCAAATTTTCGAATATAAAATTTTATCCTATTTAAAATTGATGGAAAAAAGACGACATACTATTTTTGTGAGTTTAGACGCAGAGTCTTATGCGGCAAGTCATAGCAAATCTCAAGCAGCGATTGAGCAAGTTAAAACAATTATTGCCGATGCTCTAGACCAACATAAAGTCAATCAAATTGCTTTCAATCAGAAAAAAAGAGAACTCGAAAGCCAATCAAACAAAGGATTCTTTCAAAAAATGTTTGATAAAACTGAAAAGTTAAAATCGGATCTTGAAGCGCTTAAATTGGCTGGAATTAATAATCGACGAATTGCATATTTAGATCTCGTGAAAGTGCCCAAAAAACATGATGAAACGACGGTGTACCTTGAGTTTGAAAGTTTGATTTCAATTAATCAGACTGAGCGTCACTATGCTTTTGTCAATGGCGACAATGGGGTATCAGCTTTGCCTATTTTAATTCAACTCCCTGAAGATAAAGAAAAATTCAATCTTCAGCAAGTGTCGAACACATTACATTTTGACTTAACTAAAGCACGTCAAAAATGGGTCTAAAAAAGAGGAGCTTAGCTCCTCTTTTTTCACAGATTTACATCCCCATAGACTCAAGTGTCTTACCTTTGGTTTCCTCACCGAGCACCAAGATCACGGCTGCAACTGCCAATAATACAGCGGTAAACATCATAAATACTTGGCTAAATCCATTTGAAGCCACCATCATATGGGTAACCACTAAAGGTGCAACAATCCCACCAATACGCCCAATTGCTGCTGCCCATCCTGATCCGAAAGCACGAATATTTGCAGGATATTGTTCAGGCGTGTAGGTATATAAAACGCCCCATGCACCAAGATTAAAGAATGACATCAAGCATCCCCAGAACATGATCATCGCTACGGTATCAGCCTGCCCAAAGAAATATGCTGATACTGCACACATTGCAATAAAGCCTGAAAGCGTCGCTTTACGCCCTAACTTTTCGACGAGCCATGCCGCGACAATATAACCTGGCAATTGTGCTAAAATCATCCCGAGAACATATTCAAAAGACTGCACAATGGTATATCCCTCTTTGACTAAAAGACTTGGTAACCACGTGAAAATACCGTAATACGAATAAACAATCCCAAACCAAATTAACCACAACATTAAACTGCGCTTTGCGAAACCGGTTGACCATAACTGACCAAAACTGACATTTGAATGTGTTGAAACTGGTTTCACTTCAATTTTTTCGATGACTTCGACACCACACTGTCGCTCGATTTTTTGCACAATCGCGTGCGCTTCATCAATACGACCTCGATTGATCAAGTAAGGAATAGATTCCGGAACTTTTTTTAGAATAACGAAGACATAAAGTGCAGGCAAACCACCCAATAAAAATGCAACATGCCAATCAAATTTAGGGATGACGAAATAAGAAACCAGTGCAGCACATAACCAGCCTAGCCCCCAGAAGCTTTCAAGTAACACAATAAAGCGACCACGAACATGGGCTGGAATGTATTCACTCACTAAAGTTACGGCAACTGGTAACTGTCCGCCTAAGCCTAAACCCACAATAAATCTAAAGATTAATAACCATGTTAAATTTGGTGCGAAAGCACAAAGGGCTGTTGCGATGCTATAAATGACCAATGTTGTAGCAAATACTGCTTTACGTCCGATTCGATCCGCCAGTCCACCAGAGAATACTGCACCTATCGCCATTCCCACAAAGCCGATGGATACAACCCAACCTTTTTCAGCAGGCGTCATTTGCCAGTCTTCAGCCATCTTCGCCAAGATAAAGGAAATTAGTCCAGTATCCATTGCATCAAACATCCAGCCTAATCCAATCACCCACAACAAGGTGTAGTGAAATTTACCAATAGGTAAACGCTGTATTCGTGAGATTAAATCCATAGCATGCTCTCTGTGAGGAGTGATTTAAATACAACCAATGACAATCGCTGTTTTCTCAACACTGCTTATTTTTATTTTCTAAAGAACCATATAAAAATGACCGATCACATTATCGGCCATTTTGAAAGATGAGTGTAAAAAGTTTAATTTACATCTTTAGATGACGCCGACTGTTCATCATCATCTTTATAAATAAATTTTGGCATTTCAAGGCCAAAGTAAATTGCGATACAACGCAATGTGAAACCAAAAACAAGAGTAGAAATAATGGTGATATCTTGTGAAAAACCGACTTCGATACAGCCCCAATAGAAAATGACCGCAACAAAAGAAATACTGGCATAAAGTTCGCGACGGAAGACTAAAGGCACATCGTTACATAAGATATCTCGTAAAATACCCCCTGAAACGCCTGTCAATACACCTGCCACTGCACAAACCACGAAACCCTGTTCCATTTGAATCGCAATTTGACAACCAATAATGGTAAAACCTATCAGACCTAAGGCATCTAGAAGTAAGAATACCGAACGTAGATGTCGCATCCATTTTGCGATAAAAATCGTAAATAATGCTGCACAACATGTAAGTACTAGATATTCAGGATGTTTCACCCAAGTTAAAGGATAGTGCCCTAGCAAAACATCACGAACTGATCCTCCGCCCAAAGCAGTCACACAGGCAATAATAATGACACCAAACCAATCCATACTTCGTCGACCTGCAGACAAGGCGCCTGTCATCGCTTCCGCAGTAATCGCAATAATATAAATAACGGTGAGTAACATTGCCCTACTTCCAAATGAGGGTTTTTAATGCGCAATATTCTAAGTTAATTAAAAATTAATTCTAGAGAAATCGCGCACAACATTGCTTAAATTTTTTTCCTGATCCACAAATACAAGTCTGCTTCATCGTCACAGTTTGATCTGTCGTTGGGTCTAAAAAATACCACTGTCTATTGATGAGTACGAAATTTGAGGTTTCATGATGGACATGTACCTGATCGACATGTTGGTAATGTGCTTTGAATTCAACTTGAGCATGGGTTTTATCCAGACGAGGTAAATGCTGAATAACCTCTAATTTTAACCACTGATTGCTCATCGCCCAATCCCGAATGGCAGCAATGTCTAAATGACTTTGCTGACCTGATGCTGTGGTACTCACAATATAGTCGATTTCATGTTTAGCGAATGCACTATAGCGAGAACGCATGAGCTGTTCAGCACTTTCTGCAACACGCTGACCACGATGTAAAGGTTCACAACAGTGTGTATAAATTCCATGCCCGCAAGGACAATTGAGTTCGGACATCAATATTCCAATAAAAAATAGCACCTAATGAGATGCTATTTTAACTGAGTTTAAATCATTCTGATGGGTCTTGTTTTACGATGGGTACAATATGTACTTTTTCGATTTTATGACCATCCATTGTAACCACCTCAAATAGATACCCTTCTGCTTCAAAGGTTTCTCCATTTTCAGGTAAATGTCCTAAATGGAATAAGATATAACCAGACAGCGTAGAATACTGTTCTGACTCATCAACTAAATCACGATCAAGCAATAATGAAATATGACGAATATCAGTTGAACCCTCGAGCATGAGTGAACCATCCTCTAAGCTTTCAACTGCAGTTTCTATTTCATTTTCGTTCGGGAATTCACCCGCAATCGCTTCTAAAATATCAATCGGTGTTGCAATACCCTCAATGGAACCATATTCATTGAGAACAATCGCCATTTGTAAGGGTGCCTGACGCAATTGATCCATCACCATTAAGACTTGAGCGCTTTCATGGACAATGACAGGCTCTCGAATGTGTTTTTCGAAATTAAAATCGCCTGATTCAATATAGTCATTCAAAACGTTATGCGTGAGCACCACCCCAGCAATATTGTCTAGCTCGCCATGTGCAACGATCAAACGTGAATGTTTCATAGAAAGCACTTGATGTTTAATACTTTCAGGATCGTCATCTAAATCGATCCATTCGAGTTCTGGACGTGGGGTCATTAATGATTTGACTGGTCGCTCAGATAAACCTAATACACCTTGCAACATCACGCTTTGGTATACCGCATTCTCATCCGAGAACATTTCCTCTACCAACGCTTGGGTAGCCAAAACATCATCCGTATTTGCCGATTGAGCATCTGCCGTTTTTGACTTACCACCAAGCATACGAATGACGGCAGAAGCTGTTTTGAAACGTAAATCAGTCGTTGTCACCGTTTTTTCTTGGTTACGGCGCATCAATTGATTTAAAAACTCAATCAGGACAGAGAAACCAATTGCAGCGTATAGATAACCCTTCGGAATGTGGAAGCCTAGGCCTTCGACAACTAATGAGAAACCGATCATCATCAAGAAACATAGACACAGAATCACCACAGTTGGATGCTTATTCACAAAGTCCATGAGGGCTTTAGAGGCCCATAGCATGATTCCTATCGCAATAATTACGGCGATCATCATGACCGAAAGATCTTTGACCATACCGACTGCTGTAATCACACTGTCGAGTGAGAACACTGCATCCAATACCACGATCTGTACAATGACCATCCAAAATGCAGCATGAACAGGATTTTCTTCTTTAACATGAACTTTACTTTCTAGACGTTCATGTAGTTCTAAAGTTCCCTTCATTAACAAGAAAATACCGCCAAAAATCAAAATAAGATCTCGGGCTGAAAACGGATGATCAAAGATATGGAATAATGGATTCGTTAACGTGATAATCCAAGCGATTGACGCCAAAAGGATTAGGCGCATGCCAAGCGCGAGCGTTAAGCCTAAAATTCTGGCTTTATTGCGTTGCTCAGGCGGCAGTTTTTCCGCCAAAATCGCGATAAAGACGAGATTATCAATCCCGAGAACAATTTCTAAAATAATTAAAGTTAAGAGTCCCACCCATGCGGAAGGATCAGACATCCATTCAAAAATCATGAGTTACACTCCCACGTTTCAGGAAGATGGGATTCATTTAAACCAAAGTGATGAGGCAAAGTTATAAATGCAGTATTTAAATTTAGAAAATAAATAATATTTTGTTCTATTGAGCGATGTCGATCACTACTCATATTGATGTATTGGTTGCCGAACAGATTTTCAGTATAGAAAAGATTTTATTGCAATTCACTATTTTTTCGGTGAATCAAGATTGGCTTTATCAATCATTTTGGAATGAAACTACAAAATATTTCAAAAAATTCTTATTTATCTATACAGTTGTCACCTTTCTTGCTTAGATTAAACTGCATGATGAAGTTCATTTAAAAAAGGTGAGTAAATAAATATGAATACAAGCGTTCTTAATAACACCTTAGAGACCGATACATCAGTTAAATCAAAAGCAACTCAATGCCTTATTGCACTTTATTGTGGTTCTCGTTTTGGCAATAATCCTATTTACCAACAAAAAGCCATTGCTTTGGCTGAAAAAATTGCAAGGCAAGGATTTGGCATTGTATATGGTGGTGCAAGTATCGGATTAATGGGACAAGTCGCAGATACAGTCATTGAAAACAATGGTGAAGTTGTTGGTGTTATTCCTGAATTTATGCTTGATTACGAGGTTGCCCATAATCAGTTAACAGAACTTCACGTGGTAAGAACAATGCATGAACGCAAAGCCATGATGGCTGAACGTGCTAGTGCTTTTGTTGCGCTCCCGGGAGGTTTAGGTACATTTGAAGAAATCTTAGAAATCGCAACTTGGGGACAGTTAAATCAACACCAAAAACCAATGATTATTTATAACGTCAATGGATTCTATAATGCCTTGATTGCACAACTCGATCATGCAGTAGAAGAAGGTTTTCTACCTGCTCAACATCGGGCAAAAATCATCGTATGCGAGCATTCACATCAAATCATCAATGCCATCGCAAACATGAAATGCCCTGAACAATTCGTGGTCTAAATTCGACAAGACTTTAAAGCATTACGCATGACGGGTAAAAAATAAAAGAGCCATATGGCTCTTTTATCATACATCTACACGATCAGGCTCTATTTCAACGTGATTTGATACGTTGCTGTAGTACCACTGACTTCATTCCCTACAATCAGTAAAGGCGTACCCGTTGGAGATTCTTTTGCGGAAACAAAGGTTAATCCTTCAGGACCTAAGTCTCCTGCCTGACCTTCCTCGATATCGGCAGTGGTTGCATCAAGTTTTCGCGAATGAATATATTGCACAAATTGGGGTTGGGCAGGATTGGAGATGTCATATACCATCACGCCTCCAACTCGTTCTAAACCAATAAATGCATAAGTTTTCTGGCCGATTTGACCGATCACCACGCCTTCTGGCTCTGGTCCCTTATTGTCACTACGATTATCGAACCCTGCTTCTTCATGGTTTGCATTAAAGATCTCAGGATGGTGCTGAGCAATATATTGTTCAAAATCATCACCCGAATCCCAAACCAGCTCTAATCCTGTTTGTGCATCATTTTCTGTCCAAATACTGACAGATCGTGCCCCGAAGCTATATAAATGATCATAAACCAAATTGCCTCGAGCATTGAGTTTAGGTGTGCCATCAGTATTCTTTTGATAACCTTCAGTCCAAGTGATATTCAAACGACCAAGCATCTTGTCTTCACGGCATCCTTTAGCATCGCCATCGATCGCTCCACAATATGCAAAATGCAGAGGATTCAATTCAGCACCTTTCGCCAGTGCTCTTAATTGTGGTGGCAGATCTTCCCCTTGCCGTCTGTCGAAACCATCTTTATGGAATAGATGCTTCGCACGCCATTCTTCAACAAAACCGTTTTTAATATTACCTTGAGCATTCGGATTATCCTTCAATCTCTCTCCCCAATATTCAGGATCATCTTCACCCCAAGCACGAGCATCCCCTTCATTGGCAGTGACAATATACGTTTTACCATTGACTTCGTAACTTGAGATCGCATCAGGCATATATAAGCCACGAACATGCTGCCAAGTTTGAATATTGATCTTCGCAAGACCATTTTCACCATCGGCATCACTGACATCTAAACCATGACCTTGTAAGCCATGATCTTTAAAACCGAGCGGATAAACAGCCATGACTTTGGCATTTAAAACATCCACCTTAGCTAAGGCATTATTTTCCTGTAATGCGACCCATGCAATTTTGCCATCTGCGCTGAGTGTGATGTATTCAGGTTCAAAATCTTGCGCTACTGTTGCATTTGGACCATAAATTCGCACACCTTGATTACGTAATAGCTGTGCTTGACTGTTAAAGGCTTTGAAGTCAGCTGTTTTTGCAACTGGTTTGTTCAAATTTGAGAGATCAATGATTGAAATCGAACCTTCGGGATCAATCGCATAATCATGAGATGGCTCTCCTTCATTCGCCACTAATAAGGTTTTACCATCTGCACTAAAGGTCAGCATATCGGGTAGAGAACCCACTGGAACTTGGGCAATAAAGCTCGAATCATTGGCATTAAAAAGTGCCACGATTCCTGGATCTGTTTTATCTTTGGCTTGTACAGCTAAGGCAACAATTCCATTTTTTACAGCAACACTATTTACTTCTGAGTCTGTTAAATATGATTTAGCATCTAAAGAGCCAATCCATTTAGGTTGCTGAGGTTGGCGATAATCAAAAATATCAACCACGCCTTCTTTTGCGTTTACAACAAACAATCTTTGGCTTTGTGCATCATAGGCAGGTATCTCTGCTGCGCTGACCGCAAAACCACGACTTTCTGTACGACTGAGATAGTTGAGTTCAATCGATTCAGGCGTAATATTTGGTACTGATGTGATATTGTTAGTGTCATCATTACATGCCCCTAGCCCCAATGCACACATTGCGATCACAAGTGCGTTAGACTTTAGCTTCATTTTTTTAATCTTCTTATGATGTTGTTGGCAACAACTCTATGACCATGCGATGACAATGCTGTGACCATCAGATTGCAATTTTGTTGCAAATCCTTCGTAAATAAACCACAAGTGATACTGAGAAACTGTTTTAAAATATTAACTTACTAATATGATCCTACAAGATGAGCAGCACAGCACACCAACCCTTACAGCCTGAGTTTAGATTATTGGTGTTTTTGGTCTCGATCGGCTTTTTTATGCAAGGTCTAGACACAACTATCATCAATACTGCGATTCCTGCAATCGCTCATCACCTCAATGAAGATCCTCTACACATGCATAGTGTCGTGGTGGCTTATGTATTGTCAGTCGCAGCTTGTATTCCACTCAGTGGTTGGCTGGCTGACCGATTTGGTGTCCGAAATGTTTATTTTTCTGCAATTATCATTTTCACTTTGGCATCGCTCGGATGTGCATTTTCTTCTAATTTAAATGAGCTTTTATTTTTCCGAGTGATTCAAGGGATTGGAGGTGCTTTACTGCTTCCAGTTGGGCGTCTTGCAATGTTGAAAATCATTCCTAGAACGCAATTCCTTGCAGCCATGTCTCTGATGAGTCTTGCAGGTCTGATTGGCCCCTTAATCGGTCCTACTCTTGGCGGATGGCTGGTGGAGTACGTGACTTGGGAGTGGATTTTCTTAATTAATATTCCTATTGGACTCATTGGAGTTTTTCTCACATTTAAAGCCATGCCAAATGTAACCGAGACCCATGTTGCTAAATTTGATTTTTTTGGCTTCTTGTTATTAGTCATCGCGATGGTTGGCTTAAGTTTAGGGATTGAAAATTTTGCTAGCCCCTATCTTCCACTATGGTGGAGTATTGTTCTTATTGTGTTTGGTTTATCTGCAAGTGCTTGGTACATGGTGCATGCCCATACCCACCAAAATGCTCTATTTCGTGGGAAACTATTCAAAAATCAAATTTTCGCGATTGGTATTGTAGGCAACTTTTTTGCCCGCTTAGGCGGCAATGCGATGCCTTTTCTTATCCCCTTAATGCTACAAGTTGCTTTTGGTTTTGAACCATTTATTACCGGTTTACTTATGATTCCAACGGTATTGGGTTCACTGGCATCCAAACCGATCATTCGCCAAATTATTCAACGATTTGGGTATCGTCGGGTGTTATTAGTCAATACCTGCCTTATTGGCTTATGTATTGCAAGTTTTGCCCTCACCTCAGCCGAAACACCTTTATGGTTAAGAACATTGCATTTCTTCATTTTTGGTATGTTGAACTCACTGCAATTTGTTTCTATGAATACGCTAACCTTAAAGGATTTGCCTCAACAAGATGCTAGTAGTGGTAACAGTTTTCTCTCGATGATTATGATGGTATCTATGAGTATTGGTGTAGCGCTTGCAGGTACACTGGTCAATGTATTCACCGCTTATCTTGGTACTGCACAAATGCAACAGGCCTTCCAATGGACCTTAATTTTAATGGGCTCAATTAACATTATTACCATCTTTATTTTTTGGAAAATTCCGAAAGAAATGGATGATGACTAATGGATATGGATTCTAGATACTGTCACTACCATTTACGTTTATTCGCGTTATGATATTAATTATATTTTGCACCAAACTTTAAGTGCTCATGAATTCAAAAAATAAGCAGCATATCTATTCGCAAAAGATTATCTTGTGGACTTCCCTTTTAGGTGCAGCCCTGATCGCACTCATGGTCGGATTATTGAGCTTTTTCTTTTTGCCGTTTCAACCAGCAACAGCTCAAGAATATCCAATCAAAGGATTTGATGTCTCACATCATCAAAAAGAAATTCGCTGGTCACAAATTCCCAAAAAGGAATATCAATTTGTCTACCTCAAAGCGACAGAAGGTGGCGACTTTAAAGATCGAAAATTTCAGGATCATTGGCTCAAAGCACGCGAGCATGGTTTTAAAGTCGGAGCGTATCATTTCTATCGACTTTGCCGTGATGGTAAAGTTCAGGCATTAAATTTCATTGATTCTGTGCCACGTAAAGAAGATGCCCTTCCTCCAGTCATTGATTTGGAATACGACAGCAATTGCATCAATACCTATAGCAAAGAACAACTGTTATATGAAATCGATGTTATGCATGATTTGCTGCATCAACATTATGGCAAACAACCTATCTTTTATGTTTCTAAAGCCTTCTATAACATCGTACTTGCGGATGCTTTTACGAATACCCCACTCTGGGTACGTGAATACAACTCTCAACCTGAATTAAAAGACAATCCAGATTGGATCTTTTGGCAATACACTAATAAAGGTAAAATTAAGGGTATTTCTACACCAGTGGATTTGAATGTATTTAATGGCGATCAAAACGACTGGATAAAATTTCTAAAATTAAATCAAATTGAGCCATAAATCTTAAGGAGTCAGTACGTTACAACTAAAGAGATCTAACAAAAAAATAGAGTGCAACTGGGCTCAAGCAAGCGAGTTACGCTTTATAAGGATGACATGATGTCGCTTAAAAAAGGGATTTTAACAGTGGTTGGTCTTTTGGCTGTCACGCTCATGGCTGCGTTTTTTTATTTATGGCAACCATCAGGAAAGCTCTCCGAATTTAATCAATGGAAGGCTAAAATAGACCAACCCGTCAGTGAACAAAAATTAAATGTTCGCTTTTTTGGCGTTTCCACATTGCTATTTGATGATGGTAATTCACAAATTCTAATTGATGGTTTTTTTAGTCGACCATCTCTCATGAACATTGCTTTACAACGCCTCTCCAGTGATCAAGCACTGCTTCACAATATGATTCAGGACCATGAGCTTAAACGCCTCAAAGCCATATTGGTGACCCACAGTCACTATGATCATGCTTTGGATATCTCAGTGCTCGGAAGTTCACTCCCAAAAACTCACATCATTGGTTCGTTGAGTACAATAAATATAGCACGAGGCGGCAAAGTGCCTGAGCATCAATTGAAACTGGCAGTGCCTTTTCAAGCACTACAATTGGGTGCATTTCGTATTACGCCTATTCCCTCACAACATACGCCACCTACAGCAGTGAACAATGATTTAGGTGAAGAGATTCTGCATCCACTGCCTCAGCCAGCACGTTTTTATGAGTTTAAAGAAGGCGGTAGCTTTGACTACTTGATTGAGCACAATAATCACAAAATTTTAGTTAAAGCCAGCACAGGTGCGCTTCCTAATCAATTTCAAAAGTTAAATGTAGATGTCTTGTTTTTAGGAATTGCTCAGCTTTCAAAACAATCACCCGAGTTTCAACAACAGTATCTCGCTGAAACCATTGATCAGTTACAACCGAAAGAAGTCATTCCAATTCATTGGGACAATTTCTTTAAACCACTTTCACAGCCTTTAGAGTTTCTACCACGAATAGCAGATCATTCTCCGAAAAGCCTACAACTCGTGATTGATCATGCACAGCATCAAGGTCGAAAGGTGACTTTACTGACGGAGCCTTACGCATACCCAATAATCAGCTCAACGATGCCTTAATTATGGGTTAAAATTAAGGCATCTCATGATTGATTGAACATTTTGCGAAAGATAATTCATATCGATATGGATGCTTTTTACGCTTCTGTGGAGCTTAGAGAGCGTCCAGAATTACAACACTTACCTGTGGTCATTGCATCTCATCACCCACGGGCCGTCGTTGCAGCAGCATCATACCCAGCTCGTGAGTATGGCTTACGTTCGGCCATGTCGATGACACAAGCCAAAAAACTTTGCCCACAAGTGATCGTCATTGAGCCAAATTTTTCTAAATACCAACATGTATCAGCCCAAATTCATGAGATATTTCAAAAACATACCAGCATCATCGAACCCTTATCGCTGGATGAAGCATATCTGGATGTCACTGAAAATTTACAGCAGATCCCAAGCGCTACTGAAGTTGCGATGCATATTCGTGATGAAATATTTCAGCTTACTGGATTGACCGCCTCAGCAGGCGTTGCACCAAATAAGTTTTTAGCCAAAATTGCATCTGATTGGAATAAACCGAATGGCATTTGTGTGATCAAACCCAATCAGGTGCAACAGTTTATCTATGATCTTCCACTCAAAAAAATCCCTGGTGTAGGAAAGGTCACACAGGAAAAATTAAAAGCTTTGCAACTCGAAAAACTTGGGGATTTACAGCAAGTCGAAGAAAACTTTCTCACTCATCATTTCGGAAAATATGGCAAACAATTATTTCTCTATGCTCAAGGGATCGATGAGCGACCTGTTCAAAGCGAACGCCAAAGACAGCAAATTTCTAAAGAAACCACGTTTGATGAAGATCTTTTTTTAAACCAATGTGATCAATTTTGGACTTCACTGCTTTCTCGTGTTTGGCAAAATCTTCAAAACAAGGAAATGATCGCTAGAGGTATCAGCGTCAAACTCAAACTTAAAAATTTTCAAGTTTTACAACACTCTAAAAGCTTTAAACAACCTTTCAATCACATAGAGGATTTGCAACTGGCACTCAAATTATTGTTAATGGAAATGAATATTCCTGATGAATATCAGTTTAGACTCATTGGTGTTGGGGTGTATCAACTTTCAGAAAAACAACAAGATACGCAACTCAATTTATTCGGATTGTAAATTTCGTCTAGTTTTCATGCAAAAGAACAAAATTAAGTCAATTTTTTTCGCCTTTTTTTCCTTTTTAGAGTAATCTAATCGCGCAATACATTTACCCATGTGTCTGCTGAGATGTTGTTAGAAGACCTATATCTAACACATTTGTCCTGTGATTGGCGTGACAATCCATCCGAATATTACAGGGCACTCTAATTTGAATGGGTACAATGTCTTTTTCCTCCAAATATTTCTGATCTCCTCCCATAAAAATAAACTTTCAGAGATACAGCAATTAAACCGAATTCATAGTTCCACTTACCCTATACTTTCTAAATCCTATACGGCATTTCATAATCTATATTTATATCTATAAGGGATGAGCTTTATGTCTGTTCAACGTTTATACGTTCAAAAACGTTTTTCTGAGGTTGCTATTTTTGGTCACTTCGTTCATCTGGCAGGTCAGTTAGCAGAAGATACGTCTCTCGACATTCGTGGACAGTCACAACAAACCTTTGACATTATTGACCGTTTATTGGCTGAAGCAGGTACAGATAAAAGCCATATCATGTCTGTGACAATTTATCTAAAAGATATTGACAAAGATTATGCAGCATTCAATGAAGTTTGGGATGCATGGGTTTCTGATATTCAAGCTCTACCGCGTACATGCGTAGAGGCTAAACTGTATCATCCCGATGTTCTTGTTGAGCTAACGGTAATTGCCGCGAAACCTTGATAAAAAAAGCATGCCTGAGCATGCTTTTTTATTTCAAAGATGATTAGCTAAATGCGCGAATATCTGCCAATCGCCCAGCACTATACTTTTCTAATTTATGCTCAATCACGGATTCATCTCCCCATTCAATTGGCATATCCTCAGTGTATTCATCCAAAAAATCACGTCTTAACTGCACATATTCTGGGACAGCATGGTAAGAGATCACTTTGTATCCCGCGGTTTCAAGTAATGCATTTTGAAACTGTAAAGTATGTCCACGTTTGAATGAAAATTTATCTTCTAAACTGACAATGGCAAGAACTTTACAATCCTTATTCATCACCACAAAATCGGCAAACATTGACTCATATTTACGGCGTGTACGCGGTAACTTTGTGGTCAGTAAGGCGTCAAAAGAGACATGTGCCAAAATATGCGCATTTGGCATGATTTCTTTAAGACGATTGAAAGTTACTTGCTGATAGGGGCTAAACACTGCTCTTTGACGGAGCATGCTATCAGAGGGTTGTTGATGCTTTAATCCTTTATAAGCAATGAACAACACCACAGCGAGTATGATCACACTCGCGATGATCATGATATCCATGACTAGTATCCTTATTTGAATTCTTATCGTTAATTTCTTTTTTAAACTACTTCAAAAAACACAACTTTTATTATTGTTTCATTATGCTGATGTTATACATCGCATAGTCCAAGTGAAAAGCGCTTCAGACCAAGCTTATATTAAACATGTTCTGCACTTATTGGCTATAGTTTAAAACATGAACCACATCACACTATTGCATAATTGTTGGACAATGATGAAAATTTCATTTGAAGATAACACAATATCACCTGAAATGAAAAACTCAAAACCTCACTAAACTACTAATTTAAATGATTATTTTAAAATAAAAAAGAGACTTACCCAAATCAAGCCCAATATTCCGATAAATGAGCATCATCGAAAATATTGTATAGAAAATGTTCAAAAAAGGACGCCGCAGCGTCCTTTTGAAAGAAATTATCATTTATGCACGAGACTTGGGTTTGGATTTACCCTTAGGTTTCCCCTCGCCAAAAGGTTTTTTGCGATCTCCAGTCTCACGTGGTGGCAAACCAGTGTGCTGTGTCAAGATTTGGCCTTTCTTCGGACGATTATTTTGTCCTTGTGATTGACCACGATTAGCGGTTTGACCCGTACGTTTTTGTGAATCACCTGCAACAGTTGAATTTTTCTTACGTGCAGATTGATATTGACCATCCGTGCCCTGAGGCTGATACGTCGGAATCAAATGTTGCTTAGAATTACCAATTAAGTCCTGACGACCCATTTCTTTCAAAGCTTCACGCAGTAAAGGCCAGTTATTTGGATCATGGTAACGTAAGAAAGCTTTATGTAAACGGCGGCGTTTTTCACCTTTTACAATGTCGACATCTTCAGTATAACGTGCCACTTTCGCAAGCGGATTTTTACCGGTGTAGTACATGGTGGTCGCAGTTGCCATTGGTGATGGATAGAAGGTTTGTACTTGGTCAGCACGGAAACCATTCTTTTTCAACCAAATTGCAAGGTTCATCATGTCGTAATCGGTTGTACCCGGATGCGCCGCAATAAAGTAAGGAATAAGATATTGTTCCTTACCTGCTTCTTTACTAAAACGATCAAACATTTGCTTAAAGCGGTCATACGTCCCAATACCCGGCTTCATCATTTTATTGAGAGGGCCTTTTTCGGTATGTTCAGGTGCAATCTTTAAGTAGCCACCGACATGATGCGTGACTAATTCTTTGACATATTCAGGGTTCAATACTGCAAGGTCATAACGTAGACCCGAACCGATCAAAATCTTTTTAATACCTGGTAAAGCACGAGCTTTACGATATAACTGCGTAAGAGGTGCGTGATCAGTATGCAAGTTTTGACAAACACCTGGGAACACGCACGATGGCTTACGACAGTTCTTTTCAATTTCTGGATCTTTACATGCCAAACGATACATATTGGCTGTCGGACCACCTAAGTCCGAAATAATACCTGTAAAGCCCGGCGCCGTATCACGAATCTTTTCAACTTCACGTAAGATCGACTCTTCAGAACGGTTTTGAATAATTCGACCTTCATGCTCCGTAATCGAACAGAAGGTACAACCACCAAAACAACCACGCATGATGTTCACAGAGAACTTGATCATGTCAAACGCTGGGAAACGCGCATCGCCATAAGATGGATGTGGTAGACGTGCATAAGGCAAGTCGAACACATAATCCATTTCTTCTGTGGTTAGTGGGATTGGCGGTGGATTAATCCAGACATCACGCTCACCATGCTTCTGCACGAGTGCGCGCGCATTCCCTGGATTGGTTTCTAGATGCAAAATACGGTTTGCATGGGCATAAAGCACTGGATCATTGGCAACTTCTTCAAAAGAAGGCAGACGAATCACAGCCAATTCACGTGGTGGCAATTTATGTTTAATCGCCTTAGATGATGGCTGTAACTGCACGATTTGCGTATCTGCATCCAAATTGTCGCCTTCACGAACAATCGGATTGCTGACCACTTCTTTTTGGAAATTCTGATACTGCGTTAAGCTGTTGCCTTTGTCTTTCTCAATTTCACAGCCATCAATATCTTCGGTCATCACATATGGATTGATGATTGGATCAACACGGCCTATGGTATCGACATCATTTGATGCGATCTCAACAAATTTAGCTTTCGCTGCACGGTTATGCTTATTAATAATAAATGCAGTACCACGAACATCAGTAATGTCTGTAATTTTTTCGCCTTTGGCTAGACGGTGCATCACTTCAATGATTGAGCGTTCACCATTACCATACATCAATAGATCGGCTTTTGAATCCATTAAAATAGAACGACGAACTTTGTCAGACCAATAGTCATAATGCGCGATACGACGTAATGAACCTTCGATACCGCCTAGCAGAACAGGAACATCAGGGAACGCTTCACGACAACGTTGACAATAGACTGTTGCTGCACGGTCAGGACGTTTATTCGGTTGGTTATCTGGAGAATAAGCATCATCTGAACGGATCTTACGGTCAGCCGTATAACGGTTGATCATAGAGTCCATGTTACCTGCCGATACGCCCCAAGCAATATTTGGTTTACCAAGTACACGGAATGCTTCAACATTCGTCCAGTCTGGTTGGGCAATAATACCAACACGGAAACCTTGCGCTTCAAGCACACGGCCAATGATACCGGTTACAAATGATGGATGATCGATATAAGCATCACCACAAACAAAAATAAAGTCACAACTATCCCAACCGAGTTGGTCCATTTCCTCGCGTGACATCGGCAAAAAAGGCGCGGGTTCAAAACAAGACGCCCAATATTTGTCGTAATCAAACAACGCTTTTGGCGCAGTCTGAGCGGTATAAGCAGTAGACATGGCTAGCAATTCTCGGCTGGCAGATGGAAGATCAAAAATTAGATCAAAGATGAAAGCCGATCATTTTACCATGAATTCAACTCAACTTGCTTGATTAAAAAACAATCAAATACAACTGCTTAAATTTTCTATTCATCACTGATGACCTAAGACCTGTTTCTGTACATTTAACATACAACCAAATCTAAACAAAAAATAATATGCATTTAATTTCAGCAACTTGAGCTTAGCAATTGACTCAATTCCTTTACGACTGATGATTTGGGTAATAAACAAAGTTGCTTTTCATTTTTATAGTGTTTGAAAAAAATGAAAGGCGTTTAATCGTGCTCAAAATAATACTCACAACCGTTACCACTATGATGGCTTTATTACTTTCTAATTTGGCTTGGACTCAATCTAAAATTCCACAGTCTTACCAGCAACAAGCAGCTTGGCAACAATTACAACAAAGGCTCCCTTCGAAATTTCGTATCAACGACCAAAACAAACCACATGAGTACTACTGGAGTTGGAATAATTACCGTGTACATGTCGATGCTTATCCCAATACTAAAGCGCCAGCCAAAGTCATTTTATTACATGGCGTAGGTACAAATGGTCGTCAGATGAGTTTAATTCTTGGGCGTCCACTTGCCCAAAAAGGGTATGAAACCTTCGCATTGGATTTACCCGGTTATGGTCTGACACAATATCCTTCAAAAAAAGAAATTCGTTATGATCATTGGGTGAAATTGGTCAATGATTTTGTGAACGAACAAGCGCAAAAAGATGATCGTCCTATTTTCCTTTATGGACTCTCAGCAGGTGGAATGCTCACGCTACATGTGGCCATGCAGAATCAACATGTCGATGGCATCATCGGAATGACGTTTCTCGATCAAGAATTTAAAGACGTTCAAAAAGGAACTATGCGTTTTAGTGCTCTAAGCCCTATTCTTTTGCCAAGTATGAAAGCAGTAGCGCATACTCCTTTGAAGCAAATCACCTTACCTATGTCCTTGGTTTCAAAGATGTCAAAACTCACCAATGACCCTGAAGCCTTACGCATCATGTTGGCAGACAAAACATCTGCAGGTAATAGCATGAGCGTGGAATTTTTAAACAGCTATATGCATTACCAAAAACCATATCCTTTGACTCAGTTTAATCAAGCACCTGTGTTACTGACTCAACCTGAACAGGATCAATGGACTCCTTTAAAATTGAGCCAACCTGTTTTGAAACAGTTGAAAGTACCTTATCGTGTGATGAGTTTACAAAATGGCGGGCACTACCCTGTTGAGCAACCTGCATTAGATCAGCTGGTAAAATACAGTGATCAATTCATTCGTGAAAATTTACAACGCTAAATTGATCTATTGAACGATAAATGAATCACTTAGATTGTTTTGTAAGCATTTTCCTACAATCATCTCTTCCATTGTCGGCTATGCATATCAACGACACTGCACTATTCTTAAACCATCAGGAAACAGGAAGTTTCCCAAACAAAAAACAACAATAATAAGTTTGAGCATCAGGACGTGAGGTACGACAGGAGTTATACCTAAAAGCAGCCGATACGAAGAAAAGCCCATCAGGAAGATGGGCTTTTCTTTTTCTTAGACGTAGAATTTTTTAAGCACACTACACGTTGTCACGCTTGTAAAACAATTATTCATCATGCTTTTTCGCTTTCACAACACTTTCATGCATTCCATTTGTTAGTTTTAAAGTGTGTCACGCAACAACTCTGACTGTAATTTCCAAAGTGCAAGCAACTTATGCTGTTCCTACAATACGGAATAGCCTAGTGCAAACGGCTTGCATACAAAATTTTAAAGATTGAGGATGTGAACATGGCAAAAGCTTTATTTATTACTGCAAATTTTGGTGTTGAAAAAGATGAATTAATCAAACCCTTAGCATTTTTAAAATCAAAAGGGATTGAAACCTATCATGCTGCTGAAGAAAAGAAATCTGTTCAGACTGTGGTTGGGGATCAAGAGCCTTCTGATCAAGTTCAACCTGATTTAAGCTTCGATGAAGTCATCGCAAATGACTATGACATCCTGATTATTCCTGGGGGAACGGTGAATGCGGATAACTTGCGAATTCATCCACAGGTTCAAAAAATGATTCAAATTTTTGCTGACCATCAAAAACCAATCGCAGCTATTTGTCATGCGCCTTGGACATTAATTGATGCGCAACGTATCAAAGATAAAAATCTGACGTCTTATAAGTCAGTAAAAATTGATTTAGAAAATGCAGGCGGTAAATGGGTCGATGAAGAGGTGCATCGTTGTAATACTGGCGGTTGGCCGCTCATTACTTCACGTTGTCCTGATGATATTCCTGCATTTAATGAAGCCATTTATAAAGAATTGACGCAGTCTTAAAAGATTAAAACCCCTTTTTAGGGGTTTTATTTTGTATGTTTTACAGACTTTTTAAGTAATCTACGATTTCTTGCTCGCCTGCCATTTCAGCGAGTTCTAATGCAGTAAATTGACCTTTATAAGCAACATTTGCACCTTTTGCGACTAGCAGTTGTACTACATCTAAGTACCCATTCTCTGCGGCTGCTTGAAGTGCGCTATAACCTTCATCATCAATTTGGTTTACATCAGCTCCGTTGTTTAAAGCTGTTTCAACTTCTGTGATTTCGCCTAATGAAGCCCAATAGATGAGTTCAGGAAGATGAAGTTCGCTATCATCGTCAGGGATTGGGGAGAATGAGTTAAGTTTCATGTCTTGTTCCATAATGAAAAATTCGTTTTTTCATTTAGTTTGAGTAGATAAATATAAGTCTTTCATTTCTGCTGAATCAGACATAAACCATTCTATCATTTCCCAATTATCTAATTCAGTCGAAGCATTACCCATGCTTTTTCTAATTGCCAATAACATTTCAGATAACAAAGAAATCCAGACTGATGTTTGGACTAACACATGCTCAGGGGAATTATCTTTCATCTTGTTATAAGAATAAGCATGCTGCATCAAGGCATTGTAAGCACGAATTACCGAATCATCAGCAACTAATGAAAGCTTAAAAGCAATTTTACGATAGTCTACACTCAGCATTCTTCCGATACTTAATTGATCCTTAGTCTTTCCCTTATATTTTGGATCTGAATTAAAGATAGCATCACTTGTGAACATAATGATGAACGGCTCTAATAATAAATTATATGTTTCAATTCTATCTACATGTAATTTATCTTCTAACTCTTTAATGCGTTCTAAATTTTTTAATTCTAAATCTGTATTTTTTTCGACATTATTTTTTATATGCCATCCAACGCCAGTTAATGCTAAAACTAGCAAAGGTGTTAATGTATTACTTAAAGCCACAACATAATCTATCCAATCTTTTTCCATATCAATGATAATAATTTTAAATATTATCATTATATTAGCTCCTGCTACTTTAATAAAAAAGCCCCCTTACGGAGGCTTTTAAATCATTCAATTATTTAAGCTTTGGCAATACTTGGCTGACTTGAACCAATCTTTTCAGATTCACTTTCATTCATAATCAGAGCCACTGCAATTGCGGTAATCAACACAGGTAAACCTACTGCCATAAAGTTAAAATGCGCTGGTAAGTTCATCCCTAGTAAGCCACCAATCAAGATTGGACCTACAATTGCTCCCATACGACCAATCGCAGATGACCAGCCAATCCCTGTTGAACGAACTGCCAATGGATAGTACTGAGCTACGTAGCTATATAACAACATCTGTGAACCAATCGATGCAGCACCTGCCAAGAACACCAAGATGTAAAGTAACAGCATATTCGACTGGAAGCCCATTAAGCTCATCACAATCGCACCCATTAAACCTAAGAACATCAATACTGGTTTTAAATGGTAACGGTCTGCCAAGATACCACCGCCAACGATCCCCACTACCGCACCAACATTCATGACCATCATGAACATTAAGCTATTATCCATTGAGTAGCCCGCAGCCATCATCAATTTCGGTAACCAGCTGCTGAGAGCGTACATGGTTAATAAGCATGTAAAGAATGCAACCCAGAACAACAATGTATTTACAGCGCGACCACGACGGAACAAGCTGACAACAGTTGCCGATTCAGGCTCATCTACTTGATCCAGCTCGAAAGTTGTATCTTTCTCAACTTTTACTTTAGGTTCAATCTTCGCCACGATTTGACGAGCTTCTTCCTGACGATTTTCTTTTACGATGAAAGTTAAAGATTCAGGTAAGAATTTCCAAATAATTGGAAGTAAAAGTAATGGAATACCTGCGATAAAGAACATGATTTCCCAACCAAAACTTGGTGTAAACCATGAACCTAATAATGCAGCCATCACACCACCTACCGCATAACCACTAAACATAGTGGTTACCAAGGTGCTACGCATTTTTTGAGGTGCATATTCTGAGGTCAAAGCCACAAGGTTTGGCATAACACCACCAATCCCTAAACCTGCCAAGAAACGCAAAATACCGAACTCAGTTGGATTGGATGCAAAACCACCCGCAAAGGTTAATCCACTGAATAAAATAATACAGATCATAATGACTTTTTTACGGCCAATCTTATCTGCTAAAGAACCAAAAATCATTGCGCCAAACATCATCCCTGCAAGTGCAGTACTTGCGAGCATGCCTGCTTGAACAGCACTTAAACCCCATTCATCCATCAATAATGGTAAAACTACGCCATTAATTGCTAAGTCATAACCATCAAACAGGATAATGAGTAAACACCAAGCGACAACATTGAAGTGAAATGGTGTGAATTTAGCATGGTCAATAATTTTATTGACGTTCATTGCTTGCTGTGACATTCCTCACCTCCTGTGAGAGATCGTATTTCAATAATCTTTAAGCACGATCCAACCAACTTTGAATTTAATTGTTGTGAGCGACGCATCAAAATCGTGTGCTTAAAGTCTGTGAGGTAAATTTCACATAATTCTGTGTTAATAAAAATTGAACGTTAGTCTAAAATCCAATCAAAATTAGGCTTTTTATCTAAATATCGCATTAGACCAAAGTTAGTTTGACTTATGAAAATCAGTGTTTCCATCATTTTATTGGTGAGTAATGATGATATCTCGCTCAAATACGAATTTATTAAAGTACTTATTTCATTATTATATTTTTCACTTAATTTAATAAAAAACCTCATAGATCAAAATCTATGAGGCCTTGAACAATTAATATAACTTTTTGTCTAATTTAATCTGAATAATTTCATTATCATCTGCAAGTTTTGCATTACGTCCACTTGAACCTGGAAAATTATTGTCATTCAACACTGTGATTAAATCAGGTCCTTCAATCACAATATCTTCAATGGTAAAGAATGGAAAACCGAAACGCTCACCCGTCATAATATCGCCCTCACGTGGCGTACCATACAATAAATTTGGATTCGCAATATCCATTAAATTGACCAAGTCCATCTTATTAACCAACTGCTTCGGTTCATTCAGTTGTATTCGAACTAATTTCTTAAAACCACCAATATTATTTTCAGTATCATCACGCTCAATCACAACACCTTCATTTTGAGTAAATAACTGGAAATCACCAATTGCTGTTGCTTTAGGGTCGAGCTCAAAATAGTAATGGTCATTTGTATATGCTTTTTTAGAAATATCAAATTTTGAAATTAATAAATGTCTTTGCGCATTCTTGCTTAATGGTTTTTCCAGCATTGGATATAAATATTGACCATCTGGAGAAATAGCCATGCCTTCAAATCCACCACTTCTTTGCACGAGCGCATTTTCTATTTCAGCCGCACTTTGATGAAGTTGATTTTGTGGAGATCGAAGCTCTTCTCCTTCTTTTTCAGGATGAGGCAATGCAATCGGAGCACTCTTTAAGACACCATCAGCACTAAAATGCAGTAAAAATGGACCGAATTCATCTCCGATCCAAATATCACCATTTTTATCACGCTGTATAGATTCCGGATCAAAATCAGCACCTGTTAAAAGGCGTTCTGGCGTACTCTCATTGACAATTTTGAACGGTACTAACTTATTCGGATCACGAAGCTGTATATGAGACAGTACTTTAACGTTATTTGAGTTGGTCTTAGCAGTTCTAAAATCTACTGAAATATTATAAAGGCGCAATAGATAGTCTGCTGAGTTATCTTGTGCCCCAAATCCATTATCAGACATTACAAGATACGTTTCATCAGCATTTTTTAATGCCCCAGAAAATCCTTGAACTGGCTGACCTTTAAATGGCGGATAAATACCGTTTGCACCTTTCACATAAAGTCCTGAATCTGGTCCATCGGCATAGGTAGCCACATCAAGCTTTGCAAATGAAGCAAGTGTGGGTTCCTTTATCTGATTTTGTTGATCTGAGGTGATCTTATCATCAGAATCATTACAACCGCTAAGGGCTAAAAATGACAATAGCACTGTGCTTAAAAGTGTCTTGTTCATAAATCCATATGTATCACTTAATTAAGGACTCATGATTAAACGGCATGATGGTGTCATTCCTCTGACAGATCAATGAAGATTTGATGAAGGCTTATATTATTAGTTCCTCACTATATAAAAATCTTTATCAGTAAGTTATATGATCCATTTCCCTTTATTTTTATATCTTTATTTCAATTTATATATATAAAAAAACACCCCCTTGTATTGAAGGGGGTGTTTAGAATAATGAGCTGGCGATGACTTACTCTCACATGGGTAACCCCACACTACCATC